>JAJRPS010000037.1 GCA_024280635.1 Bacteroidota bacterium | reverse complement strand
CATGAACACTGCACTATTTATTTAAAATGAACATCTCAAAACTATCTACTGAAGCTTCCTTAAAATAATGCAACCAAATTTAACAAATAATATATTCATACTCAAATTTATCACCTAACATTTAAACCAATAACCATACTTTATTTAGATTTCACATTAAAATAAGACTTATTAGTCTGCAATCTCTTTGTAGACACAAAAAAAGTCCCATTGAAAAAAATTCAACAGGACTTTTTATATGTATTAAACATTAAAGCTACTTCACTTTAAAAGCATTTTTTGCTGGAAAATAAGCTGTATCTCCTAATTCCTCTTCAATACGCAATAACTGATTGTATTTTGCCATACGATCAGAACGAGAGGCAGAACCTGTTTTAATTTGACCACAGTTTAGCGCTACTGCCAAATCTGCAATAGTGGTGTCTTCTGTTTCACCAGAGCGATGACTCATTACAGAAGTATACCCTGCATTATGTGCCATATTAACTGCCGCAATGGTTTCCGTTAACGTACCAATTTGGTTTACTTTAATTAAAATTGAATTCGCAATATTGTTTTCAATCCCTTTTGCTAAACGTTCAACATTGGTTACGTATAAATCATCACCTACTAACTGGATTTTATCTCCTGTCAATTCGGTTAAATATTTCCAACCTTCCCAATCGTTTTCATCCATACCGTCTTCAATAGAAACGATTGGATACTTATCAGCCAATGCTGCTAAATATTCTGCTTGCTCTTTAGAAGTTCTAATTTTTCCGTCTGTACCTTCAAATTTAGAGTAATCATATTTACCATCTACAAAAAATTCTGCCGCAGCACAATCTAAAGCAATCATAATCTCTTCTCCCGCTTTATAGCCTGCTTTCTCTACCGCTAATAATACAGTATCTAAAGCATCTTCTGTACCTTTAAAATTTGGAGCAAAACCACCTTCATCACCAACAGCAGTACTTAAACCTCTGTCATGTAGTATTTTCTTTAAGTTATGGAAAATCTCAGTTCCCATTTTTAGAGCTTCTGTGAAATTTTTAGCTCCAACTGGCATCACCATAAATTCTTGAAATGCAATTGGCGCATCACTATGCGAACCTCCGTTTACAATATTCATCATTGGTACAGGCAATGTATTTGCGCTTACACCACCAATGTAACGATACAAAGGCTGATTCAATTCGTTTGCGGCTGCTTTAGCTGCTGCTAATGAAACTCCTAAAATAGCATTTGCTCCTAAAATAGATTTATTGGGCGTGCCATCTAAATCAATCATTGCTTGATCTATAGCGTTTTGCTCAAAAACACTATATCCTAATAATTCTTGAGCAATTGTTTCGTTAACATTTTTAACTGCTTTCAAAACTCCTTTACCCATAAAATCTTTACCTCCATCACGTAACTCAACAGCTTCATGTTCTCCTGTTGAAGCACCTGAAGGCACTATAGCCCTTCCCATAACTCCGTTTTCTGTAATTACATCTACTTCTACAGTTGGGTTTCCGCGAGAGTCAAAAATTTGTCTTGCGTGGATGTTGATTATCATGCTCATAATTATTAGTTTTTTGATTTTTTAATATTTTCTATAAATTGATCAAATAAATATTCCGAATCGTGTGGTCCTGGTGCTGCTTCTGGATGGTATTGTACTGAAAAACAGTTTTTATTTTTCATTTTCAATCCTGCAACTGTATGATCGTTTAGGTGTACATGTGTTATCTCAACTTCTGCATTTGCTTCCGCCTCTTCCCTTACTACTGCAAAACCATGATTTTGAGAAGTAATTTCACCTTTACCCGTTAGCAAGTTTTTTACAGGATGATTAATCCCTCTATGTCCATTATGCATTTTAAAAGTTGAAATACCATTTGCAATAGCTATAACTTGATGCCCTAAACAGATACCAAACAAAGGCAAATTTCTTTCAATAATTTCTTTTGCCAAGGTTTGCGCTGCCACTAGAGGCTCTGGATCTCCTGGTCCGTTAGACAAAAAATAACCATCAGGATTCCAAGCACTCATTTCTTCAAAAGTAGTGTTATACGGAAACACTTTTACATAGACATCACGTTTTGCTATGTTACGCAAGATGTTACGTTTAATACCGATATCTAAAGCTGCTACTTTATAAATTGCTTTTTCATCTCCAACATAATATGCTTCTTTTGTAGATACTTTTGATGCCAACTCTAAGCCATTCATTGATGGCTGATCTTGTAATTGTTGTTTTAGCTTTTCTATGCCATCAAAATCAGTAGAAATAACAGCATTCATTGTTCCATTATCTCTAATGTACGAAACTAATGCTCGTGTATCAACATCTGAAATTGTAAATAAGTTGTTTTCTTTTAAATAATCCTCTAAAGATTTATCTGCAATAGCTCTAGAGTATTCATAGCTAAAACTCTTACAAATTAATCCTGCTATTTTAACATTATCAGATTCATTTTCACTTGTAAAGGCACCATAATTACCAATATGTACGTTTGCGGTTACCATTAGTTGTCCGTAATATGATGGGTCGGTAAAAATTTCTTGATACCCTGTCATTCCGGTATTAAAACATACTTCTCCAAATGATGTCCCCTCTTGATTGCCTACTGATTTACCATGAAAGATAGTACCATCTGCTAGTAATAAAAATGCTCTTTTACGAGTTTGATATTTCATAAATTCTAATAATTTTATGCAAAAATAATATAAAAAAAAGGATAAACATTTAGTTTATCCTTTTTTGTAGTATTTAAAAATGAGTATTCATTTTTATTCTTCTTCTTTAGTAGCTACTGCTGCTTTTTTAGATCTACTTCTACGGGTAGTTTTCTTAGCAGGTGCTTTACCAGCATTGTAAATTTCGTTGTAATCAACTAATTCTACCATTGCCATATCAGCATTATCTCCTAAACGATTACCCAATTTGATAATACGTGTATAACCCCCTGGACGATCACCAATTTTAGAGGCTACATCTCTAAACAATTCAGCTACTGCTTCTTTTTGACGTAATTTAGCGAAAACTAAACGACGGTTATGCGTAGTATCTGATTTTGATTTGGTTATTAAAGGCTCTACAAATTGCTTTAAAGCTTTTGCTTTTGCAACTGTAGTATTAATACGCTTGTATTCAATTAATGAACAAGCCATATTTGCTAACATCGCTTTTCTGTGCGCTGTTTTTCTACCTAAATGATTTACTTTTTTTCCGTGTCTCATGACATTTTGTTTTTAATCACCATCTTGCTACAACCCATTATTGAGGAGCAAAATATGATGTATTAATCTTTATCTAATTTATATTTTGATAAGTCCATTCCGAAGTTTAGGTTTTTTAATATTACCAATTCTTCTAATTCGGTTAATGATTTTTTACCGAAGTTACGGAACTTCATTAAGTCATTTTTATTAAATGACACTAAATCTCCTAAGGTATCAACTTCTGCAGCTTTTAAGCAATTTAATGCTCTTACAGAAAGATCCATATCAATCAATTTAGTTTTTAACAACTGACGCATGTGCAATGATTCCTCATCATATGTTTCAGTTTGTGCAATTTCATCTGCTTCTAAAGTGATACGCTCATCAGAGAATAACATGAAGTGATGTATTAAAATACGTGCAGCATCTGTTAAAGCATCTTTTGGATGAATAGAACCATCTGTTTCAATTTCAAAAACTAGTTTTTCATAATCCGTTTTTTGCTCTACACGAAAGTTTTCAATGCTGTATTTTACATTTTTAATAGGTGTATAAATAGAATCTGTAAAGATTGTTCCTAATGGTGCATTCGCTTTTTTATTTTCGTCTGCAGGAACATACCCTCTTCCTTTTTCTATGGTAATTTCCATATTAAGAGAAACCTTTGGGTCTAAATTACAGATTATTAAATCCGAATTTAAAATTTGGAATCCAGAAATATGTTTTTGGAAATCTCCTGCGGTAATTTGTTCTTTACCTGAGATAGAAATAGAAACTGTTTCCTGATCTGTATCTTCTATTTGTTGTTTAAAACGAACTTGTTTTAAGCTCAAAATGATTTCAGTAACATCCTCTACTACTCCAGAAATTGCAGAAAACTCATGTTCTACTCCTTCTATACGTACTGAAGTGATTGCGAAACCTTCCAATGAAGATAATAATACTCTACGTAATGCATTACCTACTGTTAAACCATAACCTGGTTCTAAGGGTCTGAATTCGAACTTTCCTTCGAATTCAGAGGAATCAATCATGATTACCTTATCAGGTTTTTGAAAATTTAATATTGCCATTTTATTTCTTCTTTTTAATTGTAATTCAGTTGCGCGGTTTATTCATGTGAAGAAAACAAGAAAAACCCTTTGGCTGAACTTCAATATGATTATTTTATTACTTAGAGTACAATTCTACAATCAACTGCTCTTTGATATTTTCTGGAATTTGTAAACGTACGGGTACAGATACAAATGTTCCTTCTTTAGTTGCTGTATTAAAGGTAATCCACTCATATACATTGCTGTTGTTTGCTAATGAGCTTTCAATAGCAACTAATGATTTAGATTTTTCTCTAATCCCAACAACATCACCTGCTTGTAATTGATAAGAAGGTATGTTTACAATACTACCGTTTACAGTAATATGTCTGTGGGATACTAATTGACGTGCACCACTACGTGTAGGAGAAATCCCCATACGGAATACAACATTATCTAATCTTGATTCACATAATTGTAATAAAACCTCACCTGTAATTCCGTTATCAGCTGATGCTTTTTTGAAAAGGTTACGGAATTGACGCTCTAACATACCATAAGTATATTTTGCTTTTTGCTTTTCAGCTAATTGCATTGCGTATTCAGATTTTTTTCCTCTTCTACGGTTATTACCGTGTTGCCCTGGTGGGTAATTTCTTTTTTCAAAAGATTTATCATCTCCGAAAATTGATTCTCCAAATTTACGAGAAATCTTAGTTTTTGGTCCTGTATATCTTGCCATTACTTGTTGTTTTTAAAAGGAGATTATGAATTAAGGCTAAATAATCCTTCGACAATCTGGTTTCCTTTCGTATTAATAAATATAAAATAACAGAAACAACACTTAAAGTGTTGTTTCTGTTATGTAATTAAACTCTTCTTCTTTTTGGAGGTCTACAACCATTATGAGCTGCTGGTGTTACATCAATAATTTCTGTAACATCAATACCTGCATTATGAATTGATCTAATAGCAGATTCTCTACCATTACCTGGACCTTTCACGTAAGCTTTCACTTTTCTTAAACCTGCTTCATGTGCTACTTTCGCACAATCTTCAGCGGCTAATTGAGCTGCATATGGAGTATTCTTTTTAGAACCTCTAAAACCCATTTTACCTGCAGAAGACCAAGATATTACATCACCTTTTTTATTTGTTAAGGATACTATAATATTGTTAAATGAAGATGTTATATGTGCTTGACCTACTGACTCTACTATAACTTTACGTTTTTTAGTACTTTTTGTTGACTTTGCCATAATTATCTATTTTTTCTTGTTAGCAACGGTTTTTCTTCTACCTTTTCTTGTTCTTGAGTTGTTTTTAGTACGTTGACCTCTTAAAGGCAAACTCATTCTGTGACGAATTCCTCTATTACAACCGATATCCATTAAACGCTTAATGTTTAATTGAACTTCGGTTCTTAACTCTCCTTCGATAGTAAAAGTTCCTACTTGCTCACGAATGTTACTGATTTCATCATCAGACCAATCTTGTACTTTCGTATCTTCACTAACTCCTGCTTTCGCTAAAATTTCTTTAGCTCTACTAGCACCTACACCGAAAATGTAGGTTAATGCGACTACACCCCTTTTATATTTTGGGATATCAACACCTGCAATTCTTGCCATAACTTAACCTTGTCTTTGTTTAAATCTAGGATTCTTTTTATTAATAACGTACAATCGTCCTTTACGACGTACGATTATGCACTCTGCACTTCTTTTTTTTACTGATGCTCTTACTTTCATCTGTTCAAAATTTTATATTATTTGTAAGCTCTACTTACTTTTCTACACAATTGTAATTTTGCGAAGTGCAAAATTACGTAATTGTTTTGAAACATTTATACTTTAACTAAACTTTTTAGTATCTGTATGTTATTCTTGCTTTTGATAAATCATACGGACTCATTTCTAACTTCACCTTATCTCCTGGTAATAACTTAATATAATGCATGCGCATTTTACCTGATATGTGTGCTGTTACTACATGACCGTTTTCTAATTCAACACGAAACATTGCATTTGATAACGCTTCAATAATGCTTCCGTCTTGTTCTATTGCTGGTTGTTTTGCCATTTTATTTTCTCTTTACTTAATTATTATTATTTCCTGTACTACAAAATACATACCGAAAACCATAATTAAAAGTATTCAATTATGCTACTGATTTTCTATTCTTACCAGTTTCCATCAAACCGTCATAATGTTTATTCAACAAATAAGCATTAATCTGCTGCATGGTATCCATAGCTACACCTACTAAAATAAGTAATGATGTACCTCCATAAAACAATGCCCAACCTTGTTGTATATTCATTAACTGAACTACAATTGCAGGAAAAATAGCAATTAATGCTAAAAATATAGATCCTGGTAAAGTTATTTGTGACATAATTTTATCTAAATAATCTGCTGTTTCCGTACCGGGTTTAATACCAGGAACAAAACCATTACTACGCTTTAAATCCTCAGCCATTTTATTGGTTGGAACAGTAATTGCAGTATAGAAATATGTAAATATGATAATTAAAAATGCAAATAACAAGTTATAATACAATCCGAACATATTACTAAATTCAGTTTGTAGAAAATTTGCAGTCTCACCTTCCCCTATAGAACTTCCTATTAAAGCAGGTACAAACATAATTGCTTGTGCAAATATAATTGGCATTACTCCAGATGCATTCAATTTTAATGGTAAAAATTGACGAGCACCTTCCTCATAACCACCTACTGATGATCGACGAGCATATTGAACAGGCACTTGCCTAACAGCCAGAACCAACATGATAGATAACATTATAATTACCAACCATACAATAGCTTCAATTAAAATCATCATCATACCACCGTTAGCAGCCTCTCCTGAAAAACGAGAAGCAACCTCTTGCACAAATGAACTTGGCATATTAGCAATGATACCTACCATAATTAATAGTGATATTCCGTTACCAATACCTTTATCAGTAATTTTTTCACCTAACCACATTGCAAATACACAACCTGAAATTAAGATTATTACTGAAGATACCCAAAACATACCACCTTTACCAAAAACAAATGCGCTATCTGGAACACCCAAACTTCCTAAACTTCCTAAATAAAAAGGAGCCTGAACGGCACAAATTGCAATGGTTAACCATCTTGTAATTTGTGTTATTTTTTTCTGCCCACTAGCACCTTCTTTTTGTAATTTTTGAAGATACGGTATCGCAATAGTCATCAATTGAACAACAATAGAAGCTGAAATATAAGGCATAATACCTAATGCAAATACAGATGCTTTAGATAAAGCTCCACCCGTAAAGGCGTTAATTAAGGCTAAAAACCCTCCATCATCAAACTTGTCACTTAAGCCAGTTAATTGACTTACATCTATACCAGGTAACACAATTTGTGCTCCAAAACGATAGGCTAATAACAAACCAAGAGTTAAAATAATTTTATTTTTTAACTCTTCGATTTGCCAAACACCTTTAATTGAATCTATTATTTTATTCATTTGAAAATATTCTTATAAAGTTACAACTGCACCACCTGCATTTTCAACTGCAGCTTTTGCTGTTGCTGTAAATTTATGTGCTGTAATTGTTAATTTTGCTTTTAATTCACCTCTACCTAAGATTTTTACTAAATCGTTTTTACCTACTAACCTATTAGCAATTAAAACGTCTAAATCTACAGTATCTGTAATCTTTCCAGCATCTACTAACCCTTGTAAAGTATCCAAGTTTACACCTGCAAATTCTTTACGATTAATATTTGTGAAACCAAATTTAGGTACACGTCTTTGTAAAGGCATTTGACCACCCTCAAATCCGATTTTTCTTGAATAACCAGATCTTGATTTTGCTCCTTTATGACCTCTTGTTGCGGTACCACCTTTTCCTGATCCTTGACCTCTACCAATTCTTTTACAATTAGCGCGTACTGAACCTTCTGCGGGTTTTAAATTACTTAAATCCATTGTTAAAATGTTTTATATTAAGCTTCTACAATAGAAACTAAATGTTTAATTTTATTTACCATACCAAGGATTGCAGGGGTATCATCATGTTCTACCACTTGACCAATTTTTCTAAGACCTAAAGATTCTAAAACTCTTTTTTGTCTTTCTGGTCTTCCTATAGCACTTCTATCTTTTCTTACTTTAATTTTTGCCATCTTGATTATCCTTTAAATAATTTTTCTAAAGATATACCTCTTTGTTTTGCAACAAAACGAGCATCTCTTAATTGTAATAAAGCATCAAATGTTGCCTTTACAACATTATGAGGGTTTGATGATCCTTGAGATTTAGAAAGTACATCATGTACTCCTACTGCCTCTAAAACGTGACGCATAACACCACCTGCAATTACCCCTGTACCAGGAGCTGCAGGCAAGATATTTACTCTTGCTCCACCAAATTTACCTTTTTGTTCATGTGGTAACGTTCCTTTTAATAAAGGAATACGTACCAAGTTTTTCTTAGCGTCTTCAATAGCTTTTGCAATTGCAGATGCTACATCTTTAGACTTCCCTAAACCGTGACCAACAACTCCGTTTTCATCTCCAACAACAACAATTGCTGAAAAACCAAATGTTCTACCACCTTTAGTTACTTTAGTTACACGATTAACACCAACCAAACGATCTTTTAAATCTAAACCTGTTGGTTTTACTAACTCTGCGTTTTTGTATTTCTGATACATAATTTCTTAGAATTTTAGTCCACCTTCTCTAGCACCTTCTGCTAATGATTTTACTCTACCGTGATATAAGTTACCACCTCTATCAAATGATATTGTGGTTACCCCAGCTTTTAATGCTTTTTCTGCTACTGCCTTACCTACTAACGCTGCAGCATCTTTTTTAGTGCTAGACTCTGTACTAATTCCTTTATCTCTTGAAGATGCAGATACAATTGTTTTACCAGCTACGTCATCAATTACTTGTGCGTAAATTTCTTTGTTACTCTTGAAAATTGCCAATCTTGGTCTTTCAGAAGTACCAGAAACAATTTTTCTGATTCTATTATGTATTCTCGCTCTTCGAGCTTCTTTTGATAATTTCATTTGTTAATTTTTAAATTCTTAATAGTAAGATGAAAATTAGTAATTATTTAAACTTTTATAAAATTTAACGTAAAAAATAAACGTTTAAACAACTCTTCTTTCTCAACCAAAATTACTAAGCTGATTTACCAGCTTTTCTTCTTAATACTTCACCAACAAACTTAATTCCTTTACCTTTATATGGCTCTGGTTTACGGTACGAACGAATTTTAGCCGCTACTTGACCTACTAATTGCTTGTCTGATGATGTTAATTTTACGATTGGATTTTTACCCTTATCAGAAATAGTTTCTATTTTTACTTCTGGAGCAATACTCATAACAATGTTATGAGAAAAACCTAAAGCTAATTCTAATTTTTGACCTTGACTACTTGCTCTATACCCAACACCAACTAATTCTAATTCTTTAGTATATCCTTTAGAAACTCCTTCAATCATATTTGCAATTAATGCACGATATAAACCATGTTTTGCCTTGTGATCTTTAAGTTCTGACGGACGTTCTAACACAACTTTACCATCTTCTACTTTTACTGTAATATCTTTGATTTCTTGAGTCAATTCACCCAATTTACCTTTTACTACTACAACTCCGCCTTTTACATCAACTGTAACACCTTCTGTAATTACAACTGGATTTTTTCCTATTCTTGACATTTCTTCTTGTAGTTAAATATTAGTAAACTAAACAAAGTACTTCTCCACCAACGTTTTCTTTACGAGCTTGTTTACCCGTCATGACACCGTGAGATGTAGAAACAATAGAGATACCAAGACCATTTAATATTCTTGGCATTTCACCTGAACCAACATACTGACGTAAACCTGGTGTAGATACTCTTTGAATTTTTTTGATTACTGATTGCTTGTTTTCATCATATTTTAAGGCTATTTTAATAGTACCTTGTACTGATGAATCATCAAATTTATAACTTAAAATATATCCTTGATCGAATAAAATTTTAGTTATTGATTTCTTAAGATTAGATGCAGGAATTTCAACCACTCTGTGGTTAGCTCTAAATGCATTTCTAACTCTTGTTAGATAATCCGCTATTGGATCTGTATTCATATACTTAATTTTGCGATTTTGGTTTTCAATCCCGAACTATTCGGGATTGAACCTGAAACCAATTTATAAACTTTTTTATTACCAGCTGGCTTTTCTTACCCCAGGAATTAACCCTTTATTAGCCATTTCTCTGAACATTACACGAGAAATACCGAACTGACGCATATAACCTTTTGGTCTACCCGTTAACTTACATCTATTATGCATACGTACTGGTGATGCATTTTTTGGTAATTTTTGTAATGCTTCATAATCTCCAGCATCTTTCAACGCTTTTCTTTTTGCAGCATACTTTGCAACTGTTTTTGCTCTTTTTACCTCACGGGCTTTCATTGATTCTTTTGCCATGTCTTAGTTCTTTTTAAAAGGTAAACCTAATTCTGTTAATAATGATTTTGCTTCCTTATCAGTATCTGCAGAAGTTACAAATGTAATATCCATTCCTGAGATTCTATTGATTTTATCAATATTTATTTCTGGAAAAATTATTTGTTCTGTAATACCTAAGTTATAATTACCTCTACCATCAAATCCAGTAGCTTTAATACCTCTGAAATCACGTACACGTGGTAATGATGCGGTAACGAATCGATCTAAAAACTCATACATTCTTTCTCCTCTTAACGTAACTTTTACACCAATTGGCATTCCTTTACGTAATTTGAAAGATGCAACATCTTTTTTAGATAGTGTAGCTACTGCTAATTGACCTGTAATTTTAGTCAACTCTTCAATAGCATAATCAATTTGCTTTTTATCTGATACTGCTGCACCAACACCACGAGAAAGTACTATTTTCTCTAATTTTGGAACTTGCATCACATTTTTATAACCAAATTCTTCTGTAAGAGCAGTAACAACTCTGTCCTTGTACTCTTGTTTTAATCTTGGAATATAAGCCATAACTAAATTACTTCATTTGATTTTTTAGAATAACGCTCTTTACTTTTTCCTTCTCCTCTAAATCCTACTCTGGTAGTTTTACCATCTGCAGTCAATAAAGATAAGTTAGAAATTTGCATTGGAGCTTCTTTTTCTACGATTCCTCCTTGTGGATTCTGTGCATTTGGCTTAACATGTTTTTTAATCATATTTACACCTTCTACAATCGCCTTATTTTTTTCACGAAGAATTTTTGTAATCGTACCTTCAGAACCTTTATGGTCACCTGCAATTACTCTTACCTTATCTCCTTTTTTTACTTTTAACTTTGTCATCTTGATAATGTATTAAAGCACCTCTGGTGCCAATGATACAATCTTCATAAATCCTTTATCACGAAGTTCTCTTGCTGCAGGTCCAAAAACACGTGTTCCTCTCATTTCACCCGTTGGGTTTAACAATACACATGCATTATCATCAAAACGAATATAAGATCCATCTGGTCTTCTTATTTCCTTTTTAGTTCTAATTACTACTGCCGTAGAAACTTGTCCTTTCTTTACACTACCGTTAGGAGTTACATCTTTAATTGTAACAACGATTTTATCTCCTACAGAAGCATATCTTCTCTTCGTACCTCCTAAAACACGGATAGTTAACACTTCCTTTGCTCCAGTATTATCGGCTACTCTTAGTCTTGATTCTTGTTGTAACATTATTTCGCTCTTTCAATTATTTCTACTAATCTCCAACATTTAGATTTACTCATAGGTCTTGTTTCCATGATCTTTACAGTATCTCCAACATTACAGTTGTTTTCTTCATCGTGTGCAACATATTTTTTTGTTTTCAACACGAATTTTCCGTACATAGGGTGTTTTACTCGTTTCACCTCAGAAACCACAATTGATTTCATCATTTTGTTACTTGTAACAACTCCTATTCTTTCTTTTCTTAAATTTCTTTTTTCCATCTTTCCGCAGAATTATGATAATTCTCTTTTAGTTAGCTCAGTAGCAAATCTAGCTACAGTTCTTCTTGCCGCACGCAATTGTAACGGATTATCCAAAGGTTGGATAGCGTGTGACATTTGTAAGTCATTATAACTTTTTTTAAACTCAGCAAGTTTTTCTTGTAACTCCGCTGTAGATAGTCCTTTTATCTCTGATTGTTTCATGATCATTTTAAAATTTTAATTACGCTTCGTAATCTCTTGCTATAATAAACTTCGTTTTTACCGGAAGCTTTTGAGCTGCTAAACGCAACGCTTCTTTTGCAACGTCCATTGGCACTCCACCAACTTCAAATAATACTCTTCCTGCTTTTACAACAGCTGCATAATATTCTACTGAACCTTTACCTTTACCCATACGTACTTCAAGAGGTTTCTTTGTAATAGGCTTGTCTGGAAATATTTTAATCCATAACTGACCTTCCCTCTTCATGTGACGAGTAGCAGCAATACGAGCAGCTTCTATTTGACGTGCTGTTAAAAAATTAGAATCTAACGATTTAATACCAAATGACCCGTTTGAAAGCAAGTGACCTCTACCGGCATTACCTTTCATACGTCCTTTTTGGACTTTACGATATTTTGTTCTTTTTGGCTGTAACATCTTTTTGTCTTTGTCTTTTTAATTACTTTCTACGACGAGATCTATTCCCATCACGTCCAGCGCCTTTCCCACCTTGTTTTTTGGATAAACCAACTAACGGAGAAAGATCTCTTTTACCATAAACTTCACCTTTCATGATCCACACTTTTACACCTAACTTACCATAAGTAGTATTAGCTTCTACAAGTGCATAATCAATATCAGCTCTGAATGTAGATAAAGGAATACGACCTTCTTTATACCCTTCTGAACGTGCCATCTCAGCTCCATTCAAACGACCAGAAATTTGTATCTTGATACCTTCTGCATTCATTCTTATTGCCGCAGTAATAGCCATTTTAATAGCACGTCTATAAGAAATTCTATTTTCTATTTGACGAGCAATACTACTACCCACTAAAAATGCATCAAGTTCAGGACGTTTAATTTCGAAGATGTTTATTTGTACTTCTTTACCTGCAATTTTTTTAAGCTCTTCTTTTAACTTGTCTACCTCTTGTCCACCTTTCCCGATAATAATACCTGGTCTTGCAGTAGTGATAGTAACGGTTACAAGTTTAAGCGTACGCTCAATAATTACTCTTGAAACACTAGCTTTAGATAAACGTGCGTGAATATACTTACGAATTTTATCATCCTCTGCAAGTTTATCACCATAGTCATTACCTCCGTACCAGTTAGATTCCCATCCTCTGATTATTCCAAGGCGATTTCCGATTGGATTTGTTTTTTGTCCCATATCTATCTTAGCTTTGTGTATTATTATTTGACCCTAAAACCAATGTTACATGGTTTGATCTTTTTCTAATTCTGTGTGCACGACCTTGAGGTGCTGGACGTAGTCTTTTCAACATTGTACCACCATCTACTCTAATCTCTTTTACAAATAAGTCTGCATCTTCTAAATCTGCATCTTCGTTTTTAGCTTGCCAGTTTGCAATTGCAGACAATAACAATATCTCTAAACGACGTGACGCTTCTTTAGAACTAAATTTCAAAATTTGAAGTGCTCTTTCCACCTTTTCACCTCTTACTAAATCCGCTACTAAGCGCATTTTACGTGGTGATGTAGGACAGTTATTCAACTTTGCGAAAGCTATTTGCTTTTTCTCAGCCTTAATTCTATCGGCCATTTCTCTTTTACGAACTCCCATAGCTTCTATCTTTTACCTTTGTTTTTTGCACCAGCATGACCTCTAAAGGTTCTTGTTAGTGAAAATTCTCCTAATTTATGACCTACCATATTTTCAGTTACATATACAGGAATGAATTGACGACCATTGTGAACTGCAATTGTTTGACCTACCATATCTGGTGAAATCATTGATGCTCTTGACCAAGTTTTAATAACTGTCTTTTTTCCAGACTCAATATTCGCTTGTACCTTTTTATCTAAACTATGATGGATGTAAGGTCCTTTTTTTAATGAACGTGCCATATCTTATTTATTTCTTTCTACGTTCTACAATATATTTATTACTAGCTTTAGTTTTAGAACGTGTTCTGTATCCTTTAGCTGGTATTCCATTTTTATTACGAGGATGACCTCCAGATGATTTTCCTTCACCACCACCCATTGGATGATCGACAGGATTCATTACTACTGGTCTTACTCTTGGTCTTCTACCTAACCATCTTGATCTACCTGCTTTACCAGAAACCAATAATTGATGATCTGAGTTAGAAATTGCACCTATTGTTGCTAAACAAGTTACCAAGATTAATCTTGTTTCACCTGAAGGCAATTTAATTGTTGCAAACTTACCATCTCTTGCCATTAACTGAGCAAATGTACCTGCTGAACGCGCCATAACAGCACCTTGACCAGGACGTAACTCTATACAAGAAACAATAGTACCTAACGGTATTTCACTTAACGGCATTGCATTACCAACTTCTGGAGCAACTGAATCTCCTGAAACGATTTTTTGCCCTACAGTTAAACCGTTTTGAGCAACTACATACCTTTTTTCTCCATCTGCATATTGCACTAATGCAATAAAAGCAGTTCTGTTTGGATCGTATTGTATTGATAATACTTCTGCAGCATCATCTTTACGATCTCTTTTGAAATCGATAATACGATATCTTCTTTTATGACCTCCACCTCTATGGCTCATGGTCATTCTACCTTGACTGTTTCTACCACCCGTTCTTTTTATCGGTGTCAACAATGACTTTTCCGGCTTATCAGTAGTGATGGCGTCAAACCCATTTACTACTCTAAAACGCTGACCAGGTGTGATTGGTTTTAATTTTCTAACTGACATGTTTGTCTTTAGTTATTGTTATTATAAAAATCAATTACTTCTCCTTCTGCTAACTGAACCATTGCTTTTTTAACAGCATTGGTTTTTGATGTTACCATTCCGGTTTTTGTAAAACGCTGAGATCTATCAGGTCTTACATTTATTGTACGAACTTTTTCAACAGAAACCCCGTAAGCAGCTTCAACCGCTTTCTTAATTTCTACTTTATTCGCTTTTCTCTTCACAACGAAAGTAAAACAGTTTGCTGCTTCACTTAATTTAGTTGCTTTTTCTGTAATTACAGGTTTTATTAAGATACTCATGCTTTCTTATTTACTTAAATTCGACACAATTCCTTCTACAGCCCCTTCAAAAAGTACTACTTTATTTGCATTCATTAATGCATAAGTACTAATTTCAGAAGTTGTCACAACGCTTGCGCGTTTTAAATTTCTTGAAGACAAATAAACATTAGTATTTGTTTCTCCCAATACAAATAAAGCTTTCTTATCTGCTAAACCTAAGTTTGCTAATACCGCTTTAAATTCTTTTGTTTTTGGCGAGTCAAAAGTAAAATCTTCCAAAACAACAATATTTTGTTCTTTTGCTTTCATTGTTAATGCTGATCTTCTTGCTAAACGCTTAATGCCTTTATTCAACTTGAAACCGTAGTTTCTTGGTCTCGGTCCGAACATACGTCCACCACCTCTAAAAACACCAGACTTGATAGAACCTGCTCTTGCAGTACCAGTTCCTTTTTGTTTTTTAATCTTTCTTGTACTACCAGCAATATCTGCTCTTTCTTTAGCTTTGTGCGTTCCTTGACGTTGGTTAGCCAAGTATTGCTTTACATCTAAATATACAGCATGATTGTTTGCTTCAATAGCAAAAACCTCGTTAGAAAGCTCTACGCTTCTACCGGTTTCTTTTCCGTTTTTATCTAAAACTGCTACTTTCATTACTTCTCAATAATTACATAAGAGTTGTTATGACCAGGAATCGCTCCTTTTACAACAAGTAAGTTCTTTTCAGCAACTACTTTTAATACTCTTAAATTTTGAACTTTGATTGTTTCGCCACCCATTCTTCCTGCCATACGCATTCCTTTGAATACTCTTGCTGGATATGATGCAGCCCCGATAGAACCAGGTGCTCTTAAACGGTTATGCTGACCGTGAGTCGCTTGACCTACACCAGCAAACCCGTGTCTTTTTACTACTCCCTGAAAACCTTTACCTTTAGAAGTTCCGCAAACATCTACGAACTCGCCTTCAACAAAGTGTTCTACAGTGATAGCATCACCTAATTTATACTCCTCTTCAAATCCCTTGAATTCAACGACTTTATATTTAGGAGAAGTACCTGCTTTTTTAAAGTGTCCATTAGACGCTTTTGTAGCACGTTTTTCTGCCTTGTCATCGAAACCAAGTTGAAGAGCTTCATAGCCATCAACCTCATTGGTTCTGACTTGGGTAACAACGCATGGTCCAGCTTGTATAACGGTACAAGGAATATTTTTCCCATTCTCGTCAAATAAGCTAGTCATACCGATTTTTTTTCCGATTAACCCAGACATACTGATTTTTGATTTACGATTGATTTCCCAATCTATTATTAATTGTTTATTTAAAAAAATTCAGGGCCAAAATAACTCAACCCTGAATATATTTTTTTCCGTTTTTCCCTCACTTAAAGTTCAGGACATGTAATTTGGAGTGCAAATATAGAAATAATTTCTATATAAATGAAATTAAACTTTAATTTCTACTTCAACCCCACTCGGAAGCTCTAATTTCATCAACGCATCAATCGTTTTTGAAGAAGAACTATAGATATCTATTAATCTTTTGAAAGAACTCAATTGAAATTGCTCTCTAGATTTTTTGTTTACGTGTGGTGAACGCAACACTGTAAATATCTTTTTATGCGTCGGTAATGGTATTGGACCTGTTACTACAGCTCCAGTACTTTTTACTGTTTTTACGATTTTTGCAGCAGATTTATCTACTAACATGTGATCGTAAGATTTTAATTTTATTCTAATTTTTTGACTCATCTTGTAAAAATTAAGCGTTAGTACCTTTTGCTGCCTTAATAACTTCTTCTGAAACATTAGAAGGCGTTTGTGCATAGTGTGAAAATTCCATTGTAGAAGTTGCTCTACCCGAAGACAATGTACGTAATGATGTTACATAACCAAACATTTCAGATAAAGGAACAGTTGCTTTAACAACTTTTGATCCTGCACGGTCACCCATATCAGAAATCTGACCTCTACGTCTATTTAAATCCCCAACAATATCACCCATATTTTCTTCTGGAGTTAATACCTCCAACTTCATAATAGGCTCCATTATTACAGCTCCAGCAGCTTTTGCAGCAGCTTTGAATCCCATTTTTGCAGCAATTTCGAATGATAATTGATCTGAATCGACATCATGGTAAGATCCATCACGTACAGTTACTTTTAAACTATCTACTTCATAACCCGCTAACGGACCATTTTTCATAGCCATTGTAAATCCTTTTTCAATTGAAGGTATAAATTCCTTAGGAATATTACCACCTTTAATTACAGATTCAAATACTAATCCAGAAACTCCTTCATCCGCCGGCTCCATTGTAAATACAATATCAGCAAATTTACCACGACCACCAGATTGTTTTTTATAAACCTCTCTATGCTCTGCAGATTTTGTTATTGCTTCTTTATATTCAACTTGAGGCTCACCTTGATTTACTTCAACTTTAAACTCACGCCTTAAACGGTCCACAATAATATCCAAATGCAACTCACCCATACCAGAAATAATAGTCTGACCTGAAGCTTCATCTGTTTTTACTGTAAATGTAGGGTCTTCTTCTGCTAATTTAGCCAAAGACATTCCTAATTTATCAACATCAGCTTTTGTTTTAGGCTCAACAGCAATACCAATTACTGGATCTGGAAAATCCATAGATTCTAACACGATTGGGTGTTTTAAATCTGACAATGTATCTCCTGTTTTTATAGATTTAAACCCAACAGCAGCTCCAATATCTCCCGCCTCAATATAATCAACTGCATTTTGCTTATTCGCGTGCATTTGATAGATACGAGAGATACGCTCTTTTTTACCAGAACGATTATTTAATACATAAGAACCTGCATCTAAACGACCAGAATACGTTCTAAAAAACGCTAAACGACCAACAAAAGGATCAGTTGCTATTTTAAACGCTAAAGCTGCAAAAGGCTCATCTACTGATGGCTTTCTTGATTCTTCTTTTTCTGTTTCAGGATTAACCCCTACAATATCTTCTTTATCCATAGGCGAAGGTAAGTAACGACATACAGCATCTAACAAAAATTGAACCCCTTTGTTTTTAAACGCCGAACCACAAATCATTGGTATGATTGCCATATCCATTACTGCTGCTCTTAAAGCCGCATGCACTTCATCCTCTGTAATAGAATCTTCATCTTCCATGAATTTCTCCAACAAGTTCTCGTCATAACTTGCTACTTCTTCAATCAAATTAGCTCTATATTCTTTAGCTTCCGCCTTTAAATCTTCAGGAATATCAATAATCTCAAACTTCGCT
>JAJRPS010000036.1 GCA_024280635.1 Bacteroidota bacterium | reverse complement strand
GTTTTGTCTAGTTTATTATAATATTGAATTTTTGTTGGGGTAATAAGTGCTTTTGCTCCAGAAATACCTGCTTTTTTAAAACTCATCCAAATTTTTTCATCTTTTTGTATACGTAAGCTAATGGTAATATTTTCTTTTTCTTGATTTTTATAAAGGGTTACTTTTAAAGTGGTACGCAAACTGTTAAAATCACCTTTTTGAGCATTACTTTTTTGAATAACTTTTGCAATAGTCATTTTTTGCGTTGCCCCAACATCTGTAATGCCTTTTTTAGCTTTACAAGAGCTTAACACAAGAATGAGCATGAATAAATAGAATTGTATTTTGGTAAAGCGCATTATTTTTTAATTTTTGCTAAGTATTTTTTTTGATTTTTGGTGTCTCCTAATGCTAAAGCAGCACTTGCCATGGTTTGGTAAAACGTATTTTCAAGAGTAATATTATCAATACAATAATCAAGACCCATTTCTAAAATACTAAGTGCCTTTTTGGCTCTTTTTAACCCTAACAAAGCCTTTCCTTTTTGCAAGTACAAAGTAGGTTGTGCGGGGTATAAATCTAATGCATTATTGCTTATTTTTAGAGCATCATTAAATTTATTTTTTTGAAGTAATAATGTTGTTAAGTTTTTTAAATCTTCAAAATTAGTACTGGTTTGTGTAATAGCATCTGCTAATATTTCTTTTGATTTTTCGGTATTATTAGTACGATCATACAAATTAATCATTCTATTAGCGATTCTTTTATTAGGGTGTATTTTTAACGCCTTTTCTAATTCTGGCAAATAGGAGATATTGCTTTTAGTAAATAAAAAAAAGTCATTTAATACATTGTTTTTTTCGCTATCAGAAATGTCATTTGTATTTTTTAAAATAATATCCATTGCCGCAATAGCATCTTCTATTTTGCCTTGATTTTGATAATATTTATATAAGGATAGATATGGGCGTGCGGTATTTGGAAAAGCAGCCTTAAAAGCTTCTGCGGTTTCATACCCTTTTTGATTGTCTTTTAAAATGCTATATGTGTATATCAAACGAGTATAATCAGTAGTAGTTACTGTTTTGTTCTGTATTTTTTTCTGAACATAGTCAATCAAAGCTTTGTGTTCTTTTTGACGTATATAAATTGTATAGCGTAAGTTTTCACGTTTTGCATTAATACCGGTATCAACATCTAGTTGCTCTATAATTTGCAATGCTTTTTTATACTGCTGAGTATTGTAATAGTGTTGTGATAAAATTTCTTTGTATTTTAAATGGTGTTTTGATAATGCTATTAAATCCTCCGTAATTTTAGTGTTGTTTTTTGTTGCACGGTGCAATTTGTATAGTGCGTATAAAATCCATTTATTATTGGGTTTTAATTGATTTGCTTTTACAAAAGCATCTTCTGCTAATTGATATTTGTCAAGTTCAAAATAGTTTTTCCCCAATTCAAAATAAACAGCTGCATTTTGTGGTTCTTGGATTTTACAATTCACTAATGCATCAATGGCTTTGTCATAATTTTCAATTTCTTTTTGCTTGATGGCTTCAAAAAAATTGGTTTGAAAAGCATCAGAAACATCACCTAAATCGTCATTACGTTCTGGTTGTTGCGCAAATAGAAGTGCACTACAAAGTAATGTGAGTAATAATGATATGTGCTTATTGTTTTTCACTATAAATGATGTTTCTGATAAGTATTCAATAACTATTCCACAACAGTATAATCTCCTATACTTATTTTGGTAAAGTCGCCATCATATTTTACGTGGTTACCAATCATTGCTTCGTTTAAACATGCGTTTTTAATCACAGAATTGGTTTGTACTAATGAGTTGCTAATGTTTACATTATCTAAAACAGTATTATTACCTATGGAAACATTAGGACCTACTACACTATTATTTAGCACTACATTTTCACCAATAAAACACGGTTCAACAATGGTAGCATTGGTGAGTTTTACGCTATCTGAAATTAATTTTTCACCATCTTGAGTTAAAAAACCTAACATGCGAGTGTTGGTATCAATAGCAACTTCTTTGTTACCACAATCCATCCACTCATCAACAGTTCCGGTTACAAAAACTTTGTTTTTTCGCATCATACCTTTTATACCATCATTTATTTGATATTCACCACCATTAATAATGTTATTATCTAAAACATATTGTAATTCGTCTTTTAAAACAGTAACATCTTTAAAGTAATAAATTCCAATTACGGCTTCGTCCGACACAAATTCGGTTGGTTTTTCTACCAATTCTGCAATCTGATTTTTATCGTTTAATTTCACCACTCCGTATGCCTCTGGATTATCCACTTTTTTGGTCCAAATTACGGCATCAGCGTCTTTATCTAAATTAAAAGTAGCACGTATTAAGGTGTCTGCATAGGCAATTACTGCAGGTCCGGAAAGTGAAGGTTCCGCGCACATAATGGCATGTCCTGTTCCTAAGGGTTGATCTTGACGATAAATAGATGCCTTTGCTCCTAAACCTTCTGCTAATTTGGTTAAGCTATTGACAACTTCTTCTCCAAAAAAAGCAGGGTCTCCTAAAATAAAGGCAATTTCCTCAATTGGTTCGTTTAAAACTTTTGCAATATCAGCAACTAAACGGTGTACAATTGGTGCTCCTGCAATAGGAATTAAAGGTTTTGGTACGGTTAAACTGTGTGGGCGTAAACGAGATCCTCGTCCTGCCATGGGTACTATTATTTTCATATTTATGCCCGCTTAGGCGGGTATCTTTTAGTTTATATTCATGTGATTCCGTAACCAATACGGAATGACGCTTTATTTTGTGATTAGAAATTCCTGCCTGCGCAGGAATTATTTGACTCCAGTGCTTCCAAAACCACCTTCACCACGTTTGGTTGTTGATAAAACTTCAACTTCATTCCAATTGGCACGTTCGTATTTTGCTATGATTAGTTGTGCAATGCGCTCACCGTTTTCAATGGTAAAATTTTCATTGGATAAATTTACTAAAATCACGCCAATTTCTCCTCTATAATCGGCATCAATTGTTCCAGGAGCATTTAACACTGTAATTCCTTTTTTAATTGCCAATCCACTACGCGGTCTTACTTGCGCTTCAATACCAATAGGTAATTCTATAAATAATCCTGTTTTTACAATGCAGCGTTCCATTGGTTTCAAAACAATAGGCTCTGCTAGGTTGGCGCGTAAGTCCATACCTGCAGAAGCAATGGTTTCATAGTGTGGTAATGCATGTGCTGATTTATTGATAATGTTTATTGTCATAATTTATTTTTTCAAAAGTTGTTTGAGTTGTTTTTTTTCTTGCAAAAAAACAAACAGTAAAAAGCTTATTAATAACGTTATTCCTACATAATAGTTATGTCTAAAATAATAAAAAGAGAGTATTGAAAATAAAACAGAAAGGATTAAATAACCGCTAATTTTAATCATGTTATATGGTATAGGATAGTGCTTTTTACCTATAAAATAGGATAACAACAACATGCTTGCATAGGCAAACAAGGTTGCTATTGCTGAACCCTTATACCCCATAATTGGAATTAACCAAAAATTCAATACTAAAGTGATGATGGCTCCTACTACTGAAAAATAAGCACCATATTTTGTTTTATCGGTAATTTTATACCATACCGATAGGTTGTGATAAATACCTAAAAAAAAGTTAGCTAATAATATTAAAGGCACTACCCACATGGCTTCCCAGTACGCTTCGTTTCTTATGATTAAAGGTTTCAAAACATCTGCAAAAACAATTACTCCTAGTAGTAAAATAGCTCCTAATGCGACAAAAAACTCTAGAATTAAAGCGTAGTTTTTTTGAGGGTCTTTACTTTTGGCATGACTAAAAAAGAAAGGCTCTATACCTAAGCGAAAAGCTGTAGCAAAAAGGGTCATAAAAACAGCTAATTTATAACATGCCGAATACATGCCTATTTGTGTGTCGGCAATATCTTGTGGGAGTAGGTGCCCTAGCAAAACCTTGTCAAAAGTTTCATTTATAGTATAGGCAATACCCGCAATTAACACAGGGGTTGCATAACGCATCATCTTTTTCCAGAGCTTTCTGTTAAACTGATATTCCATTTTGAAGTAAAAAGGAGCAATCATTAATAAAGTGAAAAAACTTGCGATAATATTAGAAATGAAAATGTAGCTGATTTCAAAATCAGGGATATAAATTGATTTCATTAAAGAAAAATCTTCTGCTAATCCTTTCAACCACAATAAGAAAAACAAATTTAAACCCAAGTTAATGGCTACGTTTGTGATTTTTATAATTGAATATTTTATTGGTTTTTCAGTAGCCCTTAACCATGCAAATGGGATGATTACTAAAGCGTCTAAAAGTAAAATCCAAATGACCAATTGGATGTGCTCAACATTAATTTGAGTAATTGTTGCTATCTGATTTTGAAAAATTAATGCGAGAACTAAAAACAAAAAGGAAGTAATTGCTAAAGATATTGCAGAAGTACTAATGACACTTTTTTTATCATCTTCTTTGTTGAAAAAGCGAAAAAAAGCGGTTTCCATACCATAAGCTAAAACCACATTAAAAATAGCAAACCAAGCAAATACAATTGATACTTGCCCATATATCTCCACGGCTAAAACGGTTGTGTATAGTGGCACTAGCAAAAAGCTCAACATACGAGGCAATACTGTTGCTAAACCATAGATAAATGTTTGCTTAAAAAGTTTTTTTAATGCACTCAAAAGGTATTTTCTTTATATTGGGATAAAAATAGGGCTTTGTTTGGGTTTGACAAAATAGAATGGTGTGTTTTATGTGTTTAAAACAGCTCAAAGAAATATTATTATGTTGTTTTAGTAGGCTTACTCACTAAATATACACCTGTAAAAATTAAAATAGCAGCAATTAGTTTTACAGTATTGAATGTGTCGCTCCCCATTAAAATAGCAAATATTGCCGCAATTACCGGCTGTATGTATAAAAATGTACTTACAGTAGATGCTTTTAAGGTGCGCAGTGCAATGGGATTAAGCAAGTAGGCGACAAAAGTAGTAGCAATAACACTAAAACCAACAGAAAAGAAAATGTAATTGGAAAAAGTACTCCATTTAACAGCAGAAAGTTCTTGGTAACCAAACGGTAAAACAAATAAAAATCCGAATAAAAACAACCATTTCATAAAGGTAAAAGGGTGATACTTATTTGTTAATTTTTTAATAATGATAAGGTAAATACTAAAAGACACCGCATTTATAAATACTAAAAAATTACCCAACAATATATTGTCTCCAGCATGAGATGCTTTTCCGTAAACGGATAATACTATTGCACCTATTAACCCCAAAAAGATACCACCAATTTTTAAGTTCGTAACTCTTTCCTTTAACAATATTGCAGATAACGCCAAAACAATAATGGGCACTACAACCATAATAACCGAAGCGTGTATGGGAGTGGTATATGCTAAGCCTTTAAAAAAAGTAAGCATATTTAAGGCTACACCAAAAAAAGCGGCTGTTATTAAAATCAGAAAATCTTTAGGGGCTATTTTTTCTTTAGGTGTAAAAAAATAAAGTATCCAAAATAATAGTGCAGCACCTGTAATACGAAGCAAAATAAAACCGTATGGTTGTATGTACCCTCCATCAATAACATCATTAGCAAAGGTATAGGTAACACCGTAAATTACTTGTACTACAAAAGCTGCTATAAGGGCAAAAACACGTTTATGCATGAGTAGTGTATTGTTTAGCTATCTCTATATTTTTCTTGCTATTTCCAATAAAAATTTTATTATTATATAGTAATACAGGGCGTTTTAAAAAAGTATAATGTTCTAATAGTAAGTTTCTATAATCTCCCATAGATAGGGTTTCGTTTTTTAACCCTCGTTCTTTATACAATCTCGCACGTTTATTAAACAACGCCTCATAACTACCCGAAAGCTGATGCATTTGTTCTAATTGAGCAACCGTAATTGCATCTGTTTTAACATCTTGTAGCACAACATCCTTTGGTAAATTCCATTCTTTTAAGATGCGTTTACAAGTATCACAAGTTTTTAAATAGTAGCATTTTTTCATCATTCTATTTTTATAAAGATAAACGAAACACAAAGTAAAGTCATTTAATTTTTAAATTCAGTATTTAATCAATTACTTTTGTTTTTTTATTAGTAATTAAACTGAAATAATAATGAAATTTAACACCAAAACCATACACGGTAAACAAGAGCATGATAAAGCATACGGAGCTGTAATGCCACCAATATATCAAACATCAACCTATGCGCAAACTACACCTGGTGAACACAAAGGATATGAGTATAGTAGAACTCATAATCCTACACGTCACGCTTTAGAAAATGCTTTAGCAAGTATAGAAAATGGTGAGTTTGGTTTGGCTTTTGGTTCAGGCTTAGCCGCCATTGATGCGGTAATGAAAATGTTAAAACCAGGAGATGAAGTAATTTCTACTAACGATTTATACGGAGGCACTTATCGCTTGTTTACTTCTATTTATGAAGGATTCGGAATTAAATTTAATTTTATTGGTATGCAAGAAGCGGGTAATATTGAAAAATATATTACACCAAATACCAAATTAATTTGGGTAGAAACACCTACCAATCCAATGTTAAATATTATTGATATTAAAGCGGCGGCAACAGTAGCTAAAAAACATCATATTTTATTAGCAGTAGACAATACTTTTGCAACACCATATTTACAACGTCCGTTAGATTTAGGAGCGGATATTGTCATGCACTCTGCAACCAAATACATTGGCGGTCATAGTGATTTAGTTATGGGAGCTTTAATAGCAAAAGACAAAGAAGTAGCTGATAAATTATATTTTATACAAAACGCAAGCGGTGCTGTTTGTGGCCCACAAGATAGCTTTTTAGCGCTTCGCGGAATTAAAACATTACACGTGCGCATGCAGCGTCATTGTGAAAACGGTAAAGCTGTTGCAGTGTATTTAGCCAATCATCCAAAAGTGGAAAATGTATATTGGCCAGGGTTTACCTCTCACCCAAACCATGAAATTGCAAAGATGCAAATGAGTGATTTTGGTGGAATGTTATCTTTTACAACCAAAGGAAATGATTTTGAGGCAGCAATAAAAATTGTAGAAAAATTAAAAATATTTACGTTAGCAGAATCCTTAGGTGGAGTAGAGTCTTTATGCGGGCACCCTGCAAGTATGACACATGCTTCCATACCAAAGATAGAACGTGAGAAAACAGGGGTAGTAGATTCTTTAATTCGCTTAAGTGTAGGGATTGAAGACATTGAAGATCTATTGGCAGATTTAGAGCAAGCATTACGCTAGTTCAAGTAAAAAAGTAATTTGTTATCAAAGTGATAACGGTCTTGAATTTGGAAAAATAGCAATTAAGTAATCCCGACTGTTCGAGGAAACTTAACTGCTATTTTTTATATACTTGGTTATGGTTTGTGTTT
>JAJRPS010000035.1 GCA_024280635.1 Bacteroidota bacterium | reverse complement strand
TCTTTAATTTACAATGCTTTAAAACCAAATACTCGTTTACCCATTTTTGCACCAGGTAAAAATGTAAATCAAGAATTGGTAGATAGCACTGTAGTGCACATTAAAAAAAATCATTTTATTTCCGATTTTTCACTCACTAATCAAAATGGAAAAACCATTACACAAAAGGATTACAAAGATAAAATTTATATTGCTGATTTTTTCTTCACCACTTGCGGTACCATTTGTCCAATCATGACTACTAATATGAAAAAAATTCAGGATATTATTATTGATGACGACGAGGTTTTGTTATTATCACATAGTGTAACACCTAAAATTGACTCGGTTGCGCAATTGAAACGATATGCTTTAAAAAAAGGAGTTATTGATCGTAAATGGAACTTAGTAACGGGTAGCAAAAAAGACATTTACAACTTGGCTAGAAAATCATATTTAGTTGCAAAATACGATCCTAAACAACCTGATGGATACGGGATGGTACACACTGAAAATTTTGTTTTAGTAGACAAAAAAAGACGTATTAGAGGTATGTATGACGGTACGGATACGGAAGATATTGAACGCCTTTTAAGGGATTTAGCTATTTTGAAAAAGGAATATCATAAATAATATCACCTGTAATTTAGTTTGGTATGACTCCGCTTAAAAACCCTAATTTTTTACGTAGTTTTTGCTGAGTATCCAATTCTAAATTGATAATTCCTATTTGCTCTTTATTGGATGTAATTGTACTCATTTCTGTCCCTAATGCATCTAAAATAACTGTATGCCCTATATATTCCAGTCCTTTGCTATCAACTCCTATTCTATTTACACCAATGGTATAGCTCATGTTTTCAATGGCACGTGCTTTTAATAAGGCATCCCAAGCAGTAATTCGCTTTTTTGGCCAACTAGCAACATACAGTAATATATCATAGTTTTGGGTGTTTCTGCTCCATTCTGGAAAACGCAAATCATAACAAATTAATAGGTTTATATTCCAACCTTTATAATTTACAATCACATTATTTACTCCTGAAGTAAAAACAGTATCTTCTCCTGACAATGCAAACAGATGATGCTTATCATAATGTATCATTTTACCATTTGGATATACAAATAACAAGCGGTTGTAATATTTATCATCTTCCAAAACAATGATACTTCCTGCTAGTGCTACTTGTTTTTGCTGTGCTATATTTTGCATCCACAAGACGGTTTCTCCTTTCATTGTTTCTGCATAGTTAGTATTCATGGTAAACCCTGTGGTAAACATTTCTGGCAGCACAAATAAATCTACCTGAGTTTCAATTGCATTAATTTTTTGAGTGAATTGCAGGCGATTCTGTTTTGGATTTTCCCAAATTAAATTTGACTGAACTACTGCTACCGCAAGTTTATTTTGTTTCATTTATATTTTGGTTACCGTAATGTTTCCTTTATTGGTTTTTAAATGATACGTAGTTGTTCCTTTTGGCAAATCAGCAAGTACTACACTCCCTGTATTACTTTGAGTAGTGACACTACCATTTTTAGCGCTCAAATAAATAGCTCCACTAACTGATGAAGCGGTTATACTGCCTTTTACAGCTTTTAAAAAACAGTTTCCTGAATCAGAATCTGTAATTAAAGATTTGTATGTGCCTGATGCTTTTACATTTCCTATATCACTTTGTAAAATGACATTTAGTTTTTCTGGAACCCAAATAACTACTGAAATAACATGTTGTTTGTGTACACTCAATTTGTCTTGAAAATTAGGAAAAATAAATGTTGTATCGCCTTTTATATTCAACGTGCTTGTGGTTCGTGTTTCATTAATAGAAAAGTAGTTTGCGTATTCTCCTTCACTAAAAGCTATGATGCTAATTTCTTGTTTTTGTGTAGTACGTATGGAAATATCATAAACGGAATTTAATGTAAAATAAATAGTTTTCAACTCGGCATCTACTCCTATAATATGGCTAATTTCTTTTTGAGAAAAAAGCGATTGGCTACACAATAACAGTATGAGGATGATTGTTTTCATATCAATAGGCAAGTTACAAATTATCTATTGATTACTAGCTATTACAAACAAGTTACGAAATACTATCACTTTACAAAAAAATGTCAATTGCAAAGTATGCAATTGACATTTTTAATAGTATAGGAAAACACAAGACTAATTCATATCAAAACGAACGCCTACTGAAAAATTATGTTGTTCAAGGTTTGGTGAGGCAAACAACGCATTCAAATCGTATTTACCATATAAACCAACACCTCCCCAAGAAATATAACTACTCACTCCATACACAAAATCATTAGCGTTATAATCGTCTTTTATTTTATCTCTGTTGCGATCTCCATCAATTTTATAGCGTAATTTTTGTTTGGTTCCGATGCGTAAACCTGCATATCCACCTATACCTATTTTAAATTTTTTACGGGTATTATATCTAAAATAATGCTCCCGTTCTATCTTTTTAGAAGGTCCAAATTCAAAATGAACTGGCACTACCAAATTGGTAAATCTAATTTTTGACTTTCTTAATTTATACGGAAATGTTTCTAAAGTTGTCAGGTTGCCATTTTCTACAAAATACTTATTGTCTTTAGGTTTTAAGCTATTGTATTGTAATGACAATCCGTATTTTATACGCAACCAATTGCTTTCTTTAAACACTCGTGTTTTCCATGCCCAACCAATTTCTGCAAAACGAGATCCTCCTGGTTTATATGCCGACTTGCCGCCACCTTTTTGAGTGGTATTGTTAAATCCTACCGCAAAAACGAGATATGAATAAGTTCGTCTATCGTATTTTCTTATGGAATCTTTACCTAAAATAATACGCACATCATCTGTTTGTATTCCTAATATACCTTTATTTGTTGCATTGTTACGTGCCAATATTATTTTCACATCATCTGCTACAACTTTAATTCCAACAATATCATATTCACTTTTAATTTTTGAAACTTTTTCCTGTATGTTTATTGCATATTTTTTAGCAATTTCCTTTTTCTTGTTTTTCGCTTCTTCTCTGGTAATTTCTTGGTTATCTAGCTGCACATTAACGGCTTCTATTTCTTTTTTCATCGCTTCCTTTTGAGCATGTACTACCTGCTCAATTTTCTGCTTCATTACTTGATTTTCTTTTTGTTGTCCGCTTGCGGTTACAACTGTTAATAGCATGATGAGTGCTACAACTTGTTTGGTAATTGTTAACATAATTATTCGTTTTTTGATTGTTATTTATTTCTGTTATTTACTGCTGTACGCGTTTTTTGCAATCCGTTTTTAAGTTTTTTAAACATCTTATCTTTAAATGTCAAATCTAATTCTTGCTCTACATTTATCAATAATGCATTGGCATTAGCATCTATGTTTTTATATTTTTTAATTTGTTTGGATTGCACTAATTCATTTTCGGCAAGTGCTAATAAGCTATCTACTTCATTGTCTAATGTTTTATTTTTGACTATCGACACCTTTACAGCTAAAGTATTTTTTTCAATACTTACTTCTTTAAAACTACCTGTTACATTATTATTGACTCCTTTTGGGTTTTCATTTACAACAAGCAATTGTTTTTTCTTGTAAACATGCTTTCTATTAGATGACCGTATCGTTGCAACAGCTTTTTCTGGTTTTACAACTATTTTTTCTTCTTGCTCTGCCAACGTGTCTTTCGGTGTTTTTTCATTTGAAGATGTTGAAATTACAGTAGGTGCATCTTCTTTTATAATAGGAGCATCTACAATAATTTGTGGTTGCTCATCTTTTGCGTTTTGATTCATGAAAAAGAATATTCCTAAAAACAATATCACACTTGCTGCTATTGCATACTTTATGTATCCACCTTTCTTTGTTTCTTGTTCTTCTTCATCCAAAAGCATTTCTAAACGATTCCATGTATTTTCTTTGGGTAACACACTGCGTTTTTCTAACTTTTGCTTAACAATATTGTCTATTTTATTGGGTTCCATAATTTGAGGAATTTAATTCGTTTACTTTTTGCTGTAACATTTTACGAGCCTTATGCAATTGTGATTTTGACGTATTTACCGATATATTTAACTGCAATGCAATTTCTTTATGACTATATCCTTCTACCGCAAACAACACGAATACCATTTTATAACCTTCTGGCAGTTGGTTGATTATTTTTTGCAATGCTGCTACATTATAATCTACATGAATGGTATTATCAGAAACCTCAACCGCACTATCAAAAGTATCTACAATGTCTATTGTCTTCTTTTTTCTATGAAAAGAGATACATTCATTTACCATTATTTTACGAAGCCAACCTTCAAAATTACCATCATTGGTATACGTCTTTAAGTTTTTAAAGGCTTTAAAAAAAGCCATCATCATCACATCTTCTGCCTCATGAATGTCTTTTACATAATACCTACATACGCTATTCATTTTTGGCGCGTGTTTTTCATACAATTTACGTTGTGCATTTCTATCTTTTGCACACGCTTTTTGTATGATTTTTTTTTCTGATTGATGTAGTTGTATTACTTTCATAAAAAAGGATACTAATGAGCCTCTATTTATAAAGACGCAAAAAAGATACTAAAGGTTGCCTGAAGGATGGAAAAAATAAAATTATGTCCAATTTATGGAGATGGCAATAACCATTGACTATGCCTAAAGGGATCCCATTGTACAGAAGCTAAATCGATTTCTGGATTGATAAACGGTTCATATTTTTTTCCGTTAACACTAATTTTACTATGCAAAGCATATACTGCAATATCTTTTCCTTCTGCTTGGTATTGTTTTTTTAGGTGTTGTACAAATTGCCAAATTACATCTGGCTTTGTACTTAACATACCCGTTTGCTTTAAACTCACCATTTTTCGGTAATCTATAATTTTCGATTTTCCCGTTGCTTTATCTACTATTTTGTAATTAATCATTCCTGATTTGGTACGCAACATCATGCACCAACTTAAACGATGTCCTTCTTCCGTCCACAATACATCATCTTGTATAAACCAATGTCTAGCGGGTAATAGTATTTGTATTGCAAAAAAAGTAAGCACACCCCATTTTATAAGTGTGTGATTCTTAGGAAGTATCACTTCTGATGATGTATATAATGTTTTCTTTTTTAAGAAGATATTTCTTATGGTTACTGCATCAAAAAAGAATAAACAAAAGGCTAATGACAAAAATGGAAATATCCCTACCTGAAATACTATTGAATTGAATATATGAAAAAATATTGCACAGTAAAAAGCGATTCTCCTAGTAGGTTTATACAATAATGCAGGGACTATCAATGCATCAAAAATAATTCCTAAATAGGACAATGCGTAATGTACCCATCTTTGTTGTAAGATATCACCAATTAAAAAATAGTGCTTTTTACCCAGCATAAATTGTTGTACGGGTATGGCATGTAACCAATCGGGATATACTTTATTAATGGCTCCAAAAGTATAGGTAATGGTCATTAAACCAACAATTAACCATTTATGCCAATTGTACATTTTAATAGCTTTCAACTTCGGATTCATTTTTACGTCTACTGATAAATACCTGTTTGCAGGCACTAATACCATTACAAAAGACAATACCATTAGCAAGTAATAGTGATTGTTGTATGATGCTTTTTGCATAAAATAAACGCCCGCCCACATTAGTGCAAATGCCAACATACTCCATCGGTATTTGTAGCCTATCATAACCAAAAATCCAAAAACACCCATGAGCGCAAAATAGTAATACATACCGTTACCAGGTAGGGGCTGTAACCACTCAAAACCAATAAAAGAAAAAGTAAATTCAGGGTCAACTAGTGTACGTTTTACCCAACCTGTAAAAATAGCACCAACCGATTCTAAAAAAATCAATAATCCAAAAAATACTCGAAACACTATGAGTGCCGAATTGTCAATTTGCTTGAATAAAAAATTATTGATGCTTTTCAAAATAAATTATTGCTTGTTGTTTATCTTGTTTTAATTGATTTTGTAATGCGGTTATTGATTCAAATTTTTGCTCGTCACGAATGCGTTTTAACAATGTAACCTGAATTTCCTTTCCATAAATATCGGTATTAAAATCAAATAAATTGATTTCTATTGTTTTTTTGTTTCCGTTTACGGTAGGATTGACTCCAATATTCATCATTCCTAAAACTTTTTTTCCAAGAACAATTGCTTCTGCAAGATACACTCCGTTTTTGGGTATGAGTTTATAATCTTCTGTTATTTGAATGTTTGCCGTTGGATAGTTAATAGTTTTACCTATACCTCTGCCTTTAACTACTGTTCCTTTTAGCTGAAAGGGAGTTCCTAAATATTTGTTTACTTTTGTAATATTTCCATTTTCAAGGGCTTGTCTAATTTTAGTAGAGCTAACTGAAACTTCTTGAATTTCTTGTACCGAAATTTCCTCCACTTCAAATCCAAATTGTTTCCCAAATTGCTTTAAATCGGTAATGGTTGCGGTTCTATTTTTTCCAAACCGATGGTCATAACCTATGATTATATGCTTTACATGCAATTGTTTCACTAAAACATCTCGCACAAATTCAATTGCAGATACGTTTGAAAATTTTTTTGTAAAGGGTTGAACAATTAAATGCGCTAACCCTGTTTTGAATAGTGTTTTTATACGCTCATCTATCGTATGAATGAGCTTAATATTGTTATCCTTTTCCAATACCATACGTGGATGCGGGAAAAACGTAAGCACTACGGATGCTAATTGTTTTGCTTGAGCAACAGCAATAACACGATTTACTATTTTTTGATGCCCAATATGAAAACCATCAAAAGTACCTATGGTTAAAACGGTTCCTTTTATTGATGAAAATTCAGATATGGAAGTATGTATTTTCACTACTATTTTCCGTTAAAGGTATTCATGGTATTTTTAACACCTGCCAAACCAAATGATTTTATAATTTCAACAGCTTTATCTAACCGTTCAGGCAAGTTTTTTTGCTCTTCTGTGGTCCATTTTCCTAATACATAATCTACTTGACGTCCTTTTGAAAATTGATCACTAATACCAAAACGAAAACGGTTGTATTTGTTAGTTTGCAACACATTCTGAGTATCTTTTAAACCGTTATGCCCGCCATCACTACCTTTTGTTTTAATGCGTAGTGCGCCAAATGGCAAATTCAAATCATCGGCAATTACTAATAAATTATCTAGTGGTATGTTTTCTTTGATCATCCAATATTTAATAGCCTTTCCACTTAAATTCATATAGGTAGATGGTTTTAATAACAAAAATGTCCTTCCTTTTAATTTAAAGGTGGTAATGTCTCCTAATTTTTGAGTTTCAAAGCTTAGGTTTTCTTCCTTTGCAAAATGGTTTAATATTTTAAAACCAATATTATGACGAGTATTCACATAATCGGCACCAATATTTCCTAAACCAACTATTAAAAATTTTTTCATAGGATTTTGTTCTGCTATTTTAAAGCTTTCTTTTTGTTTAAATATATTAAGAAGCCACTTTAATATTGTATTCATTTGGCTAAAATAAAAAAAGCATTCAACAAATTGCTGAATGCTTTTAATTATTTATCATTATGAGCTAAAGCTCAAAAGCGATTTACTGTGTATTAAATTACTCAGCTGCTTTTTCTTCAGTAGCTTCTTCTTCTGCAACCTCTTCAGCCACTGTTTTACTTGCTGCACGAGCCATTTTAACTTGTACTACAACAGTATTATCTGGATGCATAAATGTATAATCTTTGTTTTCTATTTGAGTAACATATAATTTATTACCTATTTCTAATCCTGAAATATTAGCGATAATAAAATCTGGTAATTTACTTGGTAATGCTTTTACTTTTAATCTTCGATTTGTTTTACGTAAAGACCCACCCGCTAATACACCTGGAGAAACACCTTCAAATTGTACTGGTATAGACATTGTTACCTCTTTATCTTCAAAAGTTTGGTAAAAATCTACGTGTAAAATACGATCGGTTACGGGGTGAAATTGAATATCTTGTAAGATAGCATTAATTGTTGTACCGTTATCCAATGCAATCACAACTGTGTATGCGTTAGGAGTGTAAACTAATTTTGAAAATGCTAATTCTGCTGCTGCAAAATGTACTGCCTTATCTCCTCCGTATACTACGCAAGGAACCTGACCAGCATTACGTAAGGCTTTAGTTGATACTTTACCTACGCTTTCTCTTTGAGATCCGTTAATTGTAATTGATTTCATTATATTTTTTATTTAAATTATTCCTTTATTTTTAAAGGACTGCAAATGTAGTATTTTTATTGTATTTTACAAAAGAGATTATTTAAAATGTTGCTCTTTTTTGCGTTAGCGGTAAAAAGAAAATACTTTATTGAAATTTTGTTTTAATTTGTTGCAGTAAAAAAGCGATTTTATGAGCTCTTTATACCGCTTGCAAATTTACAATAGCGAAGTAAGATTTTAGATTAATAACATGTCCTCCTACCCGATGGCGCGGATTTGCAATCCGTGTTTACGATAAGCTTGATTTAAAACAAAAGCACTTTAATAACCTCCAATCCAACCCAACCCTTTTGTGATAAACGTGTAAAAACATCTATCCAACCAACTGTAGTTATAGTTATAAAATAGGCTTTATCGGCTTCTGTAGCTTTATATTTTGTAGACATGCGTTAAAGTTACAAAAAAATAACATTGTACTTGCACGGATTGCAAATCCGCGCCATCGGGTATTTACTGCAAGGGTGATAAATAGAATGTAACTCGATTTCAATTTTTAATTTATCTATATCCAAGTTTTTTAAATAATTACCCTCTAAATCACGTATCATTTTATTTTCAGAGTCGTTCCAACAAACAAAAAACTGCCCAAATAGACAGTTTTTAATAATAAATTATTTTAACTATTTCTATTTTTTAAACGAAGTTCTATTTCTTGGTCTATCCAATCACTAAAACTATTGGCTCTTTTTTCTAATTTATATTTTTCATCATCCCAACAGTAAATATTGTACACAGGGGGGTTTTCGCCGTCATCTAAATATATAAAATGAAAATATTCCCCGCTTCTTTCAGTTAATATATAATAAGGTCTTGATATAGCTATTTTTGCATCATCTAAATTTTCTTGAAATTGTTCATTTCTAAATTCATACTCATCTAACCCTTGGTTTGTGGCATTGGCTTCTATTGACAGACAATATTCTCCACTTAAAAATAAAAACTCTTTAAGCGCTTTTGGTAAGGGCAACCCTACCTTTTGCTCAAATGCTATTATTTCTATTTCTGAAACCCCTCTATCTTTAGGTATAACAGCATCTCCTTTTACAGGACTGTTTTCTAAATTTTGTAAATATTGTATTTCCATTTTTAATTGTTTTTTGTTGATAAATTAGGGTATAACTCTATAAACCTTGTATTTCCCTTTGCTTCTGTTGACCAAATTTTTATTTTAGCATTATACGTTTTTTGAAAGATACTAATTACTTCTTGGCATTTGCTACAAGGGTGATAAATAGAATGTAACTCGATTTCAATTTTTAATTTATCTATATCCAACTCTTTTAAATAATTATCCTCTAAATCACGTATCATTTTATTTTCAGAATCATTCCAACTGGGTGTGTTGTCACTATCCAAATGCCTTTCTTTTTCATATTTATATCGTTCTTTAGCTTTGTAAGACCCGCCAATATTATTTCTTTTCCCTGACTGTGCTTTAAACTCTAATACCCGATGGCGCGGATTTGCAATCCGTGTTTACTATAAGCTTGATTTAAAACAAAAGCACTTTAATAACCTCCAGTTCATATTCTAAATCGGCATAATTTCTTGCTGAACTAAATAGATAATCTTCTGCAAATTCAACAATTT
>JAJRPS010000034.1 GCA_024280635.1 Bacteroidota bacterium | reverse complement strand
TTATCAGAATTAAAAAATAAAACACAACAAGATATTTATCAAATTATAACCCAATCAATCACAGCAAAATATGGCAACAAGTTATAAAGAAATCATGAATCAAATTACCACACTCATTTTTGATGTAGATGGGGTACTTACCGATGGTATCATTACTGTTACTACGGATGGAGAAATGCTACGCAACATGAATATAAAAGACGGTTATGCCTTAAAAAGTGCCGTATTGGCTGGTTATAATGTGTGTATCATTTCTGGCGGAAGCAACGAAGGTGTACGTAAAAGACTACAAGGTTTAGGAATTACCGATATCTATTTAGGCGCACATCATAAAATCATTCAGTTTGAAGAATACTGTAACGCAAAAAACATTAAACCTGAAAACGTAATGTACATGGGTGATGATATCCCAGACTACCCCGTAATGCAATTAGCAGGTTTAGCCGTTGCACCACAAGATGCTGCTCCAGAAATTAAGGATGTAGCCGATTATGTTTCACCTATAAAAGGTGGTAAAGGGTGTGCTCGTGAAGTAATTGAACAAATTATGCGCGTACAAGAAAAATGGGCAACGCAATATACCGCAAAATACGATTAGTCATAGAACGCGATAGCCATAAAAAAGTGATTTAGTGAGTAGTTAATGATTTAAAACCGACTGACATTATCAATCCAAATAATTTTAATTTTATTTTCCTTTTATGGTTTTTAACTTTTAAACATTATATATAACTTTATTACTTTACAAACTTTTAACAACATTATAAATTCAATTTAATCATGTCAAAAAAATCAATATTAAATAAAAAATCGTTAGCCTTTTTAGAAAAATACCTTAACAATGCTGCTCCAACAGGATATGAGTGGGAAGGTCAAAAAATTTGGATGGACTACCTAAAACCCTATGTAGATACGTTTATTACCGATGCATATGGTAGTGCTGTAGGAGTTATTAATCCAGATGCAAAATTTAAAGTCGTTATTGAAGGACATGCTGATGAAATTAGTTGGTATGTAAATTACATTACTGATGACGGTCTAATCTACGTGATTAGAAATGGAGGTTCTGACCATCAAATTGCACCTTCAAAAGTGGTGAATATTCATACTAAAAACGGAATTGTAAAAGGATTATTCGGTTGGCCAGCAATCCACACCCGAAAAGGCGCTAGTGAAAAACCACCAAAATTAGATAATATTTTTATTGATTGCGGATGCACATCTAAAGAAGAAGTAGAAAAACTAGGCGTTCACGTAGGTTGTGTAATTACCTATCCAGATGAGTTTTTTGTATTGAACAAAGATAAATTTGTATGTAGAGCCATTGATAACCGTGCTGGTGGATTTATGATTGCCGAAGTTGCACGTTTGTTACATGAAAACAAAAAGAAACTCCCATTTGGACTGTACATTACCAACTCTGTGCAAGAAGAAATTGGCTTACGTGGTGCACAAATGATTACCGAAACTATCAAGCCAAATGTAGCCATTATTACCGATGTTTGTCATGACACTACTACACCTATGATAGAAAAGAAAACACAAGGAGATACTGCAATGGGCAAAGGTCCTGTCATTTCTTACGCTCCTGCAGTACAACAAAAATTACGCGATTTAATTACCGATACTGCAGAAGCTAATAAGATTCCTTTTCAACGTATGGCATCTTCAAGAGCTACTGGCACCGATACCGATGCTTTTGCTTATAGCAATGGAGGCGTACCCTCTGCTTTAATTTCTTTACCATTACGTTACATGCACACTACGGTAGAAATGGTACATCGTGACGATGTAGAAAATGTGATTAAATTAATTTATGAAACGCTATTAAAAATAGAAAACGGCGAAACATTTAGCTATTTTAAATAGCACAAACTAACCATACCATGATTTCAAATATAAAACCACGAATACACGAATAAAAAAGTGTTGCAGTGGTTTTGTATTTATAATAGCTGTTTTAAGTAATTAACTAGAGTGCGTTTTGTGCAACTTAAACTATTTTACAATTCTCGTTTTATTTGCTGAAGTGTTTTTGTGGTATTTATTAAACCCGTAATTATTTTTTCTCGCAATACTGCAATCGGTAAATCATAATATTTAGTCCATTTATCATCTTCAAAAAGTTTGCGGATTTGCCCTACTCGCTTTTGAGCTTCTAAAGCCGTAAATAATTGTTTTGGGGAAGCTTCTGACAACTGTTTGTGCTTAAAATTTACTTTTTTAGCATTCAAATCTACTTCAATAAAAAAAAGTTTATCGGTGTTATTTAGTGGACAAAAGTCAATCCATTTTGTAAATCCCAAATGATATCGTTGGCTTTTAAAATTGTCATTTGCTATTAATTTCCATCTACAATTAGCCACACGCCCCCAATGGTCAGCATAACGGTATACACCTTCTTTTGTGTAATGATACATACTATCTGATTTACTTTTGTAGTGTGCAGGATTATCTTTAAATAAGTCTTCGGAAACCTCTTGAAACTCGCAATAGGTATGCTTAAAAAAATTGTGTTTGGTGTATTTTTTCAATGTAATTTTATTTATCATTCAACAACAAACTTTATACGCCAAACTGTGTCAAATGGTGTTCTAAATGTTTGTAAAACATATTATTCCATTGCTTTGCTGTTAATACTCCAAAACTATGGGATTCTTTACCCTCAAAATGGGCTTCTCCCAAATTTTTAGTTTTGTTGATAAATGCTATTAAGCGCTTTTTTTCTACTTTAAAATCGCGTTGGTCTGTAATTAAAAATTGTGGAGCAGTTTTACCATTTTTAGGATACATTTTTTCTCCACAAACCGATGGTTTTACCATTAGCTTAAGCATAAATTTCACAAAAGCATTGGGTTTTGGGTGTTTGTTAGTATATACCATTTCATAAGTTACATTACAATGCGCTAACATTTGAGCAACAGTCATCTTTCCCCACTTCGGAGCTGTATCTTCATTTAAATTATTAATACGTGCTATCACTTCTTGTGCAATTTCTTTTTGGAATATATTTTTCATTGTATGCTATTTTTACAGTTTAAAGATAAACAAAAAAACCGCACCAAATTGGTGCGGTTTTTATAATAATTTTTTAAAAAAATTATTTCACTTCTTCGAAATCAACATCTTGCACATCCTCAGTGTCATTAGCTGTTGCATCACCTGTTGGTTCTGCTCCTGCCGCACCACTTTCTTGCTGTGCTTTGTACATTTCTTCAGAGGCTACTTTCCACGCTTCGTTAATTTTATCTAACGTTGATGTAATTGTAGCTAAATCTTTAGCTTCATATGCTTTTTTCAATTCTTCTAAAGCAGCTTCAATTGGTGCTTTTTTATCATCTGATAATTTTTCACCAAATTCTTTCAATTGCTTTTCTGTTTGAAAAATCATTGAATCTGCTTCGTTTAATTTATCCGCAGTTTCTTTTGCTTTTTTATCCGCTTCTGCATTTGCTTCTGCTTCTTGTTTCATTCTTTTGATTTCTTCTTCTGTTAATCCTGAAGACGCTTCAATACGTATATCTTGAGATTTTCCAGTAGCTTTATCGGTTGCTGAAACTTTAATGATACCATTGGCATCAATA
>JAJRPS010000033.1 GCA_024280635.1 Bacteroidota bacterium | reverse complement strand
TTATTGAAGTTATCCCACAAGGACTCGAACCTTGACTGACAGTACCAAAAACTGAAGTGCTACCATTACACCATGGGACAATGCATTATTGCGAGTGCAAATTTACAAGAAAAAACAGTTTGCACAAACTTTTTTTAAAATATTTTTAGTTTTTTTTACCTTACACAAATGCTATTCCTAAAAACGATAATAATCCTGCTTTTTGACAAAACTTTAAGAACCCAATACCGCTTTTTTTAGTACATTCGCAATATCACAAATTAAGAATACATGACAGCACAACGCTTTTTTAAATACAACAAAATTATTGGATGGTCGGTTTTTGCAATTGCACTAATCACCTACGCTTTAACCGTAGAACCTACTGCAAGTTTTTGGGATGCAGGCGAATACATTTCTACATCAGCAAATTTAGCCGTTGGGCATCCACCAGGAGCACCACTATTTCAAATGTTAGGTGCATTTTTTGCAACCTTCGCATTTGGTAATGTTACTAACATTGCCTTAATGGTGAACATGTTATCGGTGTTTTCAAGTGCTTTTACCATTTTATTTTTATTTTTTACCATTAGTATCATTTCCAGAAAATTAGTAGTTAAAGACATTACAAATATTAGCAACAGTAAAGCAATTGCTGTTTTAGGAAGTGCTACAGTTGGCGCATTAACCTTTACCTTTTCTGACACCTTTTGGTTTAATGCCGTAGAAACGGAAGTATATGCTATGGCAACCTTTATCATGTCTGTTTTATTTTGGCTAGCACTAAAATGGGAAGAAAACATGCATAAAGCTAAAGGAAATCGTTGGTTATTGGTTATTTCTTTCGTCATCGGATTATCCTTTGGAGTTCACTTTATGGGTTTATTAACCATTCCTGCAATTGGTTTAATTTATTTCTTTAAAAATTATAAAACCATTACCGTTAAAAACTTCATACTAGCAAACATTGCTGCTATAGCTGTATTGTTATTCATTTTTAAAATGTTGCTTCCAAATGCACTAAAATTCTTTGGATGGATGGAAGTTACTCTTGTAAACAACTTTAATTTACCCTTTCATTCTGGTACTATTGTAGCCTTTTTAATACTTATTGCCGCATTTTATTACACTCTACAATACACCCGTAAAATGGGCTATATAACTGCAAATACACTTACACTTTGTGTTTTATTTATTACGATCGGTTTTTCATCATGGGTAATGTTACCTATTCGTGCTAATGCAGGAACCACCATCAACGAAAACAATCCTGGAAATGCAAGGGAATTATTGGCGTATTACAATTTAGAGCAATATCCTTCTAATCCATTTTTATTTGGTCCACAATTTACCGATCAATACGCTGCATATAACACCAATGATCCTTACAAAGATGATAAGCCAAAATATGAGCAAGATCATACATTAGGAAAATATGTGATTGTAAACAATTATAAAAATGCAAGTTTAAACCCTAATGAAAATCACGTAGCACTTTTGCCACGTATGTGGAGCCAAGGTAATGCTGAGCGTTATTTAGAGTTTATGACTATTGAGGCGGTAGTAAAATCGAAATATTCAAGGGAAAAATAAATACGTAAGTTGGTAGCTGAATTTAATAATGATGTGCAAACAGGGCAAATTAGACCTGAAGAACAACTTAATTTTATCAAAAAATATAGTCAATACATTACCGTAAAAAAACCAACCGCTATTGAAAACTTCAGTTTCATGTTTCAATATCAATTAGGTTATATGTACGTGCGTTATTTATTATGGAATTTTGTTGGAAAACAAGATGACATACAGGGTAAACTGAACATGCACGGAAACTGGATAAGTGGAATTGATTTTATAGATACAGCTCTATTAGGAATTTCTCAAAAAGATTTACCAAAAGATATTAAAAACAACAAAGGCCGAAATACCTACTTTTTCCTACCCTTTATTCTCGGAATATTAGGATTGCTTTTTGTAGCAAAAAAAGACATGAAACTCTTTTGGGTATTGCTAGTTTTCTTCTTGTTTACAGGTTTAGCTATTCAGGTATATACTAACGTACGCCCGTTTGAACCACGTGAACGAGATTACTCCGTAGTGGGTTCCTTCTATGTGTTTTCAATATGGGTGGGTATTGGAGTAATGAGTTTGTATTACGGATTCAAAACCTATATTCCTAAAAAAATAAGCGCACCACTAGCAACTGGTTTATGTTTATTAGCAGTGCCTTTATTAATGGCAAATCAAAACTGGGATGACCATGATCGTTCCAATAAATATACCGCACAATCTATGGCTAAAGCCTATTTAGATTCTTGCCAAGAAAATGCCCTACTTTTCACTATTGGAGACAATGACACCTTTGCACTTTGGTACTTACAGGAAATTGAACATTACCGTACAGATGTACGTGTAATCAACACAAGTCTTTTTGCTACCGATTGGTATATTGACCAAATGAAACGAAAAGCATACAAAAGTGACCCCATACCATCTCAATTAACCCATGATAAATACCGATGGGGAACACGTGATATGACCATTTTTCAAGAACGCACAAAAGACACTATTAATATTAAAACCTTAATTGATTTTATTGCTTCAGATAATGAAAGTTCAATGGTAGAAATGCAAAGTGGCCAAAAGCACCATACTTTCCCTTCCAAAAACATTTATATTCCCGTAGATAAAAATGCCGTTTTACAAAATAAAATTATCGACCCTAAAAATACCGATAAAATAGTAGATACCATGTACCTACACATCAATAAAGATATTTTAGGAAAGCAAAACCTATTAATGTTAGATATTTTAGCTAACAACAACTGGAAACGCCCTATTTATTTTTCTGGAGGTAGTGCTGATGCAGCAGAGTTTTTATGGCTGAAAGATTACTTGCAATATGACGGCTTAATTTATAAATTAGTACCCATACACACCCCTATTCAAAAAAACAATATGTTTGATATGGGCTTTATTGATACTGATGTTTCTTACAAAAAAATTATGGCATGGGATTGGGGAAACTCTGGTTCTGACAAAATTTATCATGATGTAGAAACCCGAACCAATGCTTTTAGTTATCGTTCGGCAATTGCTCGCGTAACAGAAAAATTAATTGAAGAAAAGAAATTTGATAAAGCAGAAAATTTATTGGATTTGGCTATGGAAAAAATGCCCGTTAATAAATTTGAATTATACACCTTAGTAGAGCCTTTTATTGAAGCGTATTATCAAATAAACAAACCCAAAAAAGCACGTAAAGTATATGGAGATTTAGCAAACCTATACAAAGACCACCTTCGTTATTACAATACCTTGCCCCTACAAGAGCAATTGTTAATAACAGAGGATATTATTACAGATTTGGAGCGTTTTAAATCAATCATCATTACTGCTATTGAAAACAAAGATGAAACCCTTATTAAAACTGAAATCCCATATTATTTAAATCTTATAAATAATTTTAAGCCCCTATTAAATGAAGTAGGATATGAAATTAGTATTGCACGCTTAATTGAAGGTTTATACAAAGTAAATATTGATGATAAAGCGCGTCAATTATACCTCACAGAAACTACCAAAATAAGAAAAGTTTTAGGACTAGCCAGTAAATTATCTAAAGAACAAATGTACGGATATGCAGAGCAAATTTTAGAAGCCATTTCTGACTATAAACGCTTGTTACGCATTATCGACAAACACGAAGATAGCTTGTTTTTTAAATCTGAAAAATTAAAATTTGACAATAGCTTAGACGATTTAGAAGTGTTTTTTAAATCTGAAGAAGACGAAAATTAAAATTCATGTTAGACCCATTACCCAATGATTATTTTATGAAAAAAGCACTTCAAGAGGCAGAAATGGCTTTTGAAAAAGGCGAAGTGCCCGTTGGTGTAGTAGTGGTTATTGATGATCGTATTATTGCGCGCGGTCATAACCTAACCGAAACTTTAAATGATGTAACTGCCCACGCCGAAATGCAAGCCATTACCGCAGCAGCAAATTTTTTAGGTGGTAAATATTTAAAAAACTGCACCCTGTATGTCACGTTAGAACCCTGTCAAATGTGTGCAGGAGCATTGTATTGGAGTCAAATTAAAAAAATTGTGTACGGCGCTAAAGACATTGAAAGAGGTTGCACCGCATTAAACACAAAGCTACACCCTAAAACAGAAATGATTGGCGGCGTGTTAGAGGCAGAATGTTCCAGTATTTTAAAACGATTTTTTATTGAAAAGCGGAATCTGAATTAAAGTTTTTAGAAATCGTGGGGATAATATTTTGGCAACAATAGTTTATCTAAACTACTTCCACTCCTTTAATTTCAATCTTTCACCATCAAAACATCCATACGTGTAATACCCAATCCAATCCCCTAAATTGATATACTGTGAATTTTTATCAATATCAATAGTCATGGGTAAATGACGGTGTCCAAAAACAAAATAATCATACTGTTTATCTTCTTGTTTACGTTTACAATATTGCACTAACCATTCTTCATTTTCCCCTAAAAACACAACATCTTCATCACCCGAAATCAATTTATTTTTAATAGATAAATATTGAGCCAATCGCACGCTAATATCAGGATGAATCCACTTAAAACACCATTGAAAAAATGGACTAGTAAACACTTTTTTCATACGTTTATAGCCTTTATCTCCTGGTCCCAAACCATCACCATGACCAATTAAAAATGTTTTATTATTAAGCAAAAATTCTTGAGGTTGATGAAAAACGGTAATATTTAATTCGGTTTGAAAATAATCTTTCATCCATAAATCATGGTTACCTACAAAAAAGTATATTGGAATTCCGCTATCTGATATTTCGGCTAACTTACCTAATGTACGCACAAAACCTTTGGGTACAACGGTTTTGTACTCAAACCAAAAATCAAATAAATCACCTAATAAAAAAATAGCAGCAGCGTCATTTTTAACTGTATCTAACCAAGCTACAAATTTTTGCTCACGAGGTTTACTTTCCTCAAAAGTGGGAGCGCCTAAATGATTGTCTGAAGAAAAATAAACCTTCTTACCTGACGGCACAGCAATATGGATGGGTGTTATCGTTTTCATTTAATTGTTATCACTTGCATGCCACTCTGCATATGAACTTTCCGTTTCGGATAATCGCAAAGAGTGTAATTGAATATTTTCAGGTAATCTGTTTTTTATCTTTTCAGCAAAATCAATAACCATATTTTCACTAGTAGGTTGGTAATTTAATAAAATTACTTCATGACCTCTTTTTTGTAATTCCTCTCCTAATTCTGCATGAGGAGTATTTTTATTAAAAACCGTTGCATGATCAAAAACATCCACAATCTCAGTATTTACAATTCGTTTTAAATCACCAAAATCAATAACCATTCCTAACTTTATAGCGTTAGTATCGGTAATCGGTTTTCCAATTACAGTAACGGCTAGCTTGTAACTATGACCGTGTACATTTTTACATTTTCCATCATAACCATAAAGGGCGTGACCGGTTTCAAAAGTAAATAATTTGGTGATGCGTATGTTGCTCATGGCTTATGCTTTATTAATTTCTTCTTCTAATTTATCTTCACTCTGCTTGATAATGTTTGGGAAAATTAGGGGTGCTAAACTTTTTACAGGAGCATATAATACTGAGTTTTCTAAATTTTCTTTTTTCACAAACTCAATAGTATTATTAGTATGTGAAAATAAAATTAAGGCAATACTTAATATCAGTCCTATTTTTAAAGCGCCAAAAACGCCTCCTAAAATTTTATTTAAAATTCCCAATGATGCAAAATCAGCTAACTTTGTAAATGCTTTTCCTGCAAGCGCAATTAAAATGATGATGATTAAAAACGTAGCGCCAAAAGCAACTATATTAATATATTTTTCATCCCACTCCACGCTTTTTTCTAAAAAATTAGAAACATAGTATGAAAAATGAATGGCACCATATACCCCTGCAATTAACGAAACCAAACCTGCTGCCTCTACAAAAAGACCCTTCATAAATCCGCGGACCAAACCAAAAAGCAGTAATGCGCCTAAAATAATATCTAATGTATTCATGTTTTTATTTAATTTAATACAAAGATAGTATTTTTAGATGGATTTATTTTTTGCTCGCATTACTGAATTCAATACCTTTGCGCTCTATAATTTATAGGACTAAATAACGAAAAGAAATTATGATTAAAAACGACTTATTTTTAAGAGCTTTAAAAGGAGAAACTGTTGAACGCCCACCGGTTTGGATGATGCGTCAAGCAGGACGATTTTTACCTGAATTTATGGCAATTCGTGAAAAATATGATTTCTTTACTCGTTGCAGAACTCCTGAATTAGCTTCGGAAATTACTGTACAGCCCATTAGAAGGTTTGGCATGGATACCGCAATTTTATTTTCGGATATTTTAGTGATTCCACAAGCAATGAATATTGAGGTAGAAATGAAACCCAATTTTGGTCCGTATTTACCAAACCCTATTCGTACTCAAAAAGACGTAGACAACGTGATAATTCCAGATATTCAAGATAGCTTAGGTTATGTTATGGAAGGTATTAAAGCAACTAAAGAACTTTTAAACAATGAAGTGCCTTTAATTGGTTTTGCAGGTTCACCATGGACCATTTTATGTTATTGTGTACAAGGACAAGGAAGTAAAAACTTTGATAAAGCAAAACAATTCTGTTTTACAAACCCTATTGCAGCCCACCAATTATTACAAAAAATAACCGATACTACCATTGCGTATTTAAAAGCAAAAGTAGCAGCAGGTGTTGATGCCGTTCAAGTTTTTGACAGCTGGGGAGGAATGCTTTCACCTGTAGATTATCAAGAGTTTTCATGGCAATATATCAACCAAATTATTGAAGCCTTAAAAGATGATGCACCTGTAATTGCTTTTGGAAAAGGATGCTGGTTTGCGCTACAAGACATGGCAAAATCTAATGCTGCTGCTTTAGGAGTTGATTGGACCATTACCCCACAAAACGCACGTTATTTAACAGGTGGGAACATCACTTTACAAGGTAATTTTGATCCTTCTCGTTTATTTTCACCACCATCAGAAATTAAAAAAATGGTGACCAAAATGATAGATGATTTTGGAAAAGATAAATACATTGTAAATTTAGGGCACGGTATTTTACCTAACATTCCGTTAGACAATGCTAAAGCTTTTATTGATGCTGTAAAAGAATACAAGCAAAAATAAAATGGATAGCTGGAAGTTGTTAAACACATTAAATTACAAGCAATTGTTTAGTTTGTTTTTAATTTTTATAAAGCAACCTCTTTACATATACCCCGCTTTAAAAGCAACTAGCAACAGTATGTTGATTGCTCAAAAAGAGTTTCCGAACATACACGGTAAAAACAATAAAGCCAATGCATTTAGACATGCCTTGTGGAATATTTTATTGGTATTGGAAATGCTAAAATGGTGTAAAAACAGTGAAAAAGCAATTCTATTTGCTGAAAAAATAACCACTTGGCATGAAGATTTTTCACCCAATAATCCATTAGAAACAGCTATGGATTTACATAACAATCAAGTAGGAATACAGATAATTACATCCCTATTAAAACAGAGTAAAACATTAACCTCTTCAGAAGCTATAAAATGGGTGCATCAAAAATTAAAAACCAGTATAATTGTTTTTAATACTGATGATTTTGAAAAAAACACCAATGAATTAGTATATTTAGAAGATGTAAATTACATATAAATGCCTCACATTACAATAGATTGTTCTGAAAATATTTTAAAAACTCAAAACCCTGAAAAGGTTTTACAACATGTTTTTAATACTGCCTATGCTACGGGGTTATTCCATAAAAAGGCAATCAAAGTACGATTAAACCCATTTCAGTATTATTATTCTGAATACCCAGAAGAAGATTTTATTCATGTATTTGCTAGCATTATGGAAGGCAGAAATACCACTCAAAAGCAATTGCTGTCAAAAAAAGTAGTAGCTACATTAAATAAGTTATTTCCAAAAACAAATGTCATTTCCATGAACATTATTAATATAGAAAAAGCTTCTTACTGCAATAAAACCATGATTTAAAATGAAAAATAAGTTTTACAACTACATAGAAAAGCTACAAGATACCATTTGCAATGCTTTAGAAAGAGCAGATGGAAAAGCAACTTTTCAAGAAGATTTATGGCAACGTAAAGAAGGCGGCGGTGGCAGAACTCGCGTCATAGAAAACGGAAGTGTTTTTGAAAAAGGAGGCGTAAATGTTTCAAAAGTATATGGTGTATTGCCAGAAGTATTGCGCAAACAATTTGGAGTTGCAGCAGGTAATTTTTTCGCATGCGGTTTAAGTTTAGTTATTCATCCAAAAAACCCAATGACCCCAACCGTACATGCAAATTGGCGCTATTTTGAAATGTATGATGATGCAGGAAACTTAGTAACCCAATGGTTTGGTGGTGGTCAAGATTTAACACCCTATTATTTATTTGAAGAAGATGCCACACACTTTCACTCCGTTTGTAAAGACGCTTGTGACAAACATCATCCAAATTTTTACCCCAAATACAAAGCCCGCTGTGACGAGTATTTTCACAACACACACCGCAATGAAGCAAGAGGAATTGGCGGTTTATTTTTTGATTATTTAAAAGAAGAAGAAGGATTTACCTTGCAAAATAGATTTGATTTTGTAACCGAAGTAGGAAATAGCTTTCTAAACAGTTATGTACCTATCGTTGAAAAAAGAAAGGATTTACCTTATACCGAAGCAAATAGAAATTGGCAAGAAATACGCCGAGGACGATATGTAGAGTTTAATTTAGTGCATGACAAAGGCACTTTGTTTGGCTTAAAAACAAACGGGCGTATCGAAAGTATTTTAATGAGTTTACCACCACATGTGCAATGGGTATATAACCACACACCAGAAGTAGGAAGTGAGGAAGAAAAATTAATACAAGTATTAGAAAATCCTAAAAATTGGATTTCGTAACTTTACAACAATAATATTTAAACACATTTAAAAAATGTATCCATTAATTAGAAACAGACGTTTGCGTACCAACGAATCTATTAGAAGTTTAGTACGAGAAACCACCATTACACCAAATGATTTTTTAGTCCCACTATTTGTAGTAGAGGGAAAAGGAATTCAACAAGAAATAGCATCCATGCCTAACTATTATCGCTTTAGTTTAGATTTACTTGAAAAAGAAATCAAATTATTATGGACATTAGGTTTAAAAGCCGTTTTACTATTTGTAAAAGTACCCGATAATTTAAAAGATAACGCAGGCACAGAAGCTTTAAACCCTGATGGGTTAATGCAACGCGCCATTAAAACTGTTAAAAATGTATGTCCAGACATGCTTGTTTTTACAGATGTAGCATTAGACCCCTACTCCGCTTACGGTCATGATGGTATTGTAGAAAATGGAATTATTTTAAATGATGAAACTGCAGAAGTATTAGCCGAAATGAGTATTGCTCATGCACAAGCAGGAGCTGATTTTGTAGCACCAAGTGACATGATGGACGGTAGAATAGGAACCATTAGAGAAGCATTAGAAGATGAAGGTTTTATAGATACGGGCATCATGAGCTATTCTGCCAAATACGCATCCGCTTTTTACGGACCATTTAGAGATGCGTTAGATTCTGCCCCTGGTTTTGGAGATAAAAAAACCTACCAAATGGATTATGCTAATCGATTTGAAGCCATTAGAGAAACTGAAATGGATATTAATGAAGGAGCCGATATTGTTATGGTAAAACCAGGTATGCCCTATTTGGATATTTTACGAGAGGTAAAAAATGAATTTGATGTTCCTGTTGCCGTTTATCAAGTAAGTGGTGAATATGCCATGATAAAAGCAGCTGCCGAAAAAGGATGGCTTAATCATGATGAAACCATGCTAGAAAGCACTATCGCTTTTAAAAGAGCTGGAGCCGATATTATAGCCAGTTATTTTGCAAAAGATATTGTGAAATTGATTTCGTAAATTGCAAAAACCTCAAAACATAAGAAGCTAACCATCAATCCAGAATACCAGACATTAAAACGGTTTGATTATTATTCTGTATTATTTTATTTTTTAAAACATTATGAGTCTATTACTATTTTACGCCACTATTTCTATATTTTTCTCATTCCTATGTTCTATTTTAGAAGCGGTACTATTGAGTATTACCCCCACATTTATTGGCATTAAAGAAAAAGAAGGGAAAGCATTTGCTGCCGATTTAAAAATACTGAAACAAGACGTAGATAAACCACTAATTGCCATTTTAACCGTAAATACCATAGCGCATACCGTAGGTGCTATTTTGGTGGGTGTACAAGCAAAAGTTGCTTATGCCGAAATGTATGGCAACACCTCTAAAACCATTTTAGGTATTGAAATTACCGAAGATATTATGGTGGGTATTGTATCTTCATTAATGACACTGCTCATTTTAGTAGCATCGGAAATTATACCCAAAACCATTGGTGCAACCTATTGGAAACAACTCGCTAACATTACATCAAAAGCTTTAAAAGTGCTTATTTTTCCATTAAAATGGACTGGTATATTGTGGTTACTACAGCTCACTACTAAATTAATTGGTGCAAAAGGACACCACGGAAGTGCTTTGAGTAGAGAAGATTTTTATGCCATGGCAGATATTGCTAAAAAAGAAGGTGTTTTTCATGAAGATGAGAGCAGGGTAATTAAAAACCTCATCAATTTTAAAAATATTTTAGTAAAAGATGTGATGACACCCAGTACCGTTATGAAAATAGCGTCAGAAACGATGTCAATACAAGATTTTTATGCTAAAAATAAACCGTTGATGTATTCCCGAATTCCATTATATAAAAATACACAAGATGAAATTCAACATTATTTTTTGAAAGATGATTTGTTAGAAGCTATTATAAATGGTAAAGGAGAAAAACAATTAAAAAGTATTCAGCGCAAACTAATGATAACCACACGTAATACTCCAACACCACAATTGTTTGAGTCATTTATTGCTCAAAAAGAACATTTAGCATTGGTGGTAGATGAGTATGGATCGGTTAGTGGATTGGTTAGCCAAGAAGATATTATTGAAACACTTTTAGGTCTAGAAATCATGGATGAAAGTGACCGTGTAGCCAATTTACAAGAAGAAGCTATAAAAAATTGGGAAGCAAAAAATGAAAAATAAATCAACAACCTCGACCCAAGGGTACGAGGTATGCTTCCGAAAAACCGTTTCAATTTCGAGGCAAGCCTCGGGGAATTAAACCCTCAATGAGGGATTAACATTCCCCATCTTATACCGAGTGTTTTGATGTTAAACTGGCATTAATCAACAATCTCAACCATGGTTTTGATGTGTTTTGCGTTAGCATGTAAACGGATATCCTTTTTGCGGAGTGATGTTGGGCTTTGTATGGTTAAAAAAGCGATTTTATGAGCTCTTTTTATCCGTTACAAAACCACTCAATACAAAAAAAGATAGCAGGTGGAGTGCGTTAAAACGCCCAAATTAATATTGTGAAAATAAGAAAGATAACTCTTTTATAAAAACTGCAATACGGTTTTGTAAATACTTTGGGCATCAATACCTGCAATTTCTTGCAATTGCGTAATACTACCGTGTTCAATAAAAGTGTCAGGAATTCCAAAACGCGCTATGGTATGTGTGTAGTTGTGTGTAGCTGCAAATTCCAAAATTGCAGTTCCGAAACCACCTGTTATTGCCCCATTTTCAAGTGTAATAATAGTATGGTGTGTTTTAAAAATATTGTGCAATAAAGCAACATCTAATGGTTTCATAAAGCGCATGTTGTAGTGAGAAACTTGAGATTTTTCTGTTTCATTTAACTTTTCAAATACTTGAGAAATGTTATTTCCAATATGTCCAATTGTTAAAATAGCTATTTGATTTCCTTTGTGAATACATGTTCCGCTACCAATTTCAATTTTTTGATACGGTTGTTTCCAGTCAACCAAAATACCACGACCACGAGGGTAACGGATTGCAATTGGGTTTGGTAATCCTAATTGAGCAGTGTATAAAATGTTACGCAGTTCTACCTCATTTATGGGTTCAAAAATAATAAGGTTGGGGATGCATCGTAAAAAGGAAATGTCAAAAACACCGTGATGCGTAGCACCGTCTTCTCCTACTAAACCTGCTCTGTCCAAGCAAAAAATTACGGGTAAGTTTTGCAAGCATACATCATGAATTAATTGGTCATAGGCACGCTGCATAAAAGTGGAATAAATGTTGCAAAAAACAACCATCCCTTCCGTTGCCATACCTGCAGCAAGTGTTACAGCATGCTGCTCTGCAATACCCACATCAATAGCACGTTTTGGGAGTGCTTCCATCATTATTTTTAAGGAGCTTCCTGTGGGCATTGCTGGTGTTATACCAATAATTTTATCGTTTTTTAGAGCTAAATCTAATATGGTTTCACCAAAAACATCTTGATATTTTGGGGGTTGAATAACCGCTGTTTTGGGCGTTAATTCGCCTGTTTTGGCATTAAATTTACCGGGAGCATGGTAGGTTACTTGGTTGTCTTCTGCCTGTTTTAACCCTTTTCCTTTTGTGGTTACTACGTGTAAAAATTTAGGCCCTTTTATTTGTTTTAAGCGTTTTAATTCGGAAATTAATTTGGCTAAATTGTGCCCATCAATAGGTCCAGAATACTCAAAATTTAAAGCCTCAAAAATATTGTGTTGATGATTGGCTTTGCCTTTTTTAATACCGGTTAAATAACTTTTTAAAGCCCCTACACTAGGGTCAATACCAATAGCGTTATCATTTAAAATTACTAAAATATTAGCATTGGTATCTCCCGCATGATTTAAGGCTTCAAATGCCATTCCGCTAGCAATGGATGCGTCTCCAATAACGGCAATATGCTCTTTTTTGTCTCCTTTTAGTGCTGCTGCTATAGCCATTCCTAAAACGGCAGATATTGCTGTTGATGAGTGCCCTACGCCAAATGCATCATACTCACTTTCTGTGCGATTTGGAAATCCTGAAATACCATTTAACTGTCTATTGGTATGAAAAATGTCACGCCTACCTGTTAAAATTTTATGCCCGTATGCTTGATGTCCCACATCCCAAACCAAATTATCTATTGGTGTGTTAAATACGTAATGCAGTGCAATAGTGAGTTCTACAACGCCTAAACTAGCACCCAAATGCCCTTCTTTTGTAGCAACAATATCAATAATAAAATCACGAAGTTCTTGTGCTAGTGATGGCAATTGCTCAAGGGAAATTTTTTTTAAATCGGCAGGGGAATTTATATGTTGTAGCAAGGGGTTATACATATTACAAAAGTAGCCTTTCCAAGATGGATAGCCAAATGCAGGAGCAATATGATGTATTTTAAAGTTTATTTGGGCGTTGTACACATTATCATTACTGCCTTTTTACATCAACAAATAACTACACTCCTTAAAAAAGCTGATAAAATCGTTTTTTTTTATATCTTTATCATCTTAAAAAACCGCCTCCTCTCAGAGGTATAAAAGGCATAAGCTTATTTTTATTATGAAAAAAATTATTCTTGTTTTAACAATATTTTTTAGTGTGAATGCTTTTACACAAATAACCCATACCGTAGACGGAAACCAAGAGCAACTTACTGAAGAAATTACTGGTAACGCTTCATTACTATATGTAATTATTGATGGGACACATCGTTATTTTATTAAAAAAGATGGTAAAATAACCGAGCTGACCAATACTAAAGATGCCAACGGAAAATACCAACAAGAATACAAAGAACTCTTGAGTATTTTAACTGCAGATGCCCCTCAAGACGTGTCAAAAGTAAATTTAACATTAGGAAGTTTGGCTGCCTTTGTTGATCATTACAATGTAAAGAGTGACATGAATTATAAAATGCAAAAACAACGCCCGAAGCCAAAAGCAAGAGCAGGAGCATTTGCCGGAATTACAAATCATCCCTTTGTTTCTAATGTAACAAACACTGTTGTACCTACTTTTGGTGCGGAAATAGAAATTTATGATGTCAAACGCATGCGTCATTCTTTAGCATTACAAATAAAACAAAGTATAAGTAGTAGTGATTTTGATTATACCGCTATGCAAGCAGGTTTTAATTATCGTTTTAGAATAGTAAACACAAGTAAATGTGCACTCTACCCACAAGTTAAATTTGCAACAATTACCTATTCTAAAAGTAAGTATACTACTATAGATACTAGTGTTACTCCAAATACTATTACCACAGGTAGTAGCTCTGGAACTGTTTTTGATGGACCTATTATTTTAGGTTTAGGAGCCGATGTAAAATTAGGAACAGGCTATATCACCTTTATGGCTGATGAGTTGGTGGCTGCATTTTTAGACAATAAAGGCAACTTTCCTTTAAACTTAAGTTTAGGTTATAAATTCAACTTATAAAACCATGTCATACCGCACTTCCAACCCTGCATTTACTTCTTATTTTTGGGATGCTGATAGTCGTAGCGGAAAAAAAATGACCGTTGGTGGTATTTTCTTGAAATCGCTATTTTGCATTGCACTTTTAACTACTGTTGTAGCTACTATTTGGAACATGTATTACAATGGGTTATCCATAAAATGGTTTGGTTCTGGTGGTATGTTAGCCGCAATTGTAATTAGTATTGTACTATCTGTACGCCAACAATGGGCTCCCTTTTTAGTGCCATTATATTCTGTTGCAAAAGGATTCTTTTTAGGCGCTTTCAGCGTACATATACACAGTAAATACCCCAATTTTCCATTTCAAGCAATAGCCATTACCATCACTACTTTTTTTGTGATGATTGTACTCTACAAAACTCGAATGATTGTATTAACCAAACAATTACGAAGCACCATACTCATTGCTACTTTTACTATTATGACGGTATATTTAGTAACGTGGATTTTAAGTTTTTTTGGTATTAATGTCGGTTTTATTCGGGGCACAGGTTGGTTTGCTATTGCCTTTAATGTGTTTGCTGCACTTACCGCTTCTTTTTCTTTATTAATTGATATTGATTATATTGATCGTTACCGCAATAAAGCATCTAAAAGCAAGGAATGGATGGCAACTTGGGGTTTATTAGTTACCTTAATTTGGTTGTATGTAGAGGTATTACGATTGATGCGAAAATT
>JAJRPS010000032.1 GCA_024280635.1 Bacteroidota bacterium | reverse complement strand
TCGAATAAAAAATAAACCAACATGCTTGGTTTGAAGATATTTAATAACGCTATTGATTGTAAAGGCGAATTAAAAAATAATATATTATGATTAATAAAAAAGTTAAAAACGTACAAGAAGCATTAGCAGGTGTACAAGACAACATGACTTTAATGTTAGGTGGTTTTGGATTGTGTGGAATACCAGAAAACTGCATTACCGAATTGGTGAAAATGAATGTTCGTGATATTACGTGTATTTCTAACAATGCAGGAGTAGATGATTTTGGATTAGGATTGTTGCTACAGGAAAAGCAAGTTAAAAAAATGATTTCTTCTTATGTGGGTGAAAATGACGAGTTTGAGCGTCAAATGTTATCAGGTGAGTTGGATGTAGAGTTAACACCGCAAGGTACATTAGCCGAAAAATGTAGAGCTGCAAAAGCAGGTTTCCCAGCATTTTATACCCCAGCAGGTTATGGTACTGAGGTAGCGAAAGGTAAAGAAGTGCGTGAGTTTAACGGTAAAATGCACATTTTAGAATACGCTTATCAAGCAGATTTTGCAATTGTAAAAGCGTGGAAAGGTGATACCGCAGGTAATTTAATATTTAAAGGTACGGCACGTAATTTTAATCAGGCAATGGCGGGTGCTGCAAAAATTACCGTTGCTGAGGTAGAAGAGTTGGTGCAAGCAGGTGAATTAGACCCCAATGAAGTACACATACCCGGTATTTTTGTACAACGTATTTTTGAAGGAAATAATTACGAGAAAAGAATAGAACAACGCACAGTAAGAAGTAAATAGTTGGTCGGGAATAGAAAAAAGTTTGTAAAGTTGTAGAGTAGAAAGTGAATAGATAAAAATTATAAAGTAGAAAGGGAAAACCACAACTGACAACAATAAATAAAAAAGCAAAGAAGAGTAAAGAAACATATTTAATTACCTTTTCAAATAAGTATAAAATAAGAATAATGAATTTACAAGATAAAAAAATTGCCGTAATTGGTTTAGGATATGTAGGCTTACCTTTAGCAGTAGAATTTGCTAAAAAATATAAAGTAATCGGTTTTGATATCAATCAAAGTAGAGTAAATGCTTTAAATGGCGGACATGATGCTACTTTAGAGGTTTCAGATGAAAACTTGCAATCGGTTTTAAATTTAGAAGATAACGGAATAAAACTAAGTTGCAATACTTCAGATTTAGCATCTTGTAATGTATATATTGTAACCGTACCTACACCAGTAGATAAAAATAACCGTCCTATTTTAACACCGTTAATTAAAGCTTCGGAAACAATTGGTAAAGTACTAAAAAAAGGAGATATCGTCATTTATGAATCTACCGTATATCCAGGAGTTACAGAAGACGATTGTGTGCCTGTTTTAGAAAAAGAAAGTGGATTAAAATTCAATAAAGATTTTTTCTGCGGATATTCGCCAGAACGCATTAATCCAGGAGATAAAACCCATACGGTAACCAAAATTAAAAAAGTAACATCAGGTTCTACTCCAGAAATAGGAGCGGTAGTAAATGAGTTATACTTGTCGATTATTACAGCAGGTACGCATTTAGCTCCATCATTAAAAGTAGCAGAAGCTGCTAAGGTGATAGAAAATGCACAGCGTGATATTAATATTGCTTTTGTAAATGAACTGGCAAAAATATTTAATAAATTAGATATTGATACCCATGCGGTATTGGCAGCAGCAGCATCAAAATGGAATTTTCTTCCTTTTAAACCAGGATTGGTTGGCGGACATTGTATAGGTGTTGACCCGTACTATTTAGCACAAAAAGCACAAGAAGTAGGCTATCACCCAGAAATTATTTTAGCAGGAAGACGCTTAAATGATTCTATGGGCGAATATGTAGCAACAGAGGTGTTGAAGTTGTTGGTACAGAATGAAATTCCAGTAAAAAATGCAAAAGTATTGATGCTTGGGATTACCTTTAAAGAAAACTGCCCAGACATTAGAAACACCAAGGCAATTGATGTGTATCGTCAATTAAAAGATTTTCACATGGATGTTGAGGTATATGATCCGTGGGCAAATGCCGAAGAAGTACAACATGAATATGGTATGGATACCGTAGCAGACATTACAGGTAAAAAATACGATGCCATTATACATACCGTAGCGCATGATAAATTTAAGAAATTAGATTTAAAAGCATTGCAAAACAAAAATGCAGTAGTGTATGATGTAAAAGGAACATTGCCAGAATCAATAGTAACGAAAAGATTATAATAAATGTATCAAACAGCATATCATACCAAAGATTTATCACAATTTACCTTTTTAGTAACAGGTGGAGCAGGATTTATCGGTTCTAATTTAGTAGAATACCTTTTAAAACACGAAGTTAAAAAAGTTATCATTTTAGATAATTTTGCAACAGGGCATTTAAAAAACATAACACCTTTTTTAAAAGATTCCCGTTGTGAGTTAATTGAAGGTGATATTAGAGATTTGGAAACCTGTAAAAAAGCAATGGTTAATGTAGATTACGTGTTGCATCAAGCAGCATTGGGTTCCGTACCTCGTTCTATAAATGACCCAATAACGACCAATGCAGTAAATGTTTCGGGGCATTTGAATATGTTGGTTGCCGCAAAAGAATCTGGCACCGTAAAACGGATGGTGTATGCAGCAAGTTCATCTACCTATGGGGATCATCCAGGGTTGCCAAAAGTAGAAGATGAAATAGGAAAACCTTTATCACCGTATGCAGTAACCAAATATGTAAACGAGTTGTATGCCGATGTTTTTTATAAAACCTACGGATTGGAAACTATTGGATTGCGTTATTTTAACGTGTTTGGGCAACGTCAAGATCCAGATGGAGCGTATGCAGCAGTAATACCGAAGTTTATTGGTCAGTTTTTGAATAAAGAAGATATTACCATAAATGGTGATGGTTTGCATTCGCGTGATTTTACTTTTATTGAAAATGTAGTGCAAGCCAATATTAAAGCAGCACTATCCGATCATCCAAAGGCGGTAAATCAAATTTATAATGTAGCGTATGGTGAAAACATCAATTTAAATGACTTGGTAGTAGCAATAAAATCAGGTTTAAAAGCGTTGAGTATTGCATCAGACAAAACAAAAATAAATCACGGACCTAATAGAGCAGGAGATGTAGTACATTCTTTAGCGGACATTTCAAAAGGAAAAGAATTAATTGGGTATCATCCAAAATATTCGTTTACTGAGGGGATTGAAAAAACTGTAAAATGGTATTGTGAGAGGTAAGCAAATTGTGTTAGATTTTTTATTTAAGAAATTAACGAAACTTGAAAGTTTTAATTTCATTTTGTTATGTATATTGTTCTTGTTTCCTTTACTTCCAATTAAATTAATTGGTTTTATAGGTGTTTCGGTTTCTGTAGTTGTAATTAGTATTAATTTTCGAAATAAAAAGCAAACAAAATATAATAAAAAAGAATTACTACTGTCATTTTTATTTTTTTAGCACTTATTTTTTCATTAATATATTCTCAAAATTTCAATGAAGGTTTACGGGAAATATTGAAACTAATTCTTCTACTGATTTTTCCAATTTCCTTTTTGAGGTTTTTGAATATTACAGAAAAATCGATGGAGTTTTTACTTGGAGTTTTTGTTATTGTCAACATAGCTTTATGCGTGTATGTTTTTAACATTGCGATTGATATTTTATCATTTAAAAAAATGATGTTCTTGATTGATGCAAATATGTTTAAAAAAATAGAAATATTTGTGTTAACACCATATAACGTACCTTTTAATTGGTCTTCAAGGGATTTTAAAATATATTTGTTCTTCCATAAAGCATATATTTCTTTATCATTAGCTTTGTCTGGGTTGATAATTATTTATAAATTATTGCATAAAAAACATGAGATTTACATAAATTTGTTTCTATTCATCTCATTAATTATAATAAGCTTCTTCGTATTTTATATGCAATCATTACCTAATATTATTGGTTTTGTATTTGGTGCTATTATTTTAAGCGTTAGTTATTTATTAAAAAGAAAAGTAATTGCCTTTGTAGTTACTTTTGTGACATTAATTTTAATAGGTATGAATTTTGAGACTGTAAAAAAACAGGGTAAAAAAATTAAAATTAAAATTGAAAATGATTTTAGGCAAGAAATATGGGAATGCGGATGGGAGTTGTCAAAAAAACATATAATTTTTGGTGTAGGGATAGGTGACCAGCAACAGGAGTTGAATAATTGTTATAAAAACAAGTCGAATAAAACGTATGATATATTAAAGAACAATAATTATAATACTCATAATCAGTATCTGTCTTTTACAATTGCTGGAGGTTTAATATGTTTGCTTCTTTTTTTAGGGTTAATAGTTAATAATATCAATATGTCTATAGATAAAAAAGATGTTTTATTTGTAGTATTTATTAGTTTAATTTTAATAAATTTTTTATTTGAAAATGTGCTAGATAGGATTTATGGTGTTTATTTTTTCGGACTATTTAATAGTTTTTTCATTAAAAGAAATGTGATAATGGCGAGAACAACAGAGAATTATGAGTAAGGTTGATAGTTTTATAAAGTCAAATCAAAATAAAGCAAATTTTATTTCTTTAGTATTTAGTAATTTTTTTTATTATGGTATACAGTATTTAATTTTAATATTATTTACTAAAAATTACTCACAAGAAGAAGTGGGTATTTATATTTACGCTTTAACTTTTATAAAGCCAATTTTTATTCCACTAAACTTACAGTTAAGAAGTCTTTTTGTAACAGAAACGGACGAGCAATTAAAAATACAAGATTATCATAGTTTGCGAATAATCGGGAATGTAATAACAGTATTAAGTGTTCTTATCATTGCATATTTATCTAATATAGAACAAATACCAATATTGATGTTAATTCTTTTTATTAAGATCATTGAAAGTCAGTCGGAAATGTGTCATGCTGTATATCAAAAAAAGCAAGAGATGGTCTTTATAGGAGTGTCAAAAACTATAAATGGTATTTTAATTATAGCTGTAGTTTATTTAGGATTAGTTTTAAATTTTAAATTTGAAAATGTAATACTAGCATGGGTATTGATATCATTATCGGTACTCCTTTTTCTTGACATCCCAATGGCTAGAAAAAAAGATTTGCACTTTTTACGATTTAAGGAGTATTTTAATTTTAAAAAAGTAAAGAAAATATTCTTTTTTGCTTGGACATTGTTTTTCCTTGAAATTGTTATGAAATACTATGAAAGTTACCCTAATCTATCTGTTAAAAAATATTTTGGATTAGAAACTTTAGCAATTTTCGGTTCAATAATATATTTTAAGGCAATAGGGGGGCAAATATTAACGCAAATAATTAATTTGGTAGAACCAAAATTATCAAACCTATATGGGTTAAATAAAATAAAAAAATTTAATCAATTGGTTTTAAAACTAGTGATTTTAGGGGCTTTTATAGGGGGATTTTTAGTAATAATTTTAAATTATACAGGAGAGTATATATTAAGGTTTTTATTTACGGAAGAATATGCTAAACATAGTAAATTGTTATTCCTGATAGCAATTTCTAGCGGTATTTCGTATTTATATTCTTTTTTAAGCACCTCGTTAACTTGTATGCGAAAACATTATATAAAAGTACCAATAAGTGTAATAGGTTTAGTGTTATTAATTATAATGGTAACTTTAAATCAAAATAATTTAACAATATATAAATTTGTAAATTACCTTATATATACTGAAACAATAATATGTATATTGTATTTTATAAGTTACTTTTATTATTTAAAAACGAATAAAAATGAAATTTAATTATATTAGTTTAAGGGGTGATAATTTAGAAGATTATACAAGTTGTTTTTCAGAAAATGGAGGAACTAAGAATAAACAAAATATCATTTGGCAATTTTTTAAAAACAAGCTACCAAATGATTTTACGATTATTGCAAGAGATGATGCTAAGCAGCGAACAGCAGGAATATACGCAATTTCAACTGTTGTTTTTCAAATAGGTAATAAAGATTTTTTAGCTGCACAATCATTAGATACAATTACAGATATAAATTATAGAGGGAAAGGACTTTTTACTCATTTGGCTAATTTAGTATATGAAAAAGGAAAGCAAGAAAAATTAGAGTTAGTTTATGGGTTTCCAAATGGGAATTCTATTCATGGGTTTACTAAGAAGTTGGAATGGGAAAATCATGACCCATTACCTTTTTTAATAAAACCACTAAATACAAAATATTTTTCTAGTAAAATAAGTTATTTACGTTGGATCCCAAATTTAAAATTGCCCTTATTGGAAAGGAAAATTAACTATAAATATAGATTGCTGGAGGATTTTTCATTTTCAGAAGACGTAAACCAAGTTTGGGCAATTTTTTCAAAACATTTTTCGGTTTCTATAAAAAGAGATCAGTCTTATTTAACATGGAGATATTTGCAAAAGCCAAATGAAAATTATAGAATTATTCATTCATATGACGAAGATAATAAGTATATTGGTTTTGTTGTTTTTTGTGTAAAAGAAAAACATAACGGTAAAATAGGCTATATTATGGAGTTAATTTATGACCCATTAATTCCTCGGGTAGGCGAAGAATTGTTAGGGTTTGCTGTAAAACAAATTAAGAAAGACGAGGCTGATGTTATATTGAGTTGGTGCTTTAGTTTTTCTCCTAATTATAAAAGTTATAAAAAAAATGGGTTTTTTAAGATTCCAGAGAAGTTAAAGCCAATAGAGTTACATTTTGGGTATAGGTTACTGAGTTCTACAAATGCTAAGTTATTGAGTAAAAGAGAAAATTGGTACTTAAGCTATTCAGATTCAGATACGGTATGATGAAAAAAGGAGAATTTATAATATCATTAGATTTTGAGTTACATTGGGGTGTTTTTGATAAGATGATTGTTGAGGATAATGTGAAATATTTCACAAAAACCAAAATGGTAATTCCAAAAATACTAGAAATCTTTGCTAGTAGCAATATAAATGCTACATGGGCAACTGTTGGAATGTTATTCTTAGAAAACTATGAAAAATGGAAGGAAATAAAACCAGAGTTATATCCCTGCTATTTAAATAAAAAATTATCTGCATATGTATGGGGAGGTGAGAATGAAAAATCACTTTTAAATGGAGTTTGTCATTTTGCACCAATATTGATAGATGAAATTTTTAAAACAAAAGGACAGGAGTTAGCATCTCATACATTTTCTCATTATTACTGCTTAGAAGAGGGACAAGGTAAAGCAGATTTTGAGTTAGACCTTAAATTATTTGACAAACAGATTAAGAGGTTAAAGTCAGAATGCTATTCCTTAGTTTTTCCTAGAAATCAGTTTAATAAAGAATATTTAGAAAATTGTCTTAGTCATGATATTAATGTAGTAAGAGCGAATCCAAAAGATTGGTTTTGGGATATAAATAAGAAAGAAACTTTTATAAAAAAAGCTGTAAGAACATTAGATTGTTATTTTCCAATTACAAATACAGTGTATGATATTAGTGAAATAGAGACCTATGCAAATAAATTAGTTTTATTGCCGTCAAGTAGGTTTTTAAAGCCCATAAGTAAATTTTCAGTACTAAATAAGCTAAGAAATATTAGAATTAAAAATGAAATGACAGATGCTGCAAAAAATAATAAATGTTATCATTTGTGGTGGCACCCACATAACTTTGGAGAGAATCCAGAAAAATCAATGGAGAGTTTAAAGGAAATAATAAATCATTATACTTTTTTGCATGAAAAGTATCAAATGAGATCTTCTAGCATGATAGATATTTATAATAAGTATTTTAACAAACGATGAATAACAAGAGAAATTTATATAATAAAGTGAAGCCGATAATTAATATATTGGTTGTGATATTTCGAATATTTCCTAAATTTTTATTGCAATTTTTTTGGGATATGAGTAAGCCTTACTCTCAACTGCCATTTATCTTGTTGAGGTATTTAATTTTAAAAGTTAGAGCTAAAACTTGTGAAGATAATGTTGTGATAGGAACAAATGTAACTATTAAAGGTTGGAATTTTCTTGAGTTGGGTTCAAATGTTTCAATCCATGACAACTGTTATATTGATGCAGGTGGAGAAATTAGCATAGGTTCAAATGTTTCTATAGCCCATAATTCAACATTACTTTCAGGCACACATACTTATTTAGATAAAAAGAGACCCATTAAATATAATGATATAATAAAAAATGGGTTAGAAATACGAGATGATGTTTGGATTGGCTGTGGAGTTAGAGTGCTTAGCGGAATAACAATACATGAGAGAGTAATTGTTGCTGCAGGAGCAGTAGTAAATAGAAATTTAGAATCCTGCTATATTTACGGAGGAGTACCCGTAAAGCAATTAAAAAAAATATAAAATTTGGAATTAATATATACTGCATATAATATAATTATTCAATTAGTCTTAATTATTTTAATATTTCATTTTGCCTTTAAGTATGCAAAAAAAAAACATATATCATTACCAATTGTCTTCTTTTTAGTTGTCTTCCAAATCGGTTTAACATATATATCTGCTTTTTTTTCTGCAGGAACTCATTCGGACCCTCCGATGTATTTTTTGCATGCACAGGAGGCGGAGACATGGTTTAGTTTATTTGGAGTAAGCTCTACTTCAATTCGATTTTTAATATACCCATTTGTAAACTACCTATTTTTTAATTACTATACGATTTTTATTTTCTTTGGTATTTTTTCAATAGTTTCTTTTTTGTTATTATATGATATGTTATTGCAATTTAAAGTGCTGAAAATTGGGTCTGTAGACATTAAATATTTAATTTTATTCTTGCCAATGTATCATGTTTGGATGTCTTTTTTAGGAAAAGATAGTCTTACCTTTATGGCAACAATGTTTTTGTTAAGAGAATTTATAAGGAAAGAATTTATTTATATAAAAGTTATATTGCCAATTTTAATTCTAGTCTTTGTTAGACCATATTTGCTAATTTTTGCTTTATTAGCTATAACACTTGTCTTTTCCTTTCAAAAGATTAATTCGTCAAAACGTTTCTTACTGCTGATAGGGTTGATGTTTTTTGGATTGATAGCTGGATTTTTAATTTTATACTTATTAAAAATAGATATTATGACATATTTTTCAGAACGTCTAGATAATGTTAGCTATTATTCACATTACAAAAAAGAAGGTTCTTTTTTGGATCCCAAGCAAATGGGGTGGCTAGAAAAAATATTTGCTTACCTGTTTAGACCTTTTTTCTATGATGCGAAAGGAATAGGACAATTATATGTGTCCTTTGAAAATTTATTTTTTTTCATACTTTTTATAAAATTCATAATAGTATTTAATTATCAGCATTTTAAAAAGTCATTTAAACTTAAGGTACTTTTTTTATACTGCCTAATATTTTTAATTGTAAATTCATATCTAATATATAATTTAGGATTGGTAAACAGGCAAAAATATATGATTGTACCAATTTTTATATACTTACTCTATTACTTTAATAATCTAAAGAAAAATAATGTTAAAGCAATTGAGTAGTAAAAAAAATATAAAGAGTATAGTTATAATATATCATTTGGTTTTTACAATTATTTCATGGTTGTATTTGGTGTCTGTTTTAAAAATGACTGATCCAGATCGTTTTTACAAATTAGCATCTGCGAGTAATAATTGGTTTGATTTATTTGGAACAGGTTCTAAATTTATAACCTTTTTAATATACCCGTTAGTTACATTAAATATCCCTCCTATTGTTATTTCAGTAGTGTTTTCATTAATTGGTTTGAAAGGTTTTTTGCTATTTGTTGATATGTTATTTAATGACAGTAAAGAGGACGATAATTCAAATGCATATTTGTATTTGATTTTTTTACTATTGCCAACACTTCATTTTTGGACAAGTTTTATAAGTAAAGATGCATTACTATTTTATTTAATGACTTTTATTTTACATCATTTATATAGTACTAAAAAAAAACTTTTTCAAATAGTTATTGTGTTGTTTTTCGTATTAATGATTAGACCATATGTATTTTTTATTTTAGTAATAGCATTTGCTATTCATTATGTTTTTAATAATTCATTTAATTTAAAAAAGGGAATTGTTATAGTAGGTGGCTTACTTTTGCTTCTAATAACTACATTCCCAATTCTTCAAAGTTTTCTGAAATTAGAAACCCTAAGTATTTTAAATTTTAATAAAGCGTTTCATCAAGTGGTTTTATATGCGCAACAAAATGGAAAATCTTCTATTGATTTAGCTAATTCTAATTATTTTGACCGTTTTATTTTAGTACTTTTTAGGCCTTTTGTTTTTGAATCAATTACCTATAAGCAATTGATTGTGTCTATTGAAAATATATTAACGTGGGGTATTATAGTAAAATTATTAGTGGTTAATAGAATTTTATTTTTTAATAGGAATATGTTATTCCCGTTGTTGGTTGCTGTTTTTTTAATTTTATTTTATAGTATTTACATGTATAATATGGGGTTAGCTTCAAGAATGAGAGTAATGTTTGTGCCTTATTTATTTTTTGTATTATTTTGTAATTTACACAATAAAAACATTCCTGTAATTCACAAACATTAGTATCTTTGTAAGGTAATTTATGTGATTTTGAAAAAACTAATTAGAATAACTACAGTACCTATTTCTTTAGAGAAACTTTTAGAAAATCAGCTAAAATTCATGTCTGATTACTATGAGATAACGGCAATTTCAGCAGATAAAGAACGTTTATCGCAATTTGGGGAGCAACAAGGGGTAAAAACCTTTGAGGTGGCACTTACTCGTAAAATCACCCCCTTACAAGACCTAAAGGCGGTACTAAAACTATATAAGTATTTAAAAAACGAAAAGCCTTTTATAGTACATACGCATACCCCAAAAGCAGGTATTGTAGGTATGTTAGCGTCTTATTTAGCAAAAGTACCCAATAGGCTACATACTGTTGCAGGAATGCCCTTAATGGAGGCAACGGGGTTTAAAAGAAAAATTTTAAATTTTGTTGAAAAGTTAACCTACCGTTGTGCTACAAAAGTATATCCAAACTCTTTTGGCTTGCAACAAATTATAATTGACGAGGGCTTTACAACCACAAATAAATTAAAAGTAATTGCAAACGGGAGTTCAAACGGTATTGATACCACTTATTTTAATCCTAAGGTGTATTCTGAAAGTACCAATAATAACTTAAAAAAATCTTTAGGCATTACAAAAAAAGATTTTGTTTTTATATTTGTAGGTCGTATTGTAGGCGATAAAGGTATTAATGAGCTGATATCGGCTTTTACGAGCTTATTAAATGATAATTCAAATATAAAATTGTTATTAGTAGGGCCTTTAGAAACGGATTTAGACCCATTAAAAGCGCAAACGATACAACAAATAAATAATAACCCTAAAATTATACCCGTAGGATATCAGCAAGATGTACGTCCGTATTTTGCAATTGCCGATGTGTTGGTTTTCCCAAGTTATAGAGAGGGGTTTCCAAATGTAGTCATGCAGGCAGGGGCAATGGGTTTGCCCAGTATAGTGTCTGATATTAACGGTTGTAATGAAATAATTTTAGAAGGTAAAAACGGTTTTATTGTTCCAGTAAAAAGCACAGAAAACTTAGTAAATATGATGGGTTTTTGTTGTAATGATGTAAATAGTATGGTTAAAATGTCTAATTTTGCAAGAAATAGAATGCTAGAAAAGTACCAACGAGAATTTGTCTGGAACGAATTATTAAAAGAGTACCAATTATTTTAAAATATGTAACATGAAAAAAATATTTTTTTTATTAACCGTTTTGATGTTGTTATCTTGTAAGTCAGATAAGAGTAAGTCAAGTGTAGAACAAAACACAGAAGAAGCTGCAGTTTTTACTAAAAAGACAGAGCTATTAGATAAGATTGCTTTAAAAGTTGAAATGAATTTTGAAACAGACACAGAAGGTTTATTTCAAATAAAAATAAAAAATCCAGATGAGCCAAAAAAAAGGATAATTGAGTATTTTTCTATAAAAGAAGTAAGTATACCTCAAACAATCGATTTGGAGTATGATTTGGAAAATAATTCATTTCCAGAGTATGTGCAATTTATATTTGGAGCAAAAAAAGAGCAAAAAATTAAATTAAATAGTTTACGACTTTTTACGGATGACATTATGATTAAAATTGATAAAGGTAATTTTAATGACTTTATTAAAACCTCTAAATATGTCGACTTTGATGAGTTATCAGGGATCTTAACAACAAAAATGGTAGCAGGTAAATATTTGCCAATTATCATGCTTAATAAAAAAGCTTTAGATTCGTTAGAAAATTAAACAATGTATAAAACCATACTCAAACCTTTTTTAGATTTTTTAGTAGCCTTAATGGGCTTGTTAATACTATTTCCAGTATTTATTATCGTGTATGTAATCTTAATAATCAACAACCAAGGCAGCGCTTTCTTTTTTCAAGACCGCCCAGGTAAAAATGGTAAAATATTCAAGGTAATCAAGTTTAAAACTATGAATAACAAAAAAGACAAGCAGGGTAACTTACTGTCAGATGAAATTAGGTTAACAGCATTAGGAAAATTTATTCGTAAAACATCTTTAGATGAAATACCGCAACTCATCAATGTATTAAAGGGCGATATGAGTTTAATAGGTCCACGCCCACTATTGCCAGAATATTTACCTTTGTATAATGAAGACCAACAGAAACGACATTTAGTTAAACCCGGAATAACAGGTTGGGCACAAGTAAATGGACGTAACGCCATCAGTTGGCAAAAAAAGTTTGAATATGATGTGTGGTATGTAAACAATATAAGTTTAACATTAGATATTAAAATTTTATTTAAAACGGTTCAAAAAGTATTTAAAACAGAAGGAATCAACAGAGTAGGTGAAGCTACAACAACAAGATTTACAGGAAATGAGTAAAATAGTAATAATAGGAGCTGGTGGCTTTGGGCGAGAGGTAAAGTCATTAATAGAAGATATAAATGCCTCAAAAAAGGGTGTTCAATATGAGGTTGTAGGTTTTTATGATGACGGAATAGAAAAAGGAACCTTAATACATGATCTTCCAGTTTTGGGTTGTGTAGAGGACTTAAATGAAATTACAGGAAAATTAAATGTTGTATTAGGAATTGGAGTGCCAAACCTTAAGGAAAAGATTGTAAAAAGCATTACAAATAAAAATATAGTTTACCCAACATTAATCCATCCATCAGTAATTAAATCTGAGAATAATATAGAAATAGGAAAAGGCTCTATTATTACCGCAGGTAATATTTTAACTTGTGATATTAAATTAGGTAATTTTGTTACCTTAAATTTATCTTGCACAGTTGGACACGATACTATAATTGAAGCTTTCTCTTCTTTTATGCCTTCCGTTAATATTTCAGGAGAAGTAATTATTCATAAATCAGTATATGTAGGTACGGGTGCTAAAATTATTAATCAATTGGAAATAGGAGAAAATACTATTATTGGAGCAGGTGCTGTGGTAGCAAAGTCAATTCCAGGAAATTGTACAGCAGTTGGAATTCCTGCTAAACCAATAAAATTTCATTAGTATTATGAATAACTCAAAAATATGGTTGTCCTCACCACACATGGGCGGTACAGAGCAAAAATATGTACAACAAGCTTTTGATGCCAATTGGGTAGCACCTTTAGGCCCCAACGTAAACGGTTTTGAGCAAGACTTAGAAACCTATTTAGGTAACAACGTAAAAGTAGCAGCATTATCCGCAGGTACCGCAGCCATTCATTTAGCATTGATTTTATCAGGAGTACAAAGAGATGATGTGGTGTTGTGTCAAAGTTTTACCTTTTCAGCATCTGCAAATCCTATTGCATACCAAGGAGCAATACCTGTTTTTATTGATAGTGAAAAAGAAACCTGGAACATGTGTCCTGTTGCTTTGGAAGAAGCCATACAAGAAAATATTGCAAACGGCAAAAAACCAAAAGCTATTATAGTCGTGCATTTGTACGGAATGCCTGCAAAAATGGATGAAATTGTTGCTGTTGCAAAAAAGTACGACATCAAACTAATAGAAGATGCAGCAGAAGCATTAGGATCAACCTACAAAGGTCAAAAATGTGGTACGTTTGGTGATTTCGGAATCTTATCTTTTAACGGCAATAAAATAATTACCACTTCTGGAGGTGGTGCATTAGTCTGTAAAACAGATACAGATAAGCAGAGAGCCATCTTTTTAGCCACACAAGCACGAGATGAAGCACCACACTATCAGCATAGTCAAATAGGGTATAATTACCGCATGAGTAATATTGTAGCAGGTATTGGGCGTGGACAAATGGAAGTGTTGGATGAGCACATTGGGTTGCGTAGAGCTAATAATAAAATGTATCAAGAAATATTTGCAACTATTGAAGGCGTTACCGTTTTTACCGAACCTAATACAAATTATTTCTCCAACCATTGGTTGAGCTGTATGGTTATGGATGAAAAAAAAGCAGGTGTTACTGCCAATCAAATTCGTTTAGCCTTATTAGAATCAAATATCGAATCTCGCCCATTATGGAAACCCATGCACTTACAACCCGTTTTTAAAGGAACAGCGCATTATGGGACAAATTTTAGCGAAACCTTATTTCAAACAGGTTTGTGCCTACCAAGTGGTTCTAATTTAACAAGTGAGGATAAAACTCGAATCAAAGTCGCGTTTGAAAACATTTTTAATGGTAAGCAATAGGTAAAAGTAGAAAAGTTTGATGTTTAGTCATTTTCGAACTTTTTTTGTGAGAAATCTCATAACAGTGGTAACAGTTATTAGCACAAAAGTTTATAAAAATGTAAAGGGCCAAAAGGGAAAACTGACAACTTACAATCCAAAACTTAACATTTAATTTCATTCTTAGTAAGTAACATAATTTGTCAGACTACAGAAATAATGAGAGAAGAATCGGAATTGCGATGCGCAGCATGACGCATGCAGATTCGGGAGCGAAAGATGCTTTAGCAATTTCCTTATGTTTGACTTGATTTTTTTGGTTCGTTTTTTTATCAAGCAAAAAATGAACAAAGCATCATGAACCCCTAAAACCTACAACACCTAATAAATACTTAGTCATTTCGAACTTTTTTGTAAGAAATCACATAACAGTTCTAATTAAGAGAATCCTACACACAAGGTTCTAACGCACTAAAAATAGTTTTTGATAAAAAAAAGCTCCTCAATTTTAAATTGAGGAGCTTTTTAGGATAAAAATAACGTATAAATTATACCGCTACTTCATCACGTTTTGATTTTCTATAGGTCATTTTACCAAAAACATTACGTTTTGCAAAACGCAACGGTTTACCAGAATTAATCATTTTTTGAAAAACAGGTTTTGTCATTCCAAAATATTCATAGGTAGCGCCATTGTTAAAAATAATTTCCAAAACCATTCCTTTGTGGTGGTAATCATTAATACCACTTGCTAGTGTTTCTTTATACTCTTCTAAACCTGCAGCTTTCGTTTCGGGGTTAATACTCACTAAAAAGTGATATCCGTCAATAATTTCGGTACTTTTGTTTTCAGCTTCAGCTTTTTCAGCTTCGTCCTGAAATTTATCAGGGTGCCATTGTTTTACCAAACCTCTATATGTTTTTTTAAGTTGTTTAAGATCGGTGTCTTTTTCAACATTAAATAATTTTTTATACTGGTTAATACGTTTCATTCTAATTTCTTTTTAAATCGGGTGCAAAGATACTCTTATTTTCTTGTTATCTACTAATTTTGGATATGTTATTTAATTAACTCACTTTCAGTTACTAACAATTTATTTTCATCGGTTAACGCCAATTCAATAAATTCGGTAATGGCGTCTGTTTTTTCTTGTCCATTTTTCAGTAGTACTTGTAGAATTAATACAATTGCAATACGGTTTCCTACTTTTTTAACAGGGGTATCAAAAAGTTCAGCTACTTCTTCATACGTTACCGCTTCGGCATAATTTAAAATTTTTGCTTTCGTTTTGTCCAATTTAACACCAGATAAATGGGCTAATTTTTTCCCTAATTTTTTAATTTCATTAAGTGGATTTTTATCCGATTGCTGTTGTGGTTGCCTTTGTTCTGTTTTAGGGGTATTTTCTTGTTGTGGTTTTTGTTTTGCCCACGAATCTTTTAATCCCACAGTTTTGTTGAACACTAATTTATCAGCAGTACTTTCATCATCTATATTAAAATAACCCAAGCGTTGAAATTGAAATTGTGCTCCAATTTTTGCCGTTTTTAAATACGGTTCTACAAAAGCATTTTTAATAATGTGTAACGAGTTTGGGTTGATGAACTCCATAAAATCTTTATCCGATTGACTATCTGGTGCCTCATGGCTAAACAAGCGGTCATATACCCGTACTTCTGCGGGTATGGCATGTTTTATTGACACCCAATGTAAGGTTCCTTTTACATGACGTTTACTGGCTTCGGTACCGCTACCAGAACGAGAATCTAAGTCGGCAGTACATTGTACTGCTATAATGTTTCCAGCTGCATCTTTGGTGCAAGAATCGGCTTTAATAATGTATCCGTTTTTTAGACGAACTTCCTTACCTAATTTTAATCGGAAAAACTTATTACTGGCTTCTTCTTTAAAATCTTCTTTTTCAATATAAATTTCTCTTGAAAACGGTACTTGGTGTGTTCCGGAATGCTCATCTTCAGGGTTTTTATCTGCAGTAAAAAATTCTTCTTTATCTTCAGGGTAATTGGTGATAACTACTTTTAACGGATTGATAACCGCCATAACACGTTCGGCAGTTTTGTTTAAATCTTCACGCACACAAAATTCTAATAAAGAAACATCAGTAACACTATCGCGTTTGGAGATTCCTGAAATTTCACTAAATTTACGAATGGATGCTGCGGTATAACCTCTACGTCTTAATCCAGAAATGGTAGGCATTCGTGGGTCATCCCAACCGTTAACAGCATTGGCTTCAACCAATTTTAGTAATTTTCGCTTACTCATAATGGTGTAGCTTAAATTACGGCGTGCAAATTCACGTTGTTTGGGTCTTACTTTGTTTTCATCATAAATTTGATCTAAAAACCAATCGTATAATTCGCGATGTGGTTTAAACTCTAAGGTACAAATAGAATGTGAAATTTCTTCAATATAATCACTTTCACCATGCGTCCAATCGTACATTGGATAAATACACCAATCGTTTCCGGTACGGTGATGTTCTTTTTTTAATACTCGATACATGATAGGATCACGCATAAGCATATTATCTGATTGCATGTCAATTTTGGCGCGTAAAACGGAACTCCCTTCTTCCAATTCGCCATTTTTCATTTTTTCAAATAAGGCTAAATTTTCTTCCACAGATTGATTTCTATGCGGACTATCAATACCTACCGTAGTGGGTGTTCCTTTTTGTTCACGCATGATGTCAGACGATTGACTGTCTACATAGGCTTTTCCATTTTTTATTAAAAGGATTGCCCAATCGTATAATTGTTGAAAATAGTCAGATGAATAGCATTCATTTGCCCATTGAAATCCTAACCAGCTTACATCTTTTTTAATGGCATCTACATATTCTTGCTCTTCTTTAGCAGGATTGGTATCGTCAAAACGAAGGTTTACAGGTGAGTTATAATCCGCTCCTAATCCAAAATTTAAGCAAATGGCAGCGGCATGCCCAATGTGTAAATACCCATTAGGTTCTGGCGGGAAACGAAAATGCAACTTTTCTTTTGCTAATCCGTTTTTTAAATCGTCTTCTATAATTTGCTCAATAAAATTGAGTGATTTTTTTTCTACTGACATGTTTCAAATTTTGAATTGTAGGGTAAAATATCCTAACGAGTTTTTATTCCCTGATGCTTACATCTAAATAAAAAAGGGAATTATTAATTTCATACCTCAACTCCTTTATCAGTTAAGGTTATTTATTTGCAAAAATACCAAAATGCATGATATTTTTGCTAATTTTACGCAAAGAATAAAAGGTATGGGGATTATAAAGGTTGAAAATATAAAAGTATATGCTTTTCATGGTTGTTTGGCAGAAGAAGGACGCATAGGAAGCGAGTATAGTGTAGATGTTTTAGTGAGGGCAAACTTGCAAAAATCGGCTAAAACAGATGAGTTACAGGATACGGTAGATTATGTATTAATTAATACCATTGTTTTTGAAGAAATGGCAAAACGCTCTAAATTACTAGAAACGGTTGCCAAACGTATTGTGGATAGAATTTTTTCAGAAAGCAGTTTAGTTACTCATACTGAGGTAGCTGTATCTAAATTAAACCCTCCAATTGGTGGTGATGTTGAAAAAGTAACGATTCTTTTAAGTGAAGACCGTTAATAATTAAAAACATTTGTTATATTTGCCGTCATAATTAGGTGTCGTGGCCGAGTGGCTAGGCAGTGGTCTGCAACACCATCTACAGCGGTTCGAATCCGCTCGACACCTCTAGAAAAGGGTAAAGCCTAAAAAAGCGAGCTATTTAGCTCGCTTTTTTAATCCCTCATTGAGGGATTAATTCTCCGAGGCTTGCCTCGAAATTGAAAACGGTTTTTCAGAAGTATACCTCGCGCCTTTGGGTCGAGGTTGTTGATTTTTTCGATAAGAAACAGTGTGAAAACAATCGTTAATTTATTGAAACAAGTTTAGTGTTACGGTACAATTTGTTCCTCAATTTGATTTTGTATTTCTTCCATTTGACTAGGAAATAAACGCTGAATAATTAGAATCAAGCCAATTCCTAGGATAATTAAACTGATCATTTTTTTCATTTTAAAAACAAAGCGTGGGGTTAATTTGTGTTTTACTTTTTTAGCTGCCAATATTTTTAAAATATCTACGATAAAATACGTAAGTAATACGGTTGCTATAAACAGGATAACGCCATCTTCGTTTTGTGTTAATGATTTTGCAAAAATGATTGCGGCAATCCACCCTCCTAAAACACCTATGTTGATAAAGTTGAGTAAAAACCCTTTAAAAAAAAGTGCAGTATAGTTTTTTTTGATCTCAATGCTGTGGTGTTCTCTAAAAATTTCTCGAAAAGATTTTGAGGTTTTGATGTAAGATATTAATCCGTAAACAGCCAAGACAATACCGCCAAACATTAGTAAATTGGGGTCGTCTTTAACTTTATCTAAAATAGAAGAGGTACTGTAATAGGCAATTAAAATAAAAACACTATCGGCAAATATAACGCCTAAATCAAAAGTTAATGCTGCACGAAATCCTTTTGTAATACTGGTTTCTAGTAATACAAAAAATACAGGTCCAATGGTAAGGGCTAAAATAATTCCGATGGGTATGGCTTTTATAATATCAGTAAACATAAATCAAAAGTACAACTATAAAATTATTGTAAAATGAAAAATCCTTGAAAATATTTTTTTTCAAGGATTTTTTTATACTAACGATTAAGCTTTACAAGTCAAAAGCTTTTTGTACTTGGGTTACATAATCTAATTTTTCCCAGGTAAATAATTCTACTGCTATTGTTTTTGGTTCCCCATTTGGTAAATTAAACGTTTTAGAAACGATTTCATTTTTACGTCCCATGTGTCCGTAAGCAGCAGTTTCACTATAGATAGGATTACGTAATTTTAAGCGTTGTTCAATAAAATACGGACGCATATCAAATAATTTTTCTACTATTTTGCTAATTTGTCCATCTGTCATATTTATTTTAGCAGTGTTATACGTTTCTACATTGATACTGGTTGGTTTTGCTACTCCAATAGCGTAGGAAACTTGTACTAAAACCTCATCACATAAACCAGCTGCTACTAAATTTTTAGCAATATGACGTGTTGCATAGGCTCCAGAACGGTCTACTTTACTAGGGTCTTTACCCGAAAAAGCACCACCACCATGAGCGCCTTTACCCCCGTAAGTATCTACAATAATTTTACGACCTGTTAAACCCGTATCGCCATGAGGTCCACCAATAACAAATGTGCCGGTAGGATTAATGTGATAGGTGATTTTATTATTAAATAATACTTGTACTTTTTTTGGTAATTGTGCGATTACACGTGGTATTAATATGGAAATTAAATCGGATTTTATTTTAGCCAACATTTCATCATCCGCTTGTTTTTTATCACCTTTTATAAAATCATCATGTTGGGTTGAAATTACAATTGTGTCAATGCGCTGTGGTTTATTGTCATCACTATATTCAATAGTAACTTGACTTTTTGCGTCTGGACGTAAATATTTAATTTCGTTATTTTCACGTCTTAAAACTGCTAATTCTTTTAAAATGATATGACTCAAATCTAACGCTAACGGCATGTAATTATCCGTTTCGTTGGTAGCGTATCCAAACATCATTCCTTGGTCACCCGCACCTTGATTTTCTTTATCAGTACGTTCTACACCTTGATTAATGTCTTCTGACTGTTCGTGTATAGCAGAAAATACCCCACAAGAGTTGCCGTCAAACATATATTCGCTTTTAGTATAGCCAATTTTGTTAATTACATCACGTGCAATTTTTTGAACATCTAAATAAGTGTTTGATTTTACTTCCCCTGCTAATACTACTTGACCAGTGGTTACTAGCGTTTCACAAGCTACTTTTGATTGTGGGTCAAAGGCTAAAAAATTATCAATTAATGCGTCACTAATTTGATCTGCTACTTTGTCTGGGTGTCCTTCAGAAACACTTTCTGAGGTAAATAAATATGCCATTTTTATCTTTTATGTGAAGCTGTAATTTGACGTAAAAAGCTAAGGGAGTTTGTAAACTGAAATTAAATATTCAGTAGAAGAAACTGGGTTTAGCATTTTTTTATGAGGTTACAATCAGTCAAATCCATCCTCGATTATTATTTTAACGGGACAAAACTACATAAACAAGAACTAAAATCAACTCTTTTTAAGATAAATTTGTATTTTTCAGCTTTAATAATGATAAAAATCAGTTAGAAAGATAATTATAAATGCGATTTTTGCAGGAATTATTTTATAAAAAAATATGATTACTACAGATATATTAATAATTGGAGCAGGTCCAACAGGATTATTTACGGTTTTTGAAGCGGGTTTATTAAAACTCAAATGCCATTTAATAGATGCTTTACCACAAATAGGAGGGCAATGCTCAGAAATTTACCCTAAAAAACCTATTTATGATATCCCTGCTTATCCAGAAATTTTAGCTGGTGATTTATCGGATAAATTGATGGAACAAATCAAATCCTTTGAACCTACATTTACGTTGGGTGAACGTGCAGATACGATTGAAAAATTAGAAGACGGTACGTTTATTGTAACAACAAATAAAGGAACAAAACATAAAGCTCCAGTAGTTGCTATTGCTGGCGGACTAGGTTCTTTTGAGCCAAGAAAACCACCTATTGAAGGAATAGCGAATTATGAAGATAAAGGAGTTGCGTATATGATTAAAGACCCAGAAGTGTACCGTGATAAAAAAGTAGTTATTGCTGGTGGTGGAGATAGTGCATTGGATTGGTCTATCTTTTTAACAGATATCGCAAAAGAAGTAACTTTAGTGCATAGGCGTAATGAATTTAGAGGCGCTTTAGATTCGGTTGATAAAGTACAAGAGTTAAAAGATGCGGGTAAAATAAACTTAATTACCCCAGCAGAGGTAACAGGAATTGCAGGAGAAAATAAGGTTGAAGGGGTTGTAATTACTAAAAAAGGAGAAGAGCAATATACGTTACCATGTGATAATTTTATTCCTTTATTTGGATTATCACCAAAATTGGGGCCAATTGGAAATTGGGGATTAGAAATTGAAAAAAATGCAATAGTAGTTAACAATGCATTGGATTATCAAACTAATATAGAGGGTATTTATGCTATTGGAGATGTGAACACATATCCTGGTAAATTAAAATTAATTTTATGTGGTTTCCATGAAGCGACGTTAATGTGTCAAAGTGCTTACAAGCGCATCCATCCAGGAAAAAAATACGTAATGAAATATACTACTGTTGGTGGCGTACAAGGTTTTGATGGTACTAAAAAAGAAGCGCCTAAAGCAGTTATAAAAGCAATCAACTAAGTCGATAATCGACCTTTATAATTAAAATAATATGGAAAATAACGACATCACTTTAAATATAACCGATAGGGAAGGGGTATTGCATACAATTGACGCACCTACAGACATGGCAATGAATATTATGGAAGTAGTACGGGCGTATGAAATTGCTCCAGAAGGTACTATAGGTATTTGTGGTGGTATGGCAATGTGCGCTTCTTGCCAATGTTATGTAACTTCTGATCACGAATTACCAGAAAAAGAAGATGCTGAAGAAGCGATGTTAGCAGAAGCTTTTCATGTAGAAGATAACTCGCGTTTAGGTTGTCAAATACCCATTACTCCAGAATTAGATGGTTTAGCCATTACCTTAGCTCCAGAAGAGTTGTAATAAATTTAGAGATATAAAAACTTAGAAAACCTGCTTTATAGTAGGTTTTTTTAGGTTTATAGTAGTTCATTATTTTAATTAAAGAGTCCTTTAAATCGATTTTTGTTGTTAGCAATGTTTAAAATAACAAGTAAAACAACAATGCCAATTGGACTAATTAGATTTTCAGGATTGTTAGAAAGGAAATAGAAAAATGCTTGTACTGCAAAAAAGGATAAAATAATTAAAGCAACAGGGACTGCTTTACGAGTAAGTACGGAAATACCTGAAATAATAAAACGAATGCCATAAAATACTTTATTTGTTTCTAAAACAACTAAGGCGTCTGAAAAACCTAAGAAATTAAAAAATTGGTTTATCCCTAAAACAATTAAAATAATCCCTAAAGAAAACCGAATAAGAAGTGCATATTTTGATTCCATAATGTAAATATTTAAATTAGTTAATAGTGCTAACACTAACTCTAAGATACAATTTACAATGGAAGTAAGAGAATATATTCGACAATCAGTATAATTAGCCGATGATTAGGTATTTAGCTTTGTTTTTTTTCTGGTAAGGAGTGTTGGATTATGTATTTTATCTAAAAGGTGAAAAATTAAATGGATATGAGATTACACTAAATTATTTTTAATTAAATATTGCGCTATTTGCACGGTATTGGTTGCAGCCCCTTTTCTTAAATTATCGGCAACAATCCACATGTTTACCGTATTGGGTTGCGATAGATCCCTACGAATGCGCCCCACAAAAACTTCATCTTTGCCATGGGCATTTATTGGCATTGGGTATATGTTGTTAGGCAAGTCATCTTCCACAATAATACCCTCGGTGTTTGTTAAAATGGTAATAAGTTCTTTTATATTAAAATCATTTTCAAATTCTACATTTACACTTTCGGAGTGCCCTCCAGCAGTAGGTACTCGTACTGCAGTAGCGGTAACGGCAACGGTGTAGTCATTTAGTATTTTTTGTGTTTCACGTACTAATTTCATTTCCTCTTTTGTGTATCCACTTGCTTCAAAAATATCACAGTGTGGTAATACATTTTGGTGTATTGGATGTGGGTACGCCATTTGTCCATCAATACCCTTCATTTCATTTTCTAATTGTTGTACAGCTTTTATACCTGTTCCAGAAATAGATTGATAGGTAGATACTACTATTCGTTTGATTTTATATTTAGCATGTAAGGGAGCTAATGCTAATACCATTTGTATGGTAGAACAATTTGGGTTGGCTATAATTTTATCTTCAAGGGTTAGTGTGTTGGCGTTAATTTCAGGTACAATTAATTTTTTATCATGATCCATTCTAAAGGCAGATGAGTTATCAATTACCGTACAACCTACTGCTGAAAATTTTGGAGCCCACTCCAGTGCTGTTGCTCCTCCTGCCGAAAATAGCGCAATATCAGGTTTATTCAAAATAGCATCTGCTAAAGAAATTATGGCATATTCTTTATTATTAAACGTTATTTTTTTACCGATAGATTTTTCTGATGCTACAGGAATTAATGTGGTAATGGGTAGGTTTCGTTCTTCTAAAACACGTAACATAACTTGTCCTACCATTCCTGTTACGCCTACTATTGCTATTTTCATAATCTTTTTTCGTAAAAACGAATATTTTAAATTTGAATGTAAAAATAAACATAAAAACAAAAAAACCACTCTGTTTGGAGTGGTTTTTATATAAAAATGTACTAGAAACTTATTTTTTTAAGGCTTCTAAAATTTCTTTTAATAAATCGTTATCAGATGGTCCTGCAGGAGCTGTGGGAGCCGCTGGTTTTTTCATTTTGTTATATCCTTTAACAATTAAAAACATTACAAAACCAACAATTAATAAGTTGATAATAGCATCTACCAAAACACCATAGGTAATTGCATTTTCAGCAATAAAACCTGCTTCTCCTGCTTTTCCTACTGCTTCAGATAATATATATTTTTTGTCTGCAAAACTGACCCCACCGGTAACCAAACCAATAAGTGGCATTACAATATTACTTACAAAACCTTTTACGACACCACTAATTGCGGTTGCCATAATTACTGCTACTGCAAATTCAACAACGTTACCCGTCATTATAAATGCTTTAAATTCTTTTAACATATTTTTTTAATTAATTAGTTAGACTTACCGTAAAGATAGATGTTTTTTTTTTAACACAAAATATTACTGTTTAAATACTCTTTTTATGCGTTGTGAAGTTGCGGTGATAATTTCATAAGAAATAGACCCCACTGCATTTGAAAAGGGTATTGCAGTATTTTTATTATCATAAATGATAACTTCATTACCTTCATTACAATCAATATTGGTAATATTTACCATAATCATATCCATACATACATTGCCTATAATAAATGCTTTTTTATCGTTGATAATTACAAAGCCATTGCCATTACCATACTGTCTACTGATACCATCAGCATGACCAATGGGTATTGTTGCCGTTTTTGTTATTTGATCCGCAATAAACGCTCTATTGTAACCCAAACTTTCTCCTTTTTGAAGCGTGTGTATTTGGGAAATTACCGATTTTAAACTCGCAATGGGTTGCAACTGTTTATCGTATTTGTCAGTATTACCAAAACCGTATAATCCAATGCCAGTACGCACCATATCAAAATGTGCTTTTGGATAGTTTAAAATACCAGATGTATTAGCTAAGTGATAAAAAATAGCGGAGTCAAATTTTTTAAATTCGGATTTTATTTGTGTAAATAATTGAATTTGTTTTTGTGTAAATGCTTTTTCATTTTCATCATCACTTACGGCTAAATGAGAGAAAACAGACGTTATTTTTATAGAATCGTTTACTGCTATTTTTGTGAGTATTTGAGGGATATTTTCTAAAACAAATCCTAATCTATTTAAACCGGTGTTAAATTTTAAATGGATAGGGTAGTGTTTTGTTTTTAAGGTTTTGGTTGCTTGTATAAACTGTTTCAATAACCTGAAGCTATAAATGCTAGGCGATAAACAATTGTCAATAATAGTTTTGAAATTTATGGGTTGTGGGTGTAATACAATAATGGGTTTTGTAATACCTGCTTTGCGTAACAGCACCCCTTCTTGTGTGTATGCTACGGCAAAATAATCAACCTTTAATTCTTGTAAAGATAAGGATACTTTTTCGGCATCACTGCCATAAGCAAAGGCTTTTACAACGGCTAAAACTTTGGTTTTAGGATTGATGTTACTTTTTATAAACTCAAAATTATGTTTTAATTTTTGTAGGTCTATTTCTAGTACGGTTTCTTGAATTGCATCCATGGTTATGATTTTACAGAGACCTCGTCAGCATCTACATCAAAATCTTTTATTTTTTCGGTTAACATTGCTTTGTAATAAGCAGCTCTACTAAGCGGTTCATATTCATCAACTTCACCTAGTAAAACAATATCATCACTTATGGCTTTACGATAGCTGTATTGTGCCAAATTACCCGTACGAGTACAAACGGCGTGTACTTTAGTAACGTACTCAGCAGTTGCCATTAATGCAGGCATTGGTCCAAAAGGATTTCCTTTAAAATCCATGTCTAAACCAGCTACAATAACCCGAATGCCTTTGTTGGCTAAATCATTACAAACCTTTACAATGCCATCATCAAAAAACTGTGCTTCATCAATACCTACAACATCACAATCATCTGCTAAAATAGGGATGTTTGCCGCTGCGGGTACGGGTGTGGATCGAATTTGATTGGCATCATGAGAAACTACCATTTCATCATCATAACGCGTGTCAATAGCTGGTTTAAAAATTTCCACTTTTTGCTTGGCAAATTGAGCACGTTTTAAACGACGAATTAACTCTTCTGTTTTTCCGGAAAACATAGATCCGCAAACAACTTCAATCCATCCAAATTTTTCTTTATGATTTACGGTATTTTCTAAAAACATGAGTTTGGGTACTAAACGATTATTTAATCTGAATTACAAAGCTACATAAAAAAATAGATTGTCGTTTTTTAGTAGTGAAAATTTATAAACAATATCTCTTTATTTTTTTAGCGTTTATTTTAGTATCTTACAGCCATTAAAAATTTTTTTACAGATGAAAAATACCTTGAAAACAGAAATAGACAATCTTGCTGAAAAAATATTAATTACTAGCAAGCTAAACGATGCTGAAAAACTATATGTTTTGGCAAGAAAATTATATGAAAAAACGGCGGTGTTGCAATTTTTTAATACCCAGCCACAATCGGATATCAATATTTCTGCAGAAAAGGAAACCATTATTGCCACTACTGAAGAAGAATTAATTTCGGCTTTAGATGAAGATTTATTTGTAGCGAATGAATCTGTAGCATCTGATTTATTAGAACCCGCTACTGAAAAAATGATTGATATTATGGTGCAAATGGAACCTGAAACCGAACAAGTAGATGATTTGCTAGAAGAAATTATAGCGACTCCTACATTTGCAAAAAACGACATGAAAATGGTTACGCCTGATGCAGAAGATATTGCAGCTTCAGAAACGCTTTCAAAATCATTAAATGATCGTTTAAAAAAAGGAATTACAATAGGATTAAATGATCGTATTGCTTTTGTAAAGCATTTGTTTAATGATAGTACTGCCGATTTTAATAGGGTGATATCTCAATTAAATACGCTAGATAGTGAGTTGACAGCATTGGAGTTTTTGAACACAATGGTAAAGCCAGAATATAATAATTGGATTGGAAAAGAAGATTATGAAGCTCGTTTTTTAACTTTTATTGAAGGCAAATACTAATGAGTAAATTATATTTAGTACCCACGCCTATCGGAAATTTAGAAGACATGACTTTTAGAGCTGTTCGGGTTTTAAAAGAAGTAGATTTTATTTTAGCTGAAGACACCCGTACAAGCGGTAAATTACTAAAATATTTTGAAATTAACACACAAATGTATAGTCACCACATGCACAACGAACATCGATCGGTTGAAGGGGTTTTAAATCGTATTCAAAATGGAGAAACTTGTGCATTAATTAGTGATGCTGGTACACCTGCCATTTCTGATCCAGGTTTTTTATTAACTCGTGCTTGTGTGCAAAATAATGTTGATGTAGAGTGTTTGCCAGGGGCTACTGCTTTTGTGCCTGCATTAGTAAATAGTGGTTTGCCAAATGATAAATTTGTTTTTGAAGGATTTTTGCCTGTAAAAAAAGGACGTCAAACACGCTTAAAATTATTAGCAGAAGAAAGTAGAACTATAATTTTTTACGAATCACCGCATAAATTAGTAAAAACTTTAGGACATTTTGCTGAATATTTTGGTGCAGAGCGTCAAGTTTCTGTATCTAGAGAGCTGACTAAATTATATGAAGAAACCACTAGAGGAACGGTAACAGAAGTATTAGCGCATTATACACAAAAAGCACCTAAAGGAGAAATTGTAATTATAGTGGAAGGAAAAAATTAAATGTATTTTTTAAAGATTAATAAACTTACGGAATATTTAGAAAATAGAATACAACTATTAAAATTAGAGTCTATTAGTGCTACTGTAAAAATAAATTCAAAAATAGTATCTTCGGTATTAGGGGCTGGCAGTGTTGGTGATTATATTATTGCTATTAGTTTTGGAATTGTACGAGAGATAGTTTATTTAGTATTATACATGCTATCCATAAAAAGAAATTAGAGTACACGGTAAAAAACTCAATAGTAGCATTGACACTGGAGTATTTTGATGAACCAGAAATAAAATAGTTGCTATAAAAAAACAAAAAAAAGTATCGGCTTATGATGATTTAAATGTCAAAAGAACAAGATTAAAAGCAGCTATTAAGCAACAAGAACAGAAAATACAAGAAAGTATTTAGTTAAATTTATATCTACATTAACAGGTAAAGGATCTATAGAAAACATTTTTTAATAAGGTTTTTCCTTTTTCACTAAAAGGCGGAAAAGATATTGTAGAGACCTTTTTGCTAACCAACCCTAAAACTCGAAATTACTATTTGTCGTATACCTTAACTAAAGAGTTTATGATAGAAATGGCAACTAAATTCAAATCATTTTCTAAAGAAATAAAAGAAGATTTTAAAGAGGAAGAATAGCGTAATTTTTTTCAGACATTTAAAATATTCTTTCCTAATTAAAGAGAAAAGGAGGTGTTTTTTATCTTTTTAATGAAAAATGTGCTCTAAACTCTTTGTCTTCTCCAGTACTATTTTTATATAAAACTTTAAACCAATAGTCAGTAGAAGGTAGTGGTCTACCATTGTATAAACCATCCCATCCCGCTCCATTAGGTCTTAAAAATTTAATAAATTTCCCGAAACGATCAAAGATATAAATTTCTGATTTTGGTTGATTGTTTAAATCAATAATGTTCCAAGTGTCATTAAACCCATCTCCATTTGGAGTAAAAAATTTAGGGTACATAATAATGGTTGCATTTAAAGTAATTTGCCCGCAATTTGCAGTAGAAACATCACGTACGGTAATAATGTGATCTCCTGAAGATACATTGTGAAATTCGTTACTGATTTGAAAAGGTCCGTTGTCCAATTGATATTCATAGGTTCCAAAACCACTGGTTACAGTTACAATTAATACGCCTTCATTTTCAAACTCTTCAGAAACCAATACGGTTGCAGTAGCAATACTAGATTGTGTAACGGTTACAGTTGTGGTTGTGTAATTGCATAATGGAGGAACATCTGGTGTATTCTTTATGGTTTCAATGGTATAGGTGCCAATTTGATTTGCTAAATAATTAAGACCTGTGTGTACTAAAGTACCATTAAGATACCAATTGATAATAAAGCCATTCCCTCCATTTGGAATATTAGATTCCAATAAAACAGGTTGTATGGTGTGTCCTGTAATAGGGTCAATACAAATGACACCATCAGCAATGTTTAATTCTTGTAATGGATAAATAGTGACATTAAAAGAAGTTTCAGTAAAGCAATTAGGTGCGGTAGTGTTTGATGCATAGACGTAAATGGTATTGACACCTTCATTGGTAATGGTGTAATTTGATACATCAATTAAATCGGCACTATTTCCTCCTGATGCGCTATAATAAGCTGCATTGTAATTTGCAGTATTTAATACAGGAAGCGTAAAAGAGGTACATGCTTCTTGGTCAGGTAAAGGTGGTAGTATTGGCGAATTGTTAAGTGTTACTGTAAACGATGATTCGCTACTACAAAATATAGGGTTGTTAATTTCAGCATAAATATAAATGGTTTGTGTGCCTATAATAGTTAGGTTTAGGTTTGTAATTAAGTCAGCACTATTTCCTCCTGGTGCTGAATAGTATGCTTGATTAATAGTGGTAGTGTCTAAAGTAGGTAATAAATAGCTATCACATTCATTTACATCCATTGGTGTATCTACTTGAATGCCTAGAATATTTACATCAAATGAAGTTTCTGAATCACATGTCGTTAAATCGGCATAATTATTATAAATATAGATGGTTTGTGTAGTTGTAATTACAGTTCCTACTGCTAAAACAGCTCCTGTTCCGTTAGGTCCATCGGTTTCTGTATAATATGTTCCATTAGCTAAAATAGGAAGTGTATAACTATTACATTCATTTATAGTGGTAAAACTATCTACGGTAGGTAATGCTCTTATTTCTACATCAAAACTTGTTTCATTATCACAGCCATTTACTAAATTATTGATATAAATGGTGGTTGTGCCAACAGTATTAATGAAACTTCCAGCACTTAATTGAGCACCCGTACGTCCAGGTCCTGTAAAATATTCACCATTTGTTAAGATAGGCAATTGAAAAGGGTCATCAATACAATTTAGCGCATTAGGTAATGCATCTACAGGAGGGATGGCTTTAATTTCTAAATCAAAACTTTTTTCATCAGAACAAGAGGTGTTGTTAAATGCGGTTGCATATACATAAATAGTTTGTGTACCAACAGTTGTAATGGTGTAATTTGAGGTGTCAATTAAGCCTACTCCGTTTGGTGCAGTATAATATGCTACGTTATAATTGGTAGTGTCTAATGCTGGTAATGTGTATGTGCCGCATTCTGATAAATTGTTAAAAGTTGGTAATACAGGTGTTGCTGATATGGTGATGGTAAATTCATCTTCATCGGTACAAACAAAACGGTCACCATTATCGGCATATACAAAAACCGTATACGTTCCAGGAGTGTTGTAAGTGAAGTTTGCGGGTAAAATCTCATCTGCAGGGTTTCCTCCTGAAGCAGTATAATAATGCATGTTGACAACAGAAGTATCTAAAGTTGGTAATGTATAGGTGTCACATTCTGTAACATCTGCTCTGTCACCTACATCTACTCCTAAAATATAAACGGTAATTACAGTTTCTGCGATACAAGTATTTAAATCTGCCCATTCATTATAAATATAAATGGTTTGCGTGGTACTAATAACAGTTCCTGTAGGAATAATATTTCCTGTGCCATTTGGTCCATCAGGAGCGTCATAATACGTCCCATTAGTTAGTGGTTGTAAGGTATAGGGGTCACAACGATATACATCGGTATAATTATCTACGGGTGGTAAATCACGTGTTTCTATGGTAAAAGAAGTTTCACTATAGCAATAATCCGAAGGGTTTGGTCCCCATTGTACTTGATTGTATACATATATTGTTGACATCCCAATAGTGGTTATACTACTCCCAACAACTAAAGAGCTTCCTGTTCCGTTCGGTCCATTAGGTGCATTGTAATATGCTCCATTAGTTAAAGGTTGTAAAACATACGGAGCATCAACACAATATAAATTGGTTGGTGGTGTAACAGTATCTACTGGAGGGTTTGCAATAATAGTTACTGTAAACTTTAAGTTATCAGTACAGTTAGGTGCGGTACTTGTTGGTGCATATACATACACATCTGTATTACCAATTGTATTAATTACAGTACCAACGGGTATTTGTATTCCACTACCTGCGGGTCCTGTAAAATAATTTCCAGTAGTTAATGTAGGTAAGGTATAGCTTCCACATTCAGTAACATCTGAGGTGGTATTGATTATGGTAACGTCAAAAGAGCTAGAGTTAGTACAAGTAATTTCTGTCGCTAATCCTAAATTATGGGTTTCGGTATTGACTATATAAATGGTTTGTGAAGTGGTTATAGTTGTACTTGGTAAGGGGGTTGTTCCTGCACTGTCAGCATAATATGCGCCATTGGTAAGCGCAGGTAAAATAGCTTGTGTGCATTCGGTAATATCAGTTAAAGTGTCTACAGGAGGGAGTGTGTGTATGGTTATAGGAAAAGGTTCATTTCTACATACAACTCCATTAATTTCGGCATAATAATAAATGGTAAAACTGTTAGTAAATACCGTTCCAGGTGGTATTAGGGTTCCTGTGCCGTTAGGTCCATCTATTTCAGTATAATAATTACCAGCGGGAGGTGTAGGCACTATAAACTCTCCGCAATAATCTTCTGCAATAGAGTATTCGTCAATAAATGTCAATACAAAGCTAGACTGATTAAAACAACCGTTTGCGTCAGGACCGTTATAAATGTAGTAGGTACCAGCATCATCTATTACATCTCCGTCATTTAACATGGTTCCAGTTCCGTTAGGTCCATCAGGAGCATCATAATAAATCCCGTTTGTTATTGTTGGTAAGGTAAAATCAGTACATTCAATAACATTGGGTATTGTTGAAACGGGGGGTAATGGATTTACAATGACTTGAAAAGAGGTGACAGCGCTACAATCAGGATTATTATTGCTTTGTACTGCTGCCCAAACGGTTTGAGGTGATGTTGCTAAGGTAACCGTTAAGGTATTACCAATAGAACCAGTGCTTGCTAGAGCATCATTTTGGTTACTGTAATAGCTAACTGTGTAATCAGTAGGGTTTAGTCCATTTAAAATGGTAGCATCCTGATCGGTTAATATTGCGGTTGCTCCTGCTACATCACACAATTGCATATCATTAGGTTGTGTGGCCACAATATTGGCCTCCAATAATAAATCGAAGTTTAACTCGGCATCACAAAACGTATTGCTTTGTATGTTGAAGAGTTTAATATAAATGGTTTCATTACCTGCGCTAACATAATTAGTAATGTTTGGTGCAACAATTGGGGTGTTAGTAGCAATATCTGCTTGAGTAGCAAAATATACTACGTCATAAATTGCAGGGTCAATTCCTAATAAAGTT
>JAJRPS010000031.1 GCA_024280635.1 Bacteroidota bacterium | reverse complement strand
ATAGTAATTGATAGTTTTCAAGAATTAGGTTTAAAAGTGGAGGTTTTTAATGAAATCAGAAAAAAGCACTATAATACTATATTTATCTTCATCTTTCAACAAAACGGTAAAGGTGGCGCAAGGGGTGGTGTAAGAAGTGAATATGATGCCCCATACGCTTAAAAGCACATAAAGTAGATGATACTTTTGTAAACAACTATATTGAAGTATTAAAAAATAGAGGTAATAAAATAGGGTTAAAATATAACATTGCAAATAAAACAATGCAATATGATACTGAAAACCCAAACCCAAACCACAAGCCAAAAGATAAAAAGTTAAATTTTAGTTATGCCATATTAAACTAAATTTTGTTTTCAGCTATCTTTTTAAACCACCTTTACAGGTGGTTTTTTATTTTAAAACAATACTTTGTTTTCCATTTGTTTTCCAATACAAATGTAAAAAACCCTAAACATACTATATTTCAAGTGTTTAGGGTTTTATTTTGTGACCTCGGAAGGATTCAAACCTTCAACCTTCACAGCCGTAATGTGATGCACTATTCAGTTATGCTACGAGGCCAATTGCGAGTGCAAATATAAGTAGTTTTATGACTTCTCAAAGCAAAAAATGAAAAAATTTAATCTTTTTTTGATAAAAATTTACGCAAAATATTTTCAGCGGTATTTAAGTCCTCTTCAAAAACATAAAGCGCATTACTATCCTGTCCCGCAACAAAACCAGCAAGCCTACCAGATTCAGTATTGTTTTTAATAATACAGCTAATATTAGCATCTTCTAATTGATATTTTAAGGCATTTAAAATAATAGTTGACCCTTCATGTAGTAAAATGTGTTGAGTATGTGCTTTCATAGTAAAATATTTAGAAACTAAAGTTACAAAAAAAGATTTGATTTTGCAACAATGTTGATTTTTATCATTGGATATAGTTATTAAAGTTGCTAACTTTGTGATATGGTAAAATATGACGATTATATTAGAGATGTACAAAATTTTCCTTCAGAAGGAATTATTTTTAAAGACATAACCCCTTTATTAAATAATTATACTGCGCGCCAACAAATGCTAAAGGATTTGTTAAGGTTATGTGCTGATTTAAAAATTGACAAAGTAGTAGGTATTGAAAGTAGAGGGTTCTTTTTTGGCATGGATATAGCCAATAGCTTGCAAGTAGGTTTTGTGCCTTTGCGTAAACCAGGGAAATTGCCTTTTACAACAATTTCAGAGTCTTATGGTTTAGAGTATGGAAAAGATGTTTTAGAAATTCATACGGATGCTATTGAAAAAGGAGATAAAGTATTGATACATGATGATGTATTGGCAACCGGTGGTACAGCTCAAGCGGCATGTAAATTGGTAGAAAAATTAGGAGGTGAAGTAGTGCAACTTAATTTTATGATGCAACTTAGCTTTTTAAAGGGTATAGATAAAGTGGGTAATTATGATGTAAAAGCTGTAATTAATTACTAATAAATATTAGTTTAATTGTAAATTGATACCTTAAAGGGGTTAATTGTCTAAAGCTCTTTTAGTAACATAAGCACGCCAACCAATAATTGCCAATTGTATTTTAGAGGCTTTACTTAGGTCTAACCTTTTTTTTGAAAAACTAGGTAGGATGGTTTTATTGATTTTAGCTAAAATTTTAAACATAAAAATAGATTTTTTGCAAAAGTAAAAAACGTGTTCTAGATAGAACACGTTTTTTAAGTATTAATTAGAGAATAATGAAATTACTTCTTGGTGGTAGCAATGATGGCTCCATCCTTCGCTTTTTTACCATAAAGACTCATTGCTGTTTCGGGCTTCAAAAAGTCTACGGAGCTCAATTGATTACTTTTTGCTAAGGCATCTAGTTTTTTAAAGTTTGCTTTTTTACCGTCAATAACAATATATTTATTTATAGAAGGATCATCTATAAAACGAAACTTAGGACTGTTATCATGTAAAATAATCTCTACAACACCATTTTCTGCATTTTTACCATATTTAGCAACTGCTTTTTCGTTTTTTAAAATATTTATTTTTTCAATACGATCTGGCTTTAATGCATCTACTTCTTTTTTTGTAGCTTTCCTATCATCTATATAATAAACAGGTTTTTTGATATCAACACAAGATTTTTTTGAGTAAGTATCCTCATTTTCATCCAAACTAAAATTAATATCATTTAGTTGAATAGTAAGTAGTTTGCCGTTTTCATCTTCAGTAATACTCATTACCGCTTTTAGTTTTTTGCTAATCTCATCAAAGTTGATTGTTTTACCATTTAATGTCAGAGTGTTTGCATCATCATCAAAATTAAAATCAAAATGTTTTGATTGAACATTTGTACTTTTAAAACTAAAACTGTTGCTGCTTTTGGAAATGATAAATAATGTACCGTTATCAGATCCTAAAATGATATCATCAATAGGTTTGTTGCTTTTTAATAAAGTAGCAGATTTGTTGCCATCTTCATCTTTTAAATTAATTTTAATAGCTATAATTTCATTGTTTTTATTGCGCTTTATATTGGTAAACTTTACAGTAATATAATGTTTTTTTAAGGTATTTGTGATGGTTTTAAAATCGCTGTCTGTAGTGTTTTTATCAATAGTAATGCTAATTTTATCTAGCGTAGTTGTAATGTGGTTTTTAATTGAAATAGTATTGTTAGTTGGGACTGCATACGTGATAATTGCAGAGGTTAGAGCAAGTGCTAAAAAACCATTTTTTACGATTGATCTTTTCATAATTTATATTTTTTAAAGATTGATTTTGTAAAAATATAGCATCGCAACGTGAGTAAGTGTTAAAAAAATATTATTTATTATTTTTTTAACACTTTGTAAACAGTTGCAAAAATAAATTCGATTAAATATCCTATAAAGCTAAAATCATCTAGTATATTCGCATAAAAAATAACAGCAAACATGAGTATCGCATACATTATCATCGGTTTTATATTATTGGTTGTAGGAGGAGAGTTTTTGGTACGCTCATCCGTAGGATTATCTTTTAAATTAAATTTATCCAAATTAATCATAGGAATGACGGTGGTTTCTTTTGCTACTTCTGCACCAGAATTATTAGTAAGTTTACAAGCAGCACTTGATGGAGCTCCTGATTTGGCTTTAGGTAACGTAATAGGCTCTAATATTGCTAACATAGCGTTAGTATTGGGTGTAACAGCAGTAATTGCTCCGCTAACGGTAGATGAAAATTTTTATAAAATGAATTGGCCGGCAATGATGCTGTTTTCAGTAATATTCTATTATTTTTTACAAAATGATTCAACCATAAGCAGGACGGAAGGTGCATTCTTGTTTTTTAGTTTAATTGTTTTTGTGTATATCATGATAGCGAAAGCAAAAAAAGATAAATCAGTAGCGATAGAAGAAGTAGATGATACCTTAATGGAAGTAGGGTATCCCAAAATATTTTTTTGGTTAGCCATTGGAGGATTAGCACTGTATTTTGGTTCGGAATTATTAGTAACAGGAGCAAAAGATATTGCTAAACAAATGGGGATAAGTGATGGTGTAATTGGAGCAACAGTAGTTGCAATTGGTACAAGTGTGCCAGAATTGGCAGCTTCAATAATTGCCGCTATAAAAGGGGAAAAAGCAATATCTATTGGTAATTTAATTGGCTCTAATATTTTTAATATTGGTTCTGTTATTGGTTTAACAGCAATTATTACACCCATTAAAACAGAAGAAATTAATGTGGTTACCAACATGTATTGGATGTTGGCAGTGGCTGCAATCTTAATTCCTTTTATTTTGATTCCTAAGAAAATGCAAATTGGGAGAATAAAAGGAATACTCTTGTTATTTATGTATGTGGTATTTTTGTACACATCTTTTAAGTAGCCCTGTAAAATACAGGGTGCGTTATTCTAATTAAGTATTTATTTTATGTGACACCCTAAAAAAAATAGGGTTAAAATTATTTTCTGGCTGTTTTTAGTTATATTTGCACAGTAAAATTAATAAAACACAATAATATGTCAACTTTAAGATTTCATGCAGTAAAAGAAACCTTCAATAGAAAACCATATCCTATAGAAGAAAACATACGCCGTTCGGATTTATTCGGAAAAAATGTATTTAATGAAACTGCAATGCGCCAGTATTTGACAAAAGATGCTTATAAAAGCGTTATGTCTGCCATTGAAAATGGAACAAAAATAGATAGAAACATAGCAGGACAAATATCTGCTTCTATGAAAGATTGGGCATTATCAAAAGGAGTAACACATTATACACACTGGTTTCAGCCACTAACTGGTATTACTGCCGAAAAGCATGATGCCTTTTTTGAAACCATAGAAGGAGGTAGAGCAATTGAAAAATTTGGAGCAGGAGAATTGGTACAACAAGAGCCAGATGCATCATCTTTTCCAAATGGAGGAATTCGTAATACTTTTGAAGCAAGAGGGTATACCGCTTGGGATCCTACATCGCCCGCATTTATTTGGGGTACAACATTATGTATACCAACCATTTTTGTATCTTATACGGGAGAAGCATTAGATAATAAAACACCTTTATTACGCGCTTTACATGAAGTGGACAAGCATGCAACAGCTGTAGCTAAGTATTTTGATAAAAATGTAACAAAGGTAAGTGCTTCTTTGGGGTGGGAACAAGAATATTTTTTAATTGACAAGGCATTAGCAAGAACAAGACCTGATATTATGCTAACGGGGCGTACTTTATTAGGGCACTCATCAGCAAAAGGACAACAATTAGATGATCATTATTTTGGATCTATTCCAGCACGTGCATTAAATTATATGCGTGATTTAGAAACCGAATGTATGCTATTGGGTATTCCTGTAAAAACGCGTCATAATGAAGTAGCACCAAATCAATTTGAGTTGGCACCTATATATGAAGAGACTAATTTGGCTGTAGATCATAACTCCTTATTAATGGATGTGATGGAAAAAATTGCTGATCGTCATAATTTTAAAGTTTTGTTTCATGAAAAACCATTTGCAGGAGTAAACGGATCAGGAAAACATAACAACTGGTCGTTGGCAACCAATACAGGAGTTAATTTATTAGCGCCAGGGAAAACGCCAATGAAAAATTTAGAGTTTTTAACCTTTTTTATTAATACTATTAAAGCGGTAAATGATAATGAAGAGTTGTTAAGAGCAGCAATAGCAAGTGCAAGTAATGATCATCGTTTGGGGGCTAATGAAGCACCTCCAGCAATCATATCGGTATTTATTGGGTCGCAATTGACAACAATTTTAGATGCTTTAGAAAAAGTAACAAAAGGTAAAATTTCACCACAAGAAATGACCGATTTAAAATTAAATGTAGTTGGTAAAGTACCAGAAATTTTATTGGATAATACCGATAGAAACAGAACGTCACCATTTGCATTTACAGGTAATAAATTTGAGTTTAGAGCAGTAGGCTCTTTAGCAAACTGTGCACCTTCAATGACCGTTTTAAATACGATAGTGGCAAAACAATTGAAAGACTTTAAAGTATCTGTAGACGCTTTAATTAAAGATAAAAAGTTAAAGAAAGACGATGCTATTTTTAATATATTAAGAGAGTATATCAAAGATTCTAAGCGCATTCGTTTTGAAGGTAATGGTTATGGGGATGAATGGGAAAAAGAAGCAGCAAAAAGAGGGCTAAGTAATAATAAAACGACTCCAGAAGCATTACAAGCTAAAATATCAAAGAAAACTATAGCATTATATGAAGAAATGAATATAATGAGTAAAGTAGAGGTAGAAGCACGTCATGAAATTGAAACGGAAGAATATACCTTACGCATTCAAATTGAAGCACGTGTTTTGGGCGATATTGCACGTAATCATGTTGTGCCAACAGCAATTAAATACCAAAATGTTTTAATTGAAAACGTACGTGGTTTAAAAGAAATTTTTGATAACGATTTTATCAAAATGGCAGGAGAACAATTAAAAATGATTGAAGCCATCTCTAATCATATTGAAAAAATTAATTCAGGAGTATCAAATATGATAGAGGCACGTAAAAAAGCAAATAAAATAACAGATTCTATTAAAATGTCTTTTGCTTACTGTAATGATGTAAAACCTTATTTTGATGAAATCAGATATCACTGTGATAAGTTAGAACTTTTAGTAGATGATGAACTTTGGCCATTAACAAAATACCGAGAAATGTTATTCACAAAATAGGAAAGTAGCAGTACTTAAATGATTAAAAAGAGGAATACTATACAGGTATTCCTCTTTTTGTTTATCCATAAAAAAGGAATCATAAAATACATCTAAAAGTTATTTTATTGTTTATAATTTAGAGTCAATAAAATATTAAAAGGAGTATGATTTTCATGCTCCTTTTATATTTGTAATAACAGTTTGTTAAATATTGTTGTATTCTACGGTATAATTGTTATTTTTGTTTTCCTTAAAATCTAAAATAAATGAAATTGAAAAATATAACCGTAGCTTTATTATTAGTAGCAAGTTCAATATTTGCACAAGAAAAAACATTGTTTACAGTAAATAATGAGCCCACTACAACAAAAGAGTTTATTAGTGTATATCAAAAAAACATTAATTTGGTGCAAGATAAAAAGCAAAAAGATGTAGATGAATACTTAAAATTATATGTAAATTATAAGTTGAAATTAGCAGAAGCTAAAACGCTAGGGTTGGATAAAAAACCAAAATATTTAAGAGAATTTAAATCGTATAGAAATCAATTAGCAAAAAAGTATTTAACCGACACCGATATTAATGAGCGATTAATAAAGGAAGCATATGCTAGAATGATTGAAGAGGTAAATGTAAACCATATACTCGTAAAATGCCCTGAAAATGCCTCCGCGTCAGATACATTAAAAGCATACAATCAAGTTTTAGGATATAAAAGACAAGCTCAAAAACAAGGATTTAAAAAAACAATGAAGGCAGTACACAATGGTAAAACGGTGTATGGAGAATTTTTAGGCTATTTTGATGCATTTAAAATGGTATATCCTTTTGAAACGGTTGCTTACAATACACCTGTAGGTGAAATATCAAAACCTTTCCGCACACAGTTTGGTTATCATGTATTAAAGGTTTTAGATAAAAGGAAATCAAGAGGAGAAGTGGAAGTTGCTCATATTATGGTAGCAGCAAATAATAAAAAATTAACGACAACTCCTAAAGAAAAAATTAATGAAATATACAAGCAGTTAAAAAATGGAGCTAATTTTAATGATTTAGCGAAACAGTTTTCTGACGATAAAGGTTCAGCAAGAAAAGGAGGTATTTTACAGCGTTTTGGTTCAGGTAAATTTAGTGACATTACTTTTGAAAATACCGCATTTTCACTACAAGAAGTAGGAGAAATTTCAAAACCAATACAATCAAAATATGGTTGGCATGTTCTAAAATTAATTGAAAAATATCCAGTACCAGAACTTGCTATATCAAGAAAAGACATCTTAAGAAAAATAGAAAGAGATAGCCGTTCTAAAATTGTAAATGATAAGTTTTATGGAAAATTAAAAAAGCGTTATCACTATAAAGAAGATCCTAATGCGGTTCAAAAAATATTAAAAGTAGTAGATCAAAGTTTTTTAGGAGGAAGAACTACAGTTGCAGAAAAAGACGAAACAACTTTATTTTCTTTCGCTAATAAAAAATATAGCTATGCAAATTACTATAAGTATTTGCGCTCAAAAATTAGAGGATATCGTAATTTACGACAAATAGAAAAGATTGTAAAAAACAGTCTAAATGATTTTGGAAATGAAACATTATATGCTTATAAAGATGAAAATTTAGAAAATGAATATCATGAATTTGCAACAATAGTAAAAGAATATCGAGATGGTTTATTGTTATTTGAATTAATGGAAAGTCAAGTATGGCAAAAAGCAAAAAAAGATACAATAGGTTTACAAAAATATTTTGAAAATAATAGACAAAAATATGTTTGGAATGAACGTATAGAAGCTGTAATAGTAACAAGTTTAAGTAAAAAGATAGCAAAAAAAGCAGCTAAATTACTAAAGCAAAATAAAAATATTTCAGAAATAAAAGAAGTTGTTGTTTCTGAGGGTGTTTTTGAAAAAGAAGACAAAGAAATGCCTAAAAAGCTGAAATTTATTAAAGGAGTTTCTAAAATATACAAACATAATAATCAATATGTAATTGTTAAAATAAATAAAATATTGTCCCCTAGTCCCAAAAAACTAGATGAGGTAAAAGGACGTGTAATTAATGATTATCAAAATGATATAGAGAAAAATTGGTTATTAAAATTAAAAGTAAAATACCCCGTAAAAATCAATCGATCAGTATTAAAACAAGTGGAATCACAATTGTAATTTGAAATTGAAAATTAAATATATCAGTATTCTTTTTATTGTAATAATTGTTTCTTCGTGTCAATTTTTAGAAACACCAAATGCTAAAAAATCAATAGCAAGGGTGCATGATGTGTATTTATATGAAGATGATTTTTTAAAAGCACTTCCCAAAGATATTTCAAAAGAAGATAGCTTATCTTTTGCAAATCAATACATCCAAAATTGGGCAACTCAACAGCTTTTAAAAGAAAAGGCAACTTTAAATCTAACCGAAACTGCACAACAAAATTTTGACAAACTAGCAGAAGATTATAAATTAGATTTATATACCAACGCCTATTTAGATGCGTTAATTTCTCGTAAAATAGACACCGTAATAGCGCAAAAGGAATTGGATACCCTATATGAACATACAAAAGGAAACTTTAAATTAAATGAAGCACTACTCAAATTTAGATACATTAGTGTTGCAGAAAATAATGGGAGTATCACTGAATTTACAAAGCGTTTAAAACGATTTGACAGCATAGACAAAATAGTATTGGATTCCCTTTCCATACAGTTCCATTCCTTTATATTAAACGATTCTATTTGGGTGAAAAAATCAGAATTATTACAAAAATTACCCGTTTTAAATACACCCAAAAATTTGAAATTGTTAAAAAAATCTAATTTCTTGCAATTGAAAGATTCATTAAGGGTATATTTGGTGTTTGTAAATAATTTATTAGAAAGAAACACGCAAGTACCAAAGCAATATATAACCCCTACATTACAGCAAATTATTTTAAATAAAAGAAAATTAAAGCTAATCAAGCAATTAAAAATAGAATTAAGAAAAAATGCAGAACAAAATAAAGAATTTGAAATTTACAATTAAAATAACAAGTATATTCTTGTTTTTCGTAACTTTTGCAAGCGCACAAGATTCCGTAAAAAATAAAATAAAAGTAGATGGAGTTGCCGCAGTAGTAGGAGACTATATTGTACTAGATTCTGATGTAGATAGAATGTTTATCGAGCTTAAAAGTCAAGGAGTATCCACTAAAGACGTAAGCAGATGTAACATTATGGGTAAGCTATTAGGAGATAAATTATATGCACACCATGCCATACAAGATAGTATTGTTGTTTCTGATGATGAAATTAACAACACTGTAAATCAGCAAATAGATTACATGAAATCTCAAGTAGGAGGAGACATGAAAAAAGTGTTGAGTTTCTATAAAAAAGACGATGAAATTTCTTTTAGAAAAGAATTATTTGATTTAGTGAAAACCAATAAGTTATCAGGAATGATGACCCGTAAAATTGTAGATGATGTAGAGGTGAGTCCGGAAGAAGTATATTCCTTTTTTAATGAAATTCCAGTAGAAGATAGACCTACATTTGGAGCAGAAATGAAAGTAGCACAAATAATTATCAAACCTAAAACTCCACAAAAGGAAATCGATAGAATCGTAAATAAATTAAAAGAATTTAAGAAAGATGTCTTAGAAAACGGAGCTTCTTTTGCTGCAAAAGCAGTTTTATATTCACAAGATGAACCTTCAAGAAGTACAGGAGGTAAATATACATTGCATCGTAAAAAACCACGTATGGTAAAAGAATTTAGAGATGTAGCTTTTGGACTAGGCGAAGGAGAAATTTCTGCACCATTTAAAACTGAGTTTGGATATCATATACTAATGGTAGACCAAATAAGAGGTCAAGAAGTAGACGTACGTCATATTTTATTGATGCCAGAAGCCTCTAATGAAAACATAGAAGAAGCAAAAGAAACCATTACATTATTACAAAAAAGAATAGCAGATAAAGAGCTTACTTTTGAAGCAGCAGCATTAGAGTTTTCTGATGAAAAAGAAACTAAATTTGATGGGGGATTATTAAGAAACCCTGAAACATATGATCATATTTTTGAATTAACAAAAATGGATCCAACCTTATACACACAAGTGGTTGATTTAAAAGAAGGAGAAGTGTCATTACCAATATTAGAATATGACCGTACAGGTAAAGCATTTTATAAAATATTAAAAGTGTCAGATAAAAAAGATGAACATATAGCTACTTATGGTCAAGATTTTTTAAAAATAAAACAATTGGCATTAAAAGAAAAGCAAATAAATGCAATTGCAAATTGGCAAAAAGAAAAAATAAAAGATACATATATCAAAATCACAGGAGAATATAGAGATTGTGAATTTACGAACAATTGGTTAAAAAAATAAAATATGTCTGACGTAGCTGCAATTGAACAGTTTGTGCAAAAACACCAACAATTAAAGCAAGAAATTGCTAAAGTAATTGTAGGGCAAGATGCTGTTATAGATCAAATATTATTGTCAGTTTTTTCAGGAGGACATGCCTTATTGGTAGGTGTACCAGGTTTAGCAAAAACCTTAATGGTAAATACAATAGCGCAAACATTAGGGTTAAAGTTTAACCGCATTCAATTTACACCAGATTTAATGCCGTCTGATATTTTAGGAAGTGAAATATTAGATGAAAATAGAGCATTTCAATTTATAAAAGGACCCGTATTTGCTAATATTATTTTAGCAGATGAAATTAACAGAACGCCACCAAAAACGCAAGCAGCATTATTAGAAGCAATGCAAGAACGATCCGTAACCATTTCAGGACATCGTTATCAATTAGATTTACCCTATTTTGTACTAGCAACACAAAACCCAATAGAGCAAGAGGGAACCTATCCCTTGCCAGAAGCACAATTGGATCGTTTTATGTTTGCAATTGAATTAGGTTATCCTACTTTTCAAGAGGAAGTAGATGTAGTAAAACGAACAACATCAGATATTAAAACTTCAGTAAATGCACTTTTTAATGCACAAGAAATTGTTAATATACAAGAACTAATACGCCGCATACCAGTTGCAGACAATGTAATAGAATACGCTGTAAATTTAGTAGCTAAAACAAGACCTGAAAATCCAAAAGCACCTGAACGAATCCAACAATATATTGATTGGGGAGCAGGACCAAGAGCCTCACAAAATTTAATTTTAGCAGCAAAAACACATGCAGCAGTACAAGGTAAATTTTCGCCAGATATTGAAAATGTACAAGCAGTGGCTCAAGGTATTTTAGGACATCGTATCGTAAAAAACTATAAAGCAGAAGCAGAACGCATTACAAAAGCGCAATTGATTAAAGAATTGTTCTAGTAAAGTAATTCTTGGTATCCAATATGCCTTTTTGTTTAGTAAGGCAAGTTATCACTTTCGCTTTATAAGTTTAAATAGTAATACCATTAATTTATTGACTCGCAATTCAAAATATGAAAAACCCTACTACAAGAATTTTTGGATTAGATGCGCTCCGGGCAATGGCAATCACATTGGTAATTATTTCACACGCCACATATTTGTTATTCCCCAATACCGAACACACACTTTTAATTTTAGTAAGAGCAATGGGGGCAGTAGGAGTCGATTTGTTTTTTGTGTTGAGCGGATTTCTAATTGGAGGTATTTTATTGAAGAAAATACAAAACAACCAGACTCATTTTTCAGATCTACATTTGTTTTTTAAAAGACGTTGGTTGCGTACATTACCCAATTACCTTGTAGTATTATTGTTAAATTTAGCATTAGTTTTTATACTAAAAAAGGAAATACCTGAAAACACAGCATCATACTTTTTATTTTCACAAAATTTTGCAACACCACATCCTCACTTTTTTACAGAAGCGTGGAGTTTATCAATAGAAGAATACGCTTATTTGTTATTACCTATTTTACTATACATGTTAATAGCTTTTTTTCCGAAGAAAGAGAAATCAAAAATCTTCTTTAGCACTACAGTAGCTGTTATTTTAGCACTTTTTATTTTAAAACTACAATATTATAATCAAGGAGAGATTACTACATATAAGCAATGGAGTGCAACTTTTAGAAAAGTAGTCATATATAGGTTAGACGCTATTTATGTTGGGTTTTTATTAGTGTATATCTATCAAAAATACAAAGCTATTCTCAATAACTATAAATGGCTATTAGCAGGAATAGGAATATTTTCTTTTCTAGGCTTACATGCATATATTTATATCACAAATGCAACACCACAAACACATTTAGGATTTTATGTATGTGTTTATTCACAAGTTATACAAATTAGTATAGCAAGTATATTTCCGTTGATAATAACAATAAATGGAAGCGGTGTTTTTCAAAAAATAATACAGTATATAAGTGTCCGATCTTACGCTATATATTTAATAAATTATTCTCTTATTTTACTAACAATGCAATCTTTTTTTAATCTTGAAACTTTTTCAACACTCCAAAAAATAGCTTGTTTACTGTTATATTTATTAAGTACAATATTCTTTTCAGAAATATTATATCGCACCATTGAACAAGCTTTTTTAAGATATAGAAAGACAAGATTTCCTAGAAATATAAATATCGATTGATTTATTTTGCAATTTATTACGTATATTTGCATGCAATTATGATTAATTGCAACATGGTGTCACACAATAATAAAATAGTAGGAGAAGGTTTAACCTACGATGATGTACTTTTAGTACCCGCTTATTCTGAAATTCTACCAAGAGAAGTAAGCATAAAAACCAAATTCACAAAAAATATAACCATTAACATACCTATCATTTCAGCGGCTATGGACACCGTTACCGAAAGTGCTATGGCAATTGCAATGGCTCGTGAAGGAGGTATTGGAGTGTTACATAAAAACATGACTATTGAAGCACAAGCAAATGAAGTGCGTAAGGTAAAAAGATCAGAATCTGGAATGATTATAGACCCTGTAACCTTACCCTTATCAGCTACTGTTGCTGATGCTCAACGCAATATGCGTGAGCATAAAATTGGAGGAATTCCAATAGTAGCAGAAGATGGTAAATTAATTGGTATTGTAACCAATAGAGATTTACGTTTTGAAAAGCAAAATAACCGTCCAATTACAGAGGTAATGACTTCTGAAAATTTGGTAACCACATCAAAAGGAACCTCTTTAGCACAAGCAGAGGAAATTTTACAAAAAAATAAGATTGAAAAATTACCTGTAGTTGACGATAATTATAAATTAATAGGTTTAATCACTTTTAGAGATATTACGAAGGTAACCTTAAAACCAAATGCAAATAAAGATGAATTTGGTCGTTTGCGTGTGGCAGCCGCTTTAGGAGTTACAGGAGATGTTGTAGAGCGCACCGATGCTTTGGTAAAAGCAAGTGTAGATGCTGTTATTATCGACACAGCACACGGACATACCAAAGGTGTGGTTGATGTATTGAAAAAAGTAAAAAACAAATACCCAACATTACAAGTAATTGTTGGTAATATAGCAACAGGAGCAGCCGCTAAATATTTAGTTGCAGCAGGTGCTGATGCCGTAAAAGTAGGTATTGGACCAGGATCAATATGTACTACACGTGTAGTAGCAGGAGTAGGATACCCACAATTTTCAGCAGTGTTAGAAGTTGCCGCAGCCATTAAAGGTAGTGGTGTTCCAGTTATTGCAGATGGAGGTATTCGTTATACAGGAGATATACCTAAAGCAATTGCTGCAGGTGCCGATTGTGTCATGTTAGGTTCTTTACTAGCAGGAACAAAAGAATCTCCAGGAGAAACCGTATTGTTAAATGGTCGTAAGTTTAAAACCTATCGAGGAATGGGCTCTGTAGAGGCTATGAAGCAAGGATCTAAAGATCGTTATTTTCAAGATGTTGAAGATGATATTAAAAAATTAGTGCCAGAAGGTATTGTAGGTCGTGTAGCTTATAAAGGAGAATTAAACGAAAGTATACATCAATTTGTAGGTGGTTTACGTGCAGGTATGGGATATTGTGGAGCGGATAGCATTGAAACCCTAAAAGAAACAGGGCAATTTGTGCGCATTACAGCTTCAGGAATTAATGAAAGCCACCCGCATGATGTAACCATTACTAAAGAAGCGCCTAATTATAGTAGGTAGTTTATTTTTAGTGAATAGACAATATAAAACATTTCAAACGTTCAGTTTTCAATTTTTGAATTCTTGAATCTTTGAATCTTTGAATTAAAAGATATGAGTTCAGAAATTTCAAAAAGATACAGTCAACGTGGTGTTTCCGCTTCTAAAGAAGATGTTCATAACGCCATAAAAAATGTAGACAAAGGTTTATTTCCAAAAGCATTCTGTAAAATTGTTCCTGATTATTTAACTGGAGATGATGATTATTGTTTAATCATGCATGCGGATGGAGCAGGTACAAAATCAGCTTTAGCATACATGTATTGGAAAGAAACAGGAGATGTTTCCGTTTGGAAAGGAATTGCTCAAGATGCGTTAATCATGAATATTGACGATTTACTTTGTGTAGGTGCTACGGATAATATCATGCTTTCATCTACAATAGGTAGAAATAAAAACCTCATTACTGGAGAAGTTTTATCTGCAATTATTAACGGCACAGAAGAGTTGATAGTTGAATTAAAAGGCTTTGGTGTAACCATACATTCAACAGGTGGTGAAACCGCTGATGTAGGTGATTTAGTACGTACTATTATTGTAGATTCTACCGTAACTGCTCGTATGAAACGTAGTGATGTGGTTAATAATGCAAACATAAAAGCTGGTGATGTTATTGTTGGTTTGGAAAGTTTTGGTCAAGCCACTTATGAGAAAGAATACAATGGCGGAATGGGGTCTAACGGATTAACATCTGCACGTCATGATGTTTTTCATAATTATTTAGCTACTAAATATCCTGAAAGTTTTGATGCTGCCGTACCGCAAGATTTAGTGTATTCTGGTCAAGCAAAATTGACAGATAAAGTAGAAAATTCGCCTTTAGATGCAGGGAAATTGGTGTTGAGTCCAACACGTACGTATGCGCCAATTATAAAAGAAATTTTATCAAAATATACACCAAAAGAAATTCACGGAATGATTCATTGTTCTGGAGGAGCGCAAACTAAAATTTTACATTTTGTAGATAAGCTACACATTGTAAAAGACAATATGTTTCCGATTCCACCATTATTCAAATTGATACAAGAACAGTCTAAAACCGATTGGAAAGAAATGTATCAAGTATTTAATTGTGGGCATCGTATAGAAATTTATGTTCCTCAAGAAATTGCAGATGACATTATTAAAATATCAAAAGCATACAACGTAGATGCAAAAATTGTAGGTAGAGTAGAAGCATCTGCTACTAAAAAATTAACAATAAAAAGTGAATTTGGTACGTTTGAATACTAAAAACAAATAAATTGTTTGGTCAAACACAGTTGAGTCCCATAAATTAAAGTAAAAAGATTATATTCGTAATCGATTTTATTGAGAGGCAATAGCCTAAAGAGTTTAAGAAAAAAAATATGTTAGAGAGATTACAAATAGTAAAGCAACGTTTTGATGAAATAAGTGATTTAATTATCCAACCGGATATTATTTCTGATCAAAAACGATACGTCCAAATTAATAGAGAATATAAAGATCTACGTATCCTTATGGATAAACGTGAAGAATATCTTGAATATGCTAACAATATTGCAGAAGCTAATGAAATTATTGCAGACGGTTCTGATACCGAAATGGTGGAAATGGCGAAAATGCAATTGGAAGAAGCAAAAGAAAAGTTACCTGCTTTAGAAGAGGAAATCAACCTATTAATGATTCCGAAAGATCCAGAAGATGCTAAAAATGTAGTGGTAGAGCTTCGTGCAGGTACTGGTGGAGATGAAGCCTCTATTTTTGCAGGAGATTTATACCGTATGTATACCAAATATTGTAGTAGCAAAGGTTGGAAAGTAGAAGTTGTAAACACAAGTGAAGGAACATCAGGAGGATTTAAAGAGATTGTTTTTGAAGTTTCTGGAGATGATGTTTACGGAACCTTAAAATACGAATCAGGAGTGCATCGTGTGCAGCGAGTACCACAAACGGAAACACAAGGACGTGTACATACTTCTGCAGCTACCGTAATTGTTTTGCCAGAAGCAGAAGAATTTGATGTGCAATTGGATATGCAAGATGTACGTATTGAGCGTACCACATCAACAGGGCCTGGAGGACAGTCGGTAAATACAACCTATTCAGCAATAAAATTACACCATGCTCCAACAGGCATGATTGTAAGCTGTCAAGATCAAAAGTCTTCACATAAAAATTTAGAAAAAGCCTTAAAAGTATTACGTTCTCGTTTGTACGAATTGGAATTGGCTAAAAAAATGGAAGCAGATTCTGCTACCCGTAAAAGTTTAGTGTCATCAGGAGATAGAAGCGCAAAAATACGTACCTATAATTATCCACAAGGGCGTGTAACCGATCATCGTATTGGGTTAACCTTATATGATTTGCCAAATATTATAAACGGTGATATTCAAAAAATTATTGACGAACTTAAAATTGTTGCCAATACCGAAAAGCTGAAAGCAGCTTCTGACGAGATATAAACAGAGAGATAGTAATCAGTTTTTAAAAACAGGAAGTTTAAAGTGATATAAAAAATGAAAATACAAGATTTAGTTGCCCAAATCAAAAAAAAGAAATCATTTTTATGTATTGGCTTAGATGTAGATTTAACTAAAATACCACAACATTTATTAGTAACGGAAGACCCTATTTTTGAGTTTAATAAAGTAATAATTGATGCGACACATCATTTATGTGTTTCTTATAAACCCAATACCGCTTTTTATGAAGCATACGGATTAAAAGGTTGGAAATCTCTTGAAAAAACAATACAATACTTAAATACCAATTATCCTGAAATTTATACTATTGCCGATGCAAAGCGAGGAGACATAGGTAATACATCTACCATGTATGCAAAAGCTTTTTTAGAAGATTTAGCTTTTGATAGTGTTACCGTAGCACCGTATATGGGTAAAGATTCCATAGAGCCTTTTTTAGCCTTTAAAAATAAACATACCATAATGCTAGCCTTAACTTCAAATAAAGGAGCATTTGATTTTCAAACCAAACAGATTGATGGTAAAGAGCTGTACAAACACGTTTTAGAAACGTCAAAAACGTGGGATAACGCTGAAAATTTAATGTATGTAGTTGGCGCAACTAAAGCCGAATACTTTAAGGAAATACGCAAAATTGTACCCAATAGTTTTTTGTTGGTTCCAGGAGTAGGAGCACAAGGAGGTAATTTGCAAGACGTTTGTAAATACGGTTTAAATGAAACCATAGGGTTGCTCATAAACTCATCAAGAGGGATTATTTATGCAGGGAATGACGAAAATTTTGCAGCAGCAGCAGCTCAAAAAGCCGCTGAATTACAAACGCAAATGGAAGTTATTTTACAAAAAATGTAAAGAGTACTTTTTTATATTAGAGAATGATAAATCTAACCGATCAACTAAACCGATTATTACAATTTGAATCTGCTCCAAAACGAATTGTATCTTTAGTTCCCTCACAAACAGAAATGTTGCACGATTTAGGTTTGGAAAATTCTATTGTAGGAATAACTAAATTCTGTATTCACCCCAAACACTATAAAAAAACCATTCAAATAGTAGGCGGTACAAAACAAGTGCATTTTGATAAAATAAAAGCATTACAACCCGATGTTATTTTGTGTAATAAAGAAGAGAATACCAAAGAAATGGTGGCAGAATTGGAAAAAATTGCACCCGTACACGTTTCAGATATTTTAACAATTGATGATGCTTTAGTTCTTTTTAGGCAATATGGAAAGTTGTTTGATATTGAAAAAACTACAAATAAGGTTATAGCTGATATTCTACAAAAAAAAGATGCATTTATAAATCATGTATTAGGAAAAACTCCAATACAAGTAGCGTATTTTATTTGGCGAAAACCTTGGATGGTAGCTGGAAACAATAACATTATCAATCATCTTTTGAAGATTAATAATTTTGATAATGTCTTTAAAAGTAAAATGCGTTATCCTGAAGTTACTTTAAAAGAATTAGTGACGCAAAACCCAAAAGTAGTATTGCTATCTAGTGAGCCCTATCCGTTTCAAGAAAAACACATTCAGGAAATACAAGAAGTAGTACCCAATGCTAAAATAGTTTTGGTTGATGGCGAAATGTTTTCATGGTACGGCACACACCTTTTAAAAGCGTTTGATTATTTTCAAAAACTGCATAACATTATTGCTGTATAATTATTAAAATAATACTGATACCTTAATTACCGTATTTAATCCGATTTATTTTTTGTTGCAATCGCATAGCTTTGTATTCTGCTATAGTGCTCAAAGCATCGTCTACAAATTTAAAATTGTATGCTTTTTCCTTTAAGCGCTTGCATTTTACCTCTAACCTTTTAGTGTATCGTTTAATTTCAAATGAAGTTGGCATAATTTCTAATTATTTAAGATTATTACAACCTAAAGATAATTAAAATACACTAATAATCAGTGACTTAAAGTGTTAAAATAAAAAAAATCGCTCAAAATATAATTTAAGCGATTTGTAAATAAGTATTTTATACGTATTATCTATTATCTTGTAAAGCAAAAACTTTTTTTAATAAGTCTGTAGTTCTAGAAGACGTTTTTGTTCTAATTTCTTTTTCTTCAACAGCAATCATTTTGTAAACCCCTTTTAAAGCTTCTTTAGTAACATAATCCGTTAAATTAGGGTTCACTTTTTTGGTAAAAGGGATGGCGTTGTATTTGTTTATTAAATTTGTCCAAATTTTATCAGCCCCTACTTTATTAAAAGATTGATTAATAATAGGATGGAATTTTGAATACAAAACCGTTTCTGTTTTACTTGTTAAATAATTGGTAGCAGCATTGTCATTACCTAATAGAATGTTTTTAGCATCATTAAAAGTAATGTCTTTTACGGCATTTACAAAAATGGGAGTAGCTTCTCCAACAGCATCTTCTGCAGCTCTGTTTAATACTTTTAATCCTTCATCTGCTAAATTACCTAAACCAATATCACGTAAACCTTTATCTACCTTCTTCAATTCTTCTGGCAATAAAATTTTAACCAAATTATTGTTGTAAAAGCCATTTTTAGCAGTTAATTTGGTTACTTGTTTGTCAATACCTAAATCTAATGCTTGACGCAATCCTGCAGCAATATCAGCATTACCTAATATATTACCGGTTTGTTGTGGTAAGTTGTTTACTACTTGTTGTAATTCAGCACAACTTACAGCAGTAAAAATTGTGGCAATTAAAAATATTTTACGAATCATAATATTGGGGTTTTAAGTTAAAATTCAAACATACAACAACCAATTCAAAAAAAATGCCAAAAAATGATTATTTTATGATTAATTTTAAGGCAAAAGAATTAAGTAACATGAAAAAAATAAAATATTTTGCAGCAATATTATTGCTAATAACTTTGGTTTCTTGTGGTAGTTTTACAGTGCATCAAAAGCGATTAATTACAAGTGCTGCGGCAAACAAACCCATGCGTGTATTTTTAATTACCAACAAACAAGATTCAATTTTGTTGCGTAAAAAAAGCACTCGTATCAAAACCAATAGTAAAATTGCAAAAGTTTTAGCACAGCGTTTATATGCAACGGTACGGGATAGTTTATCAATGGGCGTTGGTATTGCAGCACCTCAAGTAGGTATTTTAAAAAATATGATTTGTGTGCAACGTTTTGATAAAGAAAATTTTCCGTTTGAAATTTATCTGAATCCCATTATTACTAAATATTCCCTTAAAAAAAGACCGTGTCCTGAAGGATGTTTGTCAATACCTAATGTATCAGCCATTACAAAAAATAGAGCTTTCACTATTAGCATTGAATATGATACGTTGAAAGATGAACATAAAAAAGAAGTAGTTTCCGATTTTACTTCCGTAATTTTTCAACATGAAATAGACCATTTAAACGGTATTTTATTTATTGATCATTTGAAAAAAGATGTAAGCGATGCCGCGAAAAAATAAAAAACTAAATATTGTTTAATAATAGATTAAAAAACTCGCTTTTTTTTAAGAATTCCGTAAATTGCACATCTAAAATCTAAGAAAATTTACAGATGGAACAAATTACACCTTATAAACCTACACATAAAGTACGTATAGTTACTGCTGCCGCATTATTTGATGGGCATGATGCAGCCATAAACATCATGCGTCGTATCATCCAATCCACAGGAGTGGAGGTTATTCACTTAGGTCATGACCGCAGTGTGGAAGAGGTGGTAAATTGTGCCATTCAAGAAGATGCTAATGCCATAGCCATAACATCTTACCAAGGTGGGCATAATGAGTACTTTAAATACATGTATGACTTACTTCAAGAAAGAGGTGCAGGTCATATCAAACTCTTTGGAGGAGGAGGAGGTGTAATTTTACCTACTGAAATAAAAGATTTAATGGATTATGGTATCACTCGTATTTATTCTCCAGATGATGGTCGTGAAATGGGTTTACAGGGTATGATCAATGATTTGGTACAAACTTCTGATTTTGCAATAGGCGATAAGCTAAACGTAAACTTAAAAGATTTAGTGAATAAGGAAATTGGTAGTATTGCACGTGTAATTTCATCGGCTGAAAATTTTCCAGAAGTAGCAAAGGAAACATTAGATACTATTCATCAAAAAAATAAAAATTCAAAAACGCCTGTTTTAGGAATTACTGGAACTGGTGGTGCAGGAAAATCTTCTTTAGTAGATGAATTAGTACGTCGTTTCTTAGTAGATTTTCCAGAAAAAACCATCGGATTAATTTCCGTAGATCCATCAAAAAGAAAAACAGGTGGTGCTTTATTGGGAGATAGAATCCGAATGAATGCCATTAACGATAAGCGTGTATATATGCGATCGTTAGCAACACGTCAATCTAACTTAGCGCTATCAAAATATGTAAGTGAAGCCATTGAGGTGTTAAAGGCAGCTGAGTTTGATTTAATTATATTAGAAACATCTGGTATTGGACAATCCGACACTGAAATTATAGAACATTCTGATACGTCTTTATATGTAATGACGCCAGAATTTGGTGCTGCTACACAATTAGAGAAAATTGACATGCTGGATTTTGCCGATTTGGTAGCCATCAATAAATTTGATAAACGTGGTGGTTTAGATGCTGTACGTGACGTAAAAAAACAGTATATGCGTAATAATAATTTATGGCACATACATCAAGACGATTTACCTGTTTATGGTACTATCGCTTCTCAGTTTAATGATCCAGGAATGAATACGCTGTATAAAGCCATTATGGATAAATTGGTAGAAAAAACAAAAGCCGATTTAAAAACCAGTATTGCGATTACAGAAGAAATGAGCGAAAAAATATTCGTCATTCCACCAAGTAGAACACGTTATTTATCTGAAATAGCAGAAAGCAACAGAGCGTATGATAAAAAAGGGGGTGAACAAACCGTTGTAGCTCAAAAACTATACGGTATTTATCAAACCATATTATCGGTAGTAAATGAGGTCTCGACTGCAATCGACCAGACAGTGTTGTTAACAAAAAATGGTTTAGACGAAGAAACTATTTTATCCGAAACGTCATCCGAAGAAAAGCCATTTGTAAAATTATTATTAGCACAATTTGATAAAGTAAAATTAAACTTAGATCCGCATAATTGGGAAACCATTATTGGATGGGATGCTAAACTTAAAAAATACCAAGATCCCATTTATAGCTTTAAGGTAAGAGATAAAGTTATTAATATTGATACCCATTCGGAGTCATTATCACACACACAAATACCAAAAGTAAGCTTACCAAAATACAAAGCATGGGGTGATATTTTAAATTGGAACTTACAAGAAAATGTACCGGGAGAATTTCCGTATGCATCAGGATTATATCCGTTTAAGCGTACAGGCGAAGACCCTACTCGTATGTTTGCTGGTGAAGGTGGTCCAGAGCGTACCAACCGTCGTTTTCATTACGTAAGTTTAGGAATGCCTGCCAAACGATTATCTACAGCATTTGATAGTGTTACACTTTATGGTAATGACCCTGAAGTTAGACCAGATATTTACGGTAAAATTGGTAATGCAGGAGTTTCGATTTGTTGTTTAGATGATTCTAAAAAATTATTTTCAGGTTTCGATTTAACACATCCATTAACTTCAGTAAGTTTAACGATTAACGGTCCTGCCCCCATGTTATTAGGGTTCTTTATTAATACCGCAATTGATCAAAATTGTGAAAAATATATTAAGGAACATGGTTTAGAAGATAAAGTAGAAGAAAAATTTAAAGAACTATACGATTCTAAAGAGTTAGATAGACCTACTTATAACGGTGATTTACCAGAAGGAAATGACGGTTTAGGATTGATGCTTTTAGGATTAACAGGTGATTTGATTTTAGAAGACGATATTTATCAAGAAATAAAAACAACCACATTATCACAAGTTAGAGGTACAGTACAAGCAGATATTTTAAAAGAAGATCAAGCGCAAAATACATGTATTTTTTCAACAGAATTCGCTTTGAGATTAATGGGTGATGTACAAGAGTATTTTATTAAAAAAAATGTACGTAATTTTTATTCGGTTTCCATCTCAGGATATCATATTGCAGAAGCAGGAGCCAATCCAATTACGCAATTAGCACTAACCTTGTCTAACGGATTTACTTATGTAGAGTATTACTTGAGTAGAGGAATGGATATTAATAAATTTGGTCCTAATTTATCATTTTTCTTTTCTAATGGTATTGATGCAGAATATGCTGTAATAGGTCGTGTTGCACGTAAAATTTGGGCAAAAGCAATGAAATATAAATACGGAGCCAACCCAAGAGCACAAATGTTAAAATATCATATTCAAACTTCAGGGCGTAGTTTACATGCACAAGAAATTGATTTTAATGACATTCGTACCACATTACAAGCGTTATATGCTATTTATGACAACTGTAACTCCTTGCACACCAATGCATATGATGAGGCAATTACAACACCTACGGAAGAAAGTGTACGTAGAGCCATGGCAATACAGTTAATTATAAATAAGGAATTAGGATTAACGCAAAACGAAAACCCAATACAAGGTTCGTTTATTATTGAAGAATTGACTGATTTAGTAGAAGAAGCCGTATTGTTAGAGTTTGATCGTATTACCGAACGTGGAGGTGTTTTAGGCGCTATGGAAACCATGTATCAACGTAGTAAAATACAAGAAGAAAGTTTATATTACGAAACCTTAAAACACAATGGAGAGTTTCCAATTATTGGAGTCAATACCTTTTTGAGTTCTAAAGGATCTCCAACGATTGTTCCTGCAGAAGTGATTAGAGCAACGGAAGCAGAAAAACAAGCACAAATTAAAACCAAAGAAATTTTAAATACAGCGCATGAAGAAGCAGTAAAAAAACATATTGCTATCATACAAGAAGCAGCGATACAACATGAAAATTTATTTGACAAGCTGATGGATGCCACTAAAGTATGTAGTTTAGGGCAAATTACAGCCGCTTTATTTGAGGTAGGAGGACAGTATAGAAGAAATATGTAAGTAGATATTCATGCTTTTGATTTTGCAAAACGGTTGTGAATCGCTTATCCCGATGGACTGAAAAGAATATTAGGTAATTTAGAATAAACGTTTTTTAACTTTCATAAAATTAGCTTAAAGAGCATAAAAAAAATCGGAAGTATAACTTCCGATTTTTTTTTATGATTGTATTTGATAAACAAAGCCATACGTTTATAAAATATTCAATTCTTTCATACAAGCTTTCATCATCTTATAGGTACGTTCAATATCATTATCTAAACCAATAGAAAAACGGATAATACCATCACTTAGTCCCATTTGAGCTTGTTCTTCTTCTGGTATTTCAGATGATGTAGACGTTCCTGGAGCAGAAAATAAGGTTTTATAAAAACCTAAACTAACCGCTAAATATCCTAAGTTTTTGTGTTGCATCAATTCCATTAAAGCATTCGCTTTAGCAATAGAACCTACATCAATAGTAAACATACCTCCAAAACCAAATTCATCATTAATCATTGTTTTGTACAATTGATGAGATGGGTGAGAGGCTAAACCAGGATATACCGTTTTTAATCCGTCAGCTTCAAATTTATGAGCTAAATATGTTGCATTATAACTGTGTTGCTTAATGCGTAAATGCAAAGTACGTAAATTTTTAAGTACTGATGCAGAACGCAAACTATCCATAGTAGGACCTAGTAACATACTTGCACCATCAATAACACTTTTTAAACTATCAATAAATTCAGTTGTACCACAAATAACTCCACCAACAGTATCAGAAGAACCATTAATGAATTTGGTTAAACTATGTATAACCACATCTGCTCCTAATTTTACTGGAGAAACAGATAATGGCGAAAATGTATTGTCTACAATTAACTTTAAGTTGTATTTTTTAGCCAATTTCACCAAACCTTCAATATCTGCAACTTCTAAAAGAGGATTACTAACGGTTTCACAAAAAATAATTTTTGTGTTTTCATTAATATTAGCCTCTACACTTGCTAAATTTGTAATATCAACAAAAGAAGTGTTGATGTTTAAGCGCGGAGCAAAATTTTTCAGAAAAGCATAAGTACCTCCATAAATGGTTCTGCTAGAAACTACATGATCTCCAGCGCCACACAATTGTAAAATAACCGGAGTAATAGCACCCATACCAGATGCCGATACGTTTGCTGCTTCAGTACCTTCCATTGCGGCTAGAGCTTCTGCTAAGTGTAAATTACTAGGAGAAGTATGACGTGAGTATAAATAACAACCTTCCGCAGTACCTTCAAAAGTATCTGACATAGATTTTGCTGTTAAAAAAGTATAGGTTGATGAGTCTGATATAGAGGGGTTTACACCTCCAAATTCGCCAAAGTATTGTAAATCTTGAATTTCGTTTGCGGGATTAAATTTCATAATTTTAGTTTTTAAATGATGGTAAATGTATGATAAGCTAGAATAATAATCAATAGAAGTTAGTTATTTTAGTTATATAAACTAATTATTTAATATATTTAAGACTAATATTAATATATTTGTTATTCATAAAATAGTTTTTAGAAAAATATTCCGTTATGAAATTAGATACCATTGATAGCAAACTACTTAATTTTTTGCAAGAAAATAATAAGTTAACAAACAAGCAATTATCGGCAATGCTTCATTTATCAAGTACTGCCATTCATGAACGTATTAAAAAATTAGAACGCTCTGGGGTGATTGAAAAATATGTAGCTATTATTAATCGAAAAAAATAAATAAAAGTTTTATGGTTTTGTGTGAAATAAAACTCATACAGCACACAAAAGATTACTTAGAAAAATTTGAAAAATCGGTACAACAATTATCTGAAGTAACCGAATGTTTACACATAACGGGGGATTATGATTATTTGCTAAAAATACATGTGGAAGATATGGATGCATACCGAGAATTTATGGTAACAAAACTGACCACATTACCATATATAGGAAGTACGCATAGTAGTTTTGTGATTAGTGAAATAAAAAATGAAACGGCAATAAAAATGGATTGGTAGTTTTATTGTGGTTTCAAATGTGTTGTTGGTATCCTTAAAATTGAAAGCGGAACAACTTTTTAAAGTTTTTCCTTTAAATAAGGAGCAGTAACTGATTTTTTATTTTTTATTAAATCTTCTGGCGTTCCTTGAAACAAGAGTTCACCTCCTAATTTACCGCCGCTAACACCTAAATCAATAATATAATCGGCAGATTTAATGAGTTCTAAATTGTGTTCAATAACAATAATACTATGTCCTTTTTCAATAAGTGCAGTAAACGAGGTGAGTAACTTTTGAATGTCATGAAAATGTAAACCTGTAGTGGGTTCATCAAAAATAAAAAGGACTTTATCTTTCATTTTTCCTTTAACTAAAAAGGAGGCTAATTTAATACGTTGTGCTTCACCACCAGAAAGGGTAGAGCTGCTTTGTCCCAATTGTACATAGCCCAAACCTACGTCTTGTAAAGGTTGTAGTTTGTTACTTATTTTGGTTTGATTGTACATAATAAAAAAGGCCAATGCTTCATCAATAGTCATGGTCAATACATCATGTATATTTTTACCGTGAAATTGAACTTCTAATACTTCTTTTTTAAAACGCTTTCCTTTACAAGTTTCACATTGCAGGTGCACATCTGCCATAAATTGCATTTCTACGGTTACTTCACCTTCACCTTTACAGGTTTCACAACGTCCTCCATCTACATTAAAACTAAAATGTTTGGGTTGATAATTTCGAATACCTGATAGTTTTTGATTCGAAAATAAAGCCCTAATATCATCATATGCCTTAATATAGGTTACGGGATTGGAACGTGAAGATCGACCAATAGGGTTTTGATCTACAAATTCAATGCTTTTAATGTGCTTGAAATTACCTGATATTTGGGTAAAATCTCCTGGTTTTTTACCATAACCTCCCAATTGTGTATGCAATGCTGGATAAAGAATATTACGTACCAAAGTAGATTTTCCACTTCCAGAGACCCCTGTAACTACCGTAAGTACATCCAACGGAAAGGTAACGTCAATGTTTTTTAAATTATTAGCGCGTGCACCTGTTATGATAACATTATTTTTGGAAGTCCTACGTGTTTTAGGAACTTCAATTTTTAGTTTTCCTGTTAAATATTGTGCCGTTAAGGAGTTTGATTCTAGTAATTTTTTAAAATTTCCGGTAGCCACAACTTCTCCTCCAAAAGTACCCGCTTCAGGACCAATATCTATAATTTCATCAGCTGCTTTCATGATATCTTCATCATGTTCTACTACAATTACGGTGTTTCCTAAATCACGTAATGCTTTTAATACATCAATGAGTTTTTCAGTATCTTTTGGGTGTAATCCAATACTGGGTTCGTCTAAAATATACATACTTCCCACTAAACTACTCCCCAAAGAGGTAGCTAAATTGATACGCTGACTTTCGCCACCTGATAGCGTATTGGATTTTCTATTTAGCGTTAAGTAATTTAATCCTACGTTGTCTAAAAATGCTAAACGAGTATTGATTTCCTTGAGTAAGCGTTTGGCTATTTTTGCATCGTGTGCATTTAATTTTAGGTTACTAAAAAAAAGAATTAACTCTTTTAAAGGTAATGCTACTAAATCAGTAATGGCAGTATTTGCAATTTTTACATAATTAGCTTCTGGGCGTAATCGTTTGCCTTTACAGGTATTACATTTTGTTTTTCCTCGGTAACGAGAAAGCATTACACGATTTTGTATTTTGTAACTTTTTTCTTCTAATTCCTTGAAAAAATCAGTCAAACCAGTAAAGTATTCGTTACCATCCCAAAGCAATTGTTTTTCAGCTTCTGAAAGCTCAAAATAAGGTTTGTGTATGGGGAAATCAAATTTATAAGCGTTATTCACTAGTTCATTTTTATACCAGCTCATGCTTTCGCCTCTCCAAGCAAAAATGGCTTCATCAAAAATAGATAAGGATGTGTTGGGAACTACTAATGTTTCATCTAAACCAATTACATCACCATACCCCTCACAAGTTCGGCAGGCTCCGTAGGGATTATTAAAACTGAATAAATGGGTGTTGGGTTCTAAAAAAGTAATGCCATCCAGTTCAAATTTATTACTAAAAGTTGTTTGTGTAGCATCATTTATATTTTCAAGAACACAAGTTCCGTTGCCTTCATAAAAGGCTACTTGTACCGCATCTGCCAAACGATTATAAAAATCTTCATCTGTTTTTACAATGATTCTATCTACTACTAAAAAAAGTGTTTCTGTTTCTGTGCCATCAAAATCTTCTATACGGATAACTTTATCAGCAACTTTAATACGAGCAAAACCTTGTTGTTGGAGTACTTGTATTTTTTTAGCCAATGTTCTGCCTTCATCAACAAAAATAGGGGCAAGGAGGAGTAATTTACTACGTTCGGCTATTTTTTTTACGCTATCAATAACATCAGATACTTTATGTTTTTTAACAGGTTTTCCGGAAATGGGAGAGTAGGTAATGCCAATACGCGCGTATAATAATTTAATATAATCGTAAATTTCAGTAGTGGTACCCACTGTACTGCGTGGGTTGGTGCTGTTTACCTTTTGCTCAATGGCAATGGCAGGAGCTATCCCTTTTATATAATCTACTTTGGGTTTATTTAAGCGCCCTAAAAATTGACGTGCGTAAGAAGATAAACTCTCTACATACCTGCGCTGTCCCTCAGCATATAAGGTGTCAAATGCTAAACTGGATTTTCCAGAACCCGATAACCCTGTAATGACTACGAACTTGTTACGCGGTATCACTACATCAATATTTTTTAAATTATGCAATTTTGCACCTTTAATAATGATGTTTTGTTTGGGATCTATTTTTGAAATATCTACAGCGGACATTAGCGTTTTTTTAAAGCGATGTTGAGCATGCTAAAATACATATTTTTTATGAAATGAAATTTTTGTAGCAGATGCTTTTTAAAAAAGAAATAGTATTAAAAACAAGAAGCTTTTTATAACAAGTGTATGAAATACCGCAGTTTGTTTTGGCGCAAATATTTGAGAGCTAACCCCATTAGATTATTGCTTCCAAAATTAAATTATGTTAATTTTTTTGTTAAAAATACCTATGAAATCAAATCTTTTTATATATTTGAAGTTCATCATAAAACATACTGCTTATACAATAACATTACTTTTTACATGAAGGCTCTAATTTTCCCAAATAAATTGGGCTCTTTATTTTATAAACCTAAATAAGTAATGCTATGATGAAAAATGCTCCAGATGCCGTTTTGGTTAAAAACTATATTGACGGAAATGAAAATTGTTTAGCCATTTTAATAACCAAACACAAAGCTCGAATTTTTAATTTTATTTATTCGAAAGTGTATGATCGTGATTTAACCGAAGATATTTTTCAAGACACTTTTATAAAAGTTATTAATACCCTTAAAAGAGGGAAGTATAATGAAGAAGGTAAGTTTTTACCCTGGGTAATGCGTATTGCACACAATTTGGTGATTGATCACTTTAGAAAAAGCAATAGAATGCCCAAATTTGAAAGTAGAAATACCGAATTTGATATTTTTACAGTAATAAGTGATGGCACTCAAAATGCAGAAAGTAAGATGATTACAAGTCAAATTTCGGAAGATGTTCGCCGTTTGGTAGATGAGTTAGCTCCAGACCAAAAAGAAGTAATTTTAATGCGTTTATATCAAGATATGAGTTTTAAAGAAATAGCCGAAAACACCAATGTAAGTATCAATACTGCATTGGGTAGAATGCGATATGCTATCATGAATTTAAGAAAATTAGTAGCGGAACGTAATATTATTTTAACACTGTAATACAATAACTTTTGTTTTTGTTCGTTTTTATATAAAATCAACAAAAATAAAGATGTATGCCAAAAATTTACGCGAAAAGTTTCACTAAAATGGACACGTTACAACCCAAAACAGAAACACTCAATTTTATTTTAAACTACTCTAAAGCATTGCATGTAATACAATTAAAAAACATGCAAGTAGCAGTGTTAAAGAATTAGTTGCTTTAGAAATTTTTAATAAATAGTGCCCTTTATTTACTGTTTAATCAGTAAGTAGGGGCTTTTTTTTTAGCGCTTATTTTTATAATAGGCATCCAAAACCGTTTTTCTTCCAATGGTTTTAGTAATGATATCTTTTTCTAAATCCCAACCTCTTGCAGGACTATATTCTCTACCATACCAAATAATTTGCAAATGTAAATCATTCCACAATTCTCTAGGAAACAACCTTTTAGCGTCTTTTTCCGTCTGAACTACATTTTTTCCATTGGTTAAATTCCAACGATACATCAATCGGTGTATATGGGTATCAACAGGAAAAGCAGGTATACCAAAAGCTTGAGACAATACTACTGCAGCAGTTTTATGCCCTACAGCAGGAAAAGCCTCTAACTCTTCATAAGTTTGTGGTACTTTTCCATCATGTTTATCAATTATCATTTGTGACAAACCGTAAATACCTTTTGCTTTCATTGGCGATAACCCAACAGGCTTAATAATTTCCCTAATTTCTGATACCGATAATTTAATCATGTCATAAGGATTATCGGCTTTAGCAAACAAAATAGGGGTAATTTTATTTACGCGCACATCAGTGCTTTGAGCAGACAATAAAACCGCAATCAATAAGGTATAAGGGTCTTTATGATCTAAAGGAACAGGTATTGTTGGATAAATTTTTTGAAGGGCATCAATTACAAATTGTACTTTTTCTTTCTTCGTCATTTTACAAATATTAAAACGTAAAGTTAAAAAGATACAGGTTTATAATACATTATTATACACATTATTTTTTTATCTAACAATAACGCTTTAACTTTCCACTTTATAACTTAAAAAGAAAGAAATGAATACCTTAAAAATAGGGGATAAAGCCCCACAGTTTGAAGCTTTAGATAGTCAAGGAAATACTATAAAATTGAGTAATTATAGCGGTAAAAAGCTAGTTGTATTTTTTTACCCAAAAGCAAGTACTCCAGGTTGTACTATGGAAGCCTGCAATTTACGTGATAATTATAATCGTTTTTTGGATGCAGGTTATGAAATTATTGGTGTAAGTGCTGATAGTGCAAAACGACAACAAAATTTTAAAGATAAAAAAGAATTACCTTTTCCGTTATTAGCAGATGAAGATAAAACGGTAATTAATGCGTTTGGTGTTTGGGGAGAAAAGAAATTTATGGGACGCACCTATGACGGTATACACCGCATAACCTTTATTATTAATGAAGAGGGAATAATTGAAGACGTTATTACAAAAGTGAAAACCAAGCAACATGCTGCACAAATTTTAGGAGAATAAAGTAAATATATAAATGATAACAGTAGATAATTTAGCAGTAGAGTTTAGCGGAACCACCTTGTTTAGTGATGTTTCATTTGTAATAAACCCGAATGATAAAATTGCCCTAATGGGTAAAAATGGCGCAGGAAAATCAACCATAATGAAAATTGTTGCAGGAAAGCAACAAGCAACAAGAGGACATGTAAGAGTGCCAAACGATGCTGTAATTGCATATTTGCCACAACATTTATTAACAGAAGATGATGCCACTGTTTTTGAAGAAGCCGCAAAAGCCTTTAGTCATGTGTTTACTATGCGTGATGAAATGGAACGATTAAATAAAGAATTAGAAACCCGAACCGATTACGAAAGTGATGCCTACATGACTATCATTGAAAAAGTGTCGGAATTAGGTGAGCAATACTACGCTTTAGAAGACGTAAACTATGATGCTGAAGTTGAAAAAGCATTAAAAGGATTAGGTTTCAAACCAGAAGATTTTACAAGATTAACAAAAGAATTTAGTGGTGGTTGGCGCATGCGCATAGAATTGGCAAAAATATTATTGCAAAAACCCGATTTAATTTTGCTTGATGAGCCTACTAATCATATTGATATTGAATCCGTTATTTGGTTGGAAGATTTTTTAGTAAACAAAGCCAATGCTGTAATGGTCATTTCACATGATCGTACTTTTATAGATAATATAACCAATCGTACCATAGAAGTTACTATGGGACGTATTTATGATTACAAAGCAAATTATACTCACTATTTGCAATTGCGTGAAGAACGCCGAACACATCAAATAAAAGCCTACCAAGAGCAACAAAAATTTATAGCGGATAATAAAGCATTTATAGAGCGTTTTAAAGGTACTTTTTCAAAAACCAATCAGGTGACTTCACGAGAGCGTATGCTTGAAAAATTAAAAATTATAGAAGTAGATGAGGTAGACAAATCGGCATTAAAATTACGCTTTCCACCCGCACAACGCTCAGGAGACTATCCCGTAATAGTTGAAGGTTTAACAAAAAAATATGGAGATCATATTGTTTTTCAAAATGCCAACATGTCCATAAAAAGAGGTGAAAAAGTATCTTTTGTAGGCCGAAACGGAGAAGGAAAATCGACTATGATAAAAGCTATTTTAGGTGAAATTGAAGTCATAGGAAAATGCAATTTAGGACACAATGTACAAGTAGGGTATTTTGCTCAAAATCAAGCCGCTTTGTTGGATAACAGCCTAACCGTATTCCAAACAGTAGATGAAGTAGCAAAAGGAGATGTGCGAACTGGAATTAAAAATATATTGGGACGATTTATGTTTAAAGGAGATGATATTGATAAAAAAGTGAGTGTACTATCTGGTGGAGAAAAAACCCGTTTAGCAATGGTAAAACTATTGTTAGAACCTGTTAATTTATTAATTTTAGATGAGCCTACCAATCACTTAGATTTAAAATCAAAAGACGTGCTTAAAGAAGCTTTATTAGCATTTGATGGCACCTTGATATTGGTTTCTCATGATCGGGATTTCTTACAAGGACTATCAGAAAAAGTATTTGAATTTAAGGACCAACGCGTTATTGAGCATTTTGAAACCATAGATGCTTTCTTGGAAAGAAATAGAATAAAGAATATTGCAGAAATTAATTTATAAGGAATAAAAAATATTGTATTTTTAGGTAAAAACATTTACTACTACCAAAATGTTGATTAACTTTACAGTAAGCAACACAAAAAATGAAAAAATTAGTCAAAAAAATTGGAGTGATTACATCAGGGGGAGATGCTCCTGGTATGAATGCTGCTATACGGTCGGTAGTGAGAACCTGCGCTTTTTACAATGTTACTTGTGTAGGTTTTAATAGAGGCTATGCGGGTATTATAGAAGGGGATTACCAAATTATGGATGCTCGTAGCGTTAGAGGAATTATCAATAAAGGCGGTACCATATTAAAAACAGCACGTTCAAAGGCTTTTAGAACAGTTGAAGGCAGAAAAAAGGCAAATCAGAAATTACAAGAAATAGGTATAGATAGTTTAGTGGTTATAGGAGGCGATGGCTCTTTTACAGGAGCATTAATTTTAAATCAAGAATTTAATTTTCCTGTAATGGGAATACCTGGTACTATTGACAATGATATTTTTGGAACCACTCACACCATAGGTTATGATACCGCACTCAATACTGTGGTTGAGGTTATTGATAAAATTAGAGATACTGCAAGTTCACATAATCGATTATTTTTTGTAGAGGTAATGGGGCGTGATGTGGGGCATATAGCTTTAAATGCAGGTGTTGCAGGAGGGGCTGAAGAAATTTTAATCCCAGAAGAAGATTTAGGTTTGGATCGCTTACTAGAATCATTAAAAAGAAGTAAAAAATCGGGAAGATCATCCAGCATTGTAGTGGTTTCAGAAGGAGATAAAATTGGTAAAAATGTATTCGAATTAAAAGATTATGTTGAAAAAAACATGACCGAATACGAGGTTAGAGTTTCTGTTTTAGGACACATGCAACGTGGAGGTTCTCCTTCTTGTTTTGATCGTGTTTTAGCCAGTAGAATGGGGGTAAAAGCAGTAGAAAGTTTATTGGATGGAAAAACGAATTATATGGTAGGGTTGAAAAATGATATTATACAACTAACACCTTTAAACCAAGCAATTAAAGGGAAATCCGAAATTAACATGGAATTGTTGAGAGTATCAGATATTATGACAACTTAAATTTAATAGAAAAAATAAATATAAAATGGGAAATTTAAAATTAGGAATTAACGGATTTGGAAGAATTGGAAGAATTGTTTTTAGAGCAACAGTAAAGCGTAAAGATGTAGATGTTGTAGCAATTAATGATTTAGTAGATGTAAATCAATTGGCGTATTTATTAAAATATGATTCTGTACACGGTCGTTTTGACGGTACGATAGCGGTAAAAGATGGTAATTTAATTGTAGATGGTAAAACCATTAGAATTACTGCAGAAAGAGATCCTAAAAAATTAAAATGGAATGCTGTAAATGTAGATGTTGTTGCTGATTGTACCGGTATTTTTAAAACATTGGAAACGGCTCAATACCATTTGGATGCAGGAGCAAAAAAAGTAGTCATTTCTGCACCAAGTAAAGATGCACCCATGTGTGTAATGGGAGTAAATCACACCACTTTAAGTGCTAATGATCATATTGTGTCAAATGCATCTTGTACCACAAACTGTTTAGCACCTATCGTTAAAATTTTAGATGATAATTTTGGTATTGATGAAGGTTTAATGACCACCATTCATGCCGGAACATCAACACAATATGTAGTAGATGCACCTTCTCATAAAAATTATCGTATTGGACGTTCTGCTATGAATAATATTATCCCAACCACAACAGGAGCTGCAAAAGCGGTAGGAAAAGTAATTCCGAAATTAAATGGGAAATTAACAGGTATGGCATTTAGAGTACCTACTGCAAATGTTTCTGTGGTCGATTTAACGGTAAAACTAAATACTAAAACTTCTTATGAAGAAATTAAAAAAGTATTTAAAGAAGCATCCGAAGGAACTTTAAAAGGTATTTTAGGATATACAGAAGATGCAGTAGTTTCTCAAGATTTTGTGAGTGATGATCGCATTAGTATTTTTGATGCAAGCGCTGGAATTGAATTGAGTCCTAAATTTTACAAAATTATAGCTTGGTATGATAACGAGTTTGCATATTCAAACAAACTCGTTGATTTAGCACAATACATAAATAGCTTGTAATATAATTTAAAAAGCAAGTCCGTAATATTTTTATTACGGGCTTTTTATATATAGACTTATGATACTAATAGTTGATAGTGGCTCTACAAAAAGTGATTGGATTGCAATTGATAATACCATAAATCAATTGCAAGAAAAAATGCGTACAAAAGGATTAAATCCAGCTATTATTTCTGAAAAAAAACTGTATAAAATCATCAAAAAAAATAAATCATTGTATAAAATACGTAGTAAAGTTACGCATGTATTTTTTTATGGAGCCGGTTGTGGTGCCGAAAATTCAAAGCAATTATTATTGAGTGTATTAGCTGAAATTTTTATACATGCTAAAATAGAAATAGAAGAAGATACTATGGCAGCCGTATATGCAACTATAAATGAAAAGGATGAAGCTGCTATAGTTTGTATTTTGGGTACCGGATCCAATTGTAGTTATTATGATGGCATGCAGTTGCATCAGCGTGTAGCTTCTTTAGGATATTCGGTAATGGATGATGCATCTGGCAACTATTTTGGCAAACAATTATTACGTGATTATTACTACAACCACATGCCTGAAAATATAAAAATTGCATTTGCTCATAAATTTGATGTAACAACAGATGCAATTAAAGAAAACCTCTATAAAAAGAAAAACCCGAATGCTTATTTGGCTTCTTTTGCAGAGTTTTTATTTTTACATAAAGATTCGGAATATATTATGAATCTAATAAAAGAAGGAATTAGAAGCTTCGTAAAAAATCAAGTTTTACAATATCAGGATGTTTTAACAAAAGTTCCAGTACACTTTGCAGGTTCAATAGCCTATTTTTTACAAGATGAAATAAAAGCAATTGCAAAAGAAATGAATTTTACTGTAGGTAACTTTCAACGCCGCCCAATAGAAGGGTTAGTGAAGTTTCATCTTGATAATTTAGGAGAAATAAATCAATTATAGTTTGTCTGTTTGAATGTTTTCTACTTTAAAAATATCGATAATAGATTTTTATTTTTGAAAACGATATTTATTTGGTCTACAAATAAGGTTTATCACACTAAGAATACGAGATGAGATATTTCAATGTAAAAATCATGAAATTAAATCCATTGGGCTTATCGCTACACGATTAGAAAAACCATAGTTTTACCGCCAAAACACAAATCATTGCAATTACTATTTTTTTAATAGTATCATCACCTTTTTTAACTGACCATCTGCTAGAAATCCAAGCACCAGAAGCATTACCAATGGCTAAAATAAGACCGTATTTCCAATTAATTTTATCATGATAGGCAAACATTGCTACCGCAGCAATAGTATATATACACACAACCGCAACCTTAGTTGCATTTGATTTAATTAAAGATAATCGATTTATATAGGGCAATACAATAAGCATTATAAACCCAATACCAGCATTGATAAATCCACCGTAAATACCAAGAAAGAAAAAAACAATTACGGATAGGTATAGGTATTTACCCGTGGTACGTTCTATCATTTCAGACAACGGTATTTTTGGTTTAAAAAGCATCATTAACACTACACTAACCATAATCAATGCTAATATTTTATTAAAAGTTTCTCCTTTAATATCTACTGCAATTTGAGCCCCAATTAAGGATCCAAAAAAAGCAGCAATACCTAAATAAATACTAAAAGGATGTGTAGTTACTCCTTTTGATTGAAAACCTTTTACACCTAATGCGGTTTGAATTAAAATGGCAACGCGGTTGGTTCCGTTTGCAACACTTGGTGGTAAGCCCATAAAAATAAGCATTGGCATAGTAAGTAAGGTTCCGCCACCAGCAATTGTATTAATAAAACCTGCTAAAAATCCAACTGCTATTAACAGGATATATTTACCGAATATTAAAATTTCCATTATATTTTGGTTCGGTAAAAATTAACTAAACCATCAATTGGATTACTGATAAATTTTCCTGTATTTAAGCGGAATGATTTTAGTGCAAATTCAATTTCATCTTGTAATAAGCAAGGTATTTCTCCTACAAAATGAATGGGTAAATCATACACATGAGTATGCTGTGTAATTTGATTTTCTATAAAATTAGATAAACCAATACGAATCATGTCAGTACAATAGGGCTCTTTTTTATGAGTAATTACAAACTCCGAAAACGAAGCTAAATAGTTATAGGTGTCTTTTTGATCGTATAAACGATGATACACGTCATCTGCAAATAGATTAAATTGCTTTTGAAACATGTCGTGTAATTTTTTTGGCATTTTTTTATAAAAATAATCCCGTAATAGCTGCTTGCCAAAATAGCTTCCTGAAGCATCATCCATAAGTAAATATCCTAATGAAGGTATTTGGGTAACAATATTATTTTTACCATCATAAAAGCAAGTATTACTACCAGAATCTATCATGCATGTAATGCTTTTTTTACGATTAGAAACTGCAAGAGCTGCTGCCATAATACTACTGGAAACCACAATTTCTGAGTTTTCAAATATTTCTTGTAACAAAGTAATTGCTTCTGTTTTTTCTTTAGAAGTGTTTACTCCAGAAGTATGTAAATATATATGTTTTACTTGTGTAGCATATTGCATGATTTTGCCATTAGTAGCAATAGTATTATACCGTTTTTTATTGGAAAAAAAGGTAGGGTTCATGCTATGGGTATGTGTTTTTAATACTTCTTTTTTATCAGGAGATAAAAACACCCAATCGGTGTTGGTATTACTACTATTTGCTATTGCGATCATTTGTATTGATATGTGTGTTCAAAAATACAAAATTTATAAGTCAAGGAGGTAGTGGTATTTAGAAATTTTTACGAGGGTGATATTGTTCAATAACATCTGCTAAAAAAGTGCGATCTAAGTGCATGTATATTTCGGTAGTGGTAATGCTTTCATGTCCTAACATTTGTTGTATGGCACGTAAATCGGCACCGTTTTCAAGTAAATGAGTAGCAAAAGAATGTCTAAAGGTATGCGGACTTATATTTTTATGCAGTCCTATTTTTTCGGCTAAGCGTTTTACAATTGTAAAAATCATGGCACGTGTAAGTTGTTTGCCTCTTCTGTTTAAAAATAAAGTATCGGAATGTTCTGGATGAATGTTTAAATGGTTCCGAACCTCATTTTTATAAATAGCAATGTACTTTTGAGTAAGCGGACTAATGGGCACAAAACGTTGTTTATCACCTTTTCCAGTTACTTTTATAAACCCTTCATCAAAGAATAAATCAGAAATTTTTAGGTTAGTGAGTTCTGATACGCGTAAGCCACAACCATAAAGGGTTTCTATAATGGCTCTGTTGCGTTCGCCTTCAGGTTTACTTAAATCTATTGCGTTAGAGAGGTTGTCAATTTCAGTAACAGATAGTGTATCAGGTAGCTTGCGTCCTATTTTTGGGGCTTCTATAAGTTCCATGGGGTTATCATCTCTATAGTCTTCAAAAATGAGATAATTGAAAAAGGATTTTAAGCCAGATATGATTCGGGTTTGACTTCGTTCATTAACTACCTTTGCTATTTGATAGATGAAGTCTTTAACGGTGTCTGCATCAATAATAATAGGGGAAGAGGTATTATTAGTAGCCTCTAAAAAACGAATGAGTTTGAGTACATCTAACTCATAGTTTACAATAGAGTTTTGTGAAAGTCCACGTTCTAATTTGAGGTAGTGTTTATAATCGGTTATTGCATTTTTCCATTTCATAGGAGTGTAAAAATACAAAACCTCAAGAAATAAATCTTGAGGTTTGTAAAGTTAGTTGGTTTAAAAAAATAGTTAGCTTTTACTTCCGTAACGTTCTTCTTCATTTTTACCGTAGTCAACATCTTTGTTGTCAACACGTTTACTAAATTCGGTTTGACCGCCATCTTTTAGTGTTTTTGCTTGACCACGCCAATCGTCACGCAATATTCTACCTGGAAAAAATGCTATTAAATCGGTTACTTTTTGAATGTCATCATCAGTAAATTTACTAATTTAATCAAAAGTGTAAATACCAATGCTATTTAGTTTTTCTTCTATAAATGGACCAACACCACTAATACGTTTTAAATCGTCAGCATCTGCTTTTGTAGCGCTACCAAAACTAGCGAAGTTTAAGCTGTTTTCGGTTGCAGCAACACCAGATCGTTCCATTGTTTTTATAGCTTTTACATCATCTTTTTTAAAAGTTGTTTTTGCATGTTGATTATTTTTTTTACTAAAATTATTCTTTAAGCGTTTGTTTTCGGCATAGCAATCATCTAATTCTTCTTGGCATGATTTTTTTGTAAAATATCTAGAGAGTAACCATCCTAATAAAAAAGACAGAAACATTAAGGCTAATAAGCACCACCATTGTATGCAATTGTTTTCGTTGAATATATTTGACATAATTTTTTATTTTAGTTGTTTTTAGTTTACTTTTATTTCAATGCTTCTATTCAAAGCTCTACCTTTTTGAGTAGCATTTGTGGCTACGGGTTTGGTTTCGCCTTTAGAAAAACATTTGAGTTTGTTTTTAGAAATACCGTTTTGCACAAAGTAGTTAAGTACATTTGTTGCTCTGTCATAGGCTAAAATTTTATTGTTATTTTCATCTCCAATATTATCGGTATGACCGATAATGCGAACGGTTTTGTTAGGATGTTTGTTAAGATAATTTTTCAATTCACTTGTATATGTTTGTAAAGTATTATCAGGTTTAAAATTTCGGGAATTAAAAGAGGTATACAGGGTTTTATTAGTAATACTTTGGTTTATTGTAGTAGCACGATTTTGATCAAGATCTTTAAAAGCCATATTAATACCTCCGTTAAAACGTCCGTTACTATAATTAAATTTTTCTTTAAGCGCTTTGATGCTAATTTTATCAGGATTCACTCCAAATTTAGTCAACATATTTTTAACATAATTGGCTCTGTCTAATCCATAGTTTTGAGCTTCGTTATTGTTGTGCCATTCGCCATTTTTATACCATCCTGTAATTTGTAATTCAATTTCATGATTACGGTTAAATAGGCGAAAATAGAATCTTTAAATTGCATTGTTTTTTCAGGAAAGAGTACGATCCCTATAGAGTCTGCATAATTAAAAATATGCATTTCCTCTTGAAAATCAAAGATATCAGCATCAATAACATTGGCTATATTGAATCCGTTATACGTTTTGACAATTACATCCTCTTTTGGAGAAAGTATTGTAGCTTCTTTTTCAGTAACATTACTATTGTTACCTTCCTCATTACTACACATTGGGCACGAGTAATACCACCACATTCCTGAAAAAGTCCAAAGCAGGAAAATGATGATTGAAATGATAAAGTTTTTCATTTAATAAAAGTTTTAAGTTAATTTATTGTCTTAAAGTTATATATAGGTTTTATACTAAACGACTAAAAAAATCGATGAAATGAATAGTAATTGTATTTTATGTATTAAAAAAGGGAATAATTCCGGCATGCTTCTTGTTAATTATCTAGTAATTAACCCTTAAAAAATAAATAAGATGAAAACAGATACTTTTAAAAAAGAAAAATATAAAAAATTAGCCTTAAGTTTATTATTTGATGCAATTGGAATGGCTTCTTTTGCATTGCCTTTTATAGGTGAGTTTGGTGATATCATTTGGGCGCCAGTTTCGGCTATTATAATGACTAAGATGTACAAAGGCACTACGGGTAAGGTAGCAGGATTGGTAAGTTTGTTTGAAGAGTTGGCTCCTGGGTTAGATATTATTCCAACCTTTACCTTAACGTGGCTTTATCAATATGTTTTAAAAGGACGTAAAATTACAGGAGAAGTTATTGATGTAACAGAAGTATAATAAACTAAATATTAAAATAAAAGGCTTCGATACTATCGAAGCCTTTTATTTGATTAGTTTTTAAAAAACCTTTTGAATCCCATCCGTTTCAGCATTTTCTTTTCAAATTCCCAAAAAAAGGTGAATTGACCAAATAACCACCCAACGGCAACTAATAAAACCTGATAAATAGGGTAGATGATTAAAATTCGAAATATCCAAAACCAAAATTTACTATCTAATTGATGTAAACCTATAAACTCAGTAACCGGTCCAGATATTTTTGCGGCTAAACTACCCGTTACGGAAAACACTAAAAAGACAGCAATAATCTCCCAACGCTGGTTAATATTCCATTTGTACTCTAATTTTATAAATATTTTTAAAACTAAATTGAGTAAAATATAGGCTATAAAAAAGGATAAAAAACCTAATAAAATAGTATTGTCTATAGCATATTTTTTAAGTGCTAATTTTGCAATTAGAAAACCCGAAAGTAGTAAAGCTAATATTCCTAAAAAAGGAAATAGTAACTGCCAGTTTTTAGTAATTTGCCATTCTTTTTTAAAATTCTTCATAGCGTTTTTTTCATAGCGTAAAAATACAGAATTTAATCGCACAAAGCATAAAAAAACCGAACTTGTTACAGTTCGGTTTATAAATCTTAAGGTGAAGTTTCATTACCTTCCAAAAAGACCACCTAAAAGACCACCAAGTCCTCCTTTTTTACCACCGCTATTTAAAACCATACCAGCAACATCATCAAGAATACTTCCATCCCCATTACCATCTAATAATGATTCAATTAAGCTTTGTTGTTTACCAGCAGTAGCTCCGCCACCTAATAAACCACCTAATAAATCACCAATTCCGTTTTGATCACTAATGTTAGATTGACGTTTTTGTTTACCTAGATATCCCATTACAATAGGAGCAGCTACAGATAATACTTTCATTACATCACCCATATCCATTCCTGATTTTTGAGCTAATGCATTAGCAACATTATCTTTAGAGCCTCCTAAAACATGACCTAAAATACCTGCTCCATCTTGCATAATATTTTCATCAACGCCACCACCAAATAAACCTCCTAGATTATCTAAAATAGAACCATCATGTTTTTCTAATGCTCCCATTAATCCTGCAGCACCCTCTGGAGTAGCAGCATTACGTTTCATAGCGCCCATTAATACAGGTAAAGCCATGGTTAATAATGATGATGTTTTATCTGTTGGTTGTCCTGTGCTACCTGCAACACCATTAACTAATGTTTTACCTAAATCGCTGTTTAATAAGTCTAAAATTCCTGACATTTTTTATATTTTTAAGTTGATATTATTGTTTTGTGCCTCTAATATACTATTTTTCTGATATGAAACAAATAAATTACTTATAAAGTGTTGTTATACTTGAATTACACCTAAATTAAACGGTTTTTCAATTGGCGCATGGTCAGCCGCTTCAACACCTAATGAAATCCATTTACGAGTGTCTAAAGGGTCAATAACACCGTCCGTCCAAATGCGGGAAGCCGCATAATAAGGAGATATTTGATTGTCATACCGCTCTTTTATATTATTGAATAGCTCCTTTTCTTTTTCTGGAGTAATTTCTTCTCCTTTTTTTAATAGTGATGCTTTTTCTATTTGCAACAATACTTTTGCTGCAGCAGTACCACTCATAACGGCTAAATTAGCACTTGGCCACGAAACTATTAAACGTGGATCATAGGCTTTACCACACATAGCATAATTTCCTGCACCATAAGAGTTTCCTATAATTATTGTAAATTTTGGAACTACGCTATTACTAACGGCGTTTACCATTTTTGCACCATCTTTTATAATACCACCGTGTTCACTTTTACTACCTACCATAAAACCGGTAACGTCTTGTAAAAAAACTAACGGGATCTTCTTTTGGTTACAATTGGCAATAAATCGGGTTGCTTTATCAGCAGAGTCAGAATATATAACACCTCCAAATTGCATTTCCCCTTTTTTATTTTTGACTACTTTACGTTGATTAGCAACAATACCAACTGCCCAACCATCAATACGAGCGTAACAGGTAATAATGCTTTTACCGTAGTCTTTTTTATATTCATCAAATTCAGAATCATCAACCAAACGTTTGATAATTTCTTTCATATCATATTGATCGGAACGTGATTTTGGCAAAATACCATAAATATCTTTTTCATTTTCTATAGGACGAGTAGGGGCAGTTCTATTATAACCTGCTTTGTCAAAATCGCCAATTCTACCCATTGTACGTCTGATGGTATCCAAAGCATCTTTGTCATCTTTTGCTTTGTAATCCGTTACGCCAGAAATTTCACAATGAGTAGTGGCACCTCCTAGCGTTTCATTATCAATATTTTCTCCAATAGCAGCTTTTACTAAGTAACTACCCGCTAAAAATATACTCCCTGTTTTATCAACAATAAGCGCTTCATCACTCATGATAGGTAAATATGCACCACCAGCAACACAACTACCCATAACAGCGGCTATTTGCGTAATTCCCATACTACTCATTACGGCATTGTTTCTGAAAATACGTCCAAAATGTTCTTTGTCAGGAAAAATTTCATCTTGCATGGGTAAATATACCCCTGCGCTATCTACTAAATAGATAATAGGTAAGCGGTTTTCAATTGAAATTTCTTGCGCTCTTAGGTTCTTTTTACCTGTTATCGGAAACCAAGCACCTGCTTTTACAGTAGCATCATTTGCTACAACAATACATTGTTTACCACTAACATAACCAATTTTAATAACCACACCACCAGAAGGGCATCCACCATGTTCCTCATACATGCCATCACCCGCAAAAGTAGCAATTTCAATACACGGTTTTTTCTTATCTAATAGGTAATCAATACGTTCACGAGCGGTCATTTTACCTTTTGCATGATGCTTATCAATACGTTTTTGTCCGCCTCCTAATTTTACTTTTGCAAAGCGTTTACGTAAATCAGTAATTAATAATTTATTGTAATCTTCGTTTTTATTGAAGTTGATATCCATGAGTATGTGTTCTAATATTTGGTTGGCTAATTTACAAACAATATTTTTGTTTAGCAATAGATTAAAATGTTCCTTGTATTAATAAATGATGTAACTTTGTTTTTTATGAAAATATATTTTAAATTAATATTAATGAAAAAGGTTATTTTATTAGCGATATTTTTGATAACAGTAGGCACTAAAGCACAGGAAAACTCTATAGAACTAACTAAAAACCAGGAAGTATTAAAGTGTTTTCCTGCTTCTTGGGAAGGAAATTATGAAGGAAAACTTCTAATTTATGGTGTAGATAAAGTGCGAATGCAATTACCAATGGAATTAAAAATTGTCGAAAAAACAGATTCCGTTTACAGTTGGTCGCTTATATATAAAATGAAGGGGAAACCTACTGATGTGCGTGCGTATGAAGTAAAAATAGTAGATAAAAATAAAGGACATTATCAAATAGATGAAAAAAACAGCATTGTAATTGATGCTTTTTTACACAATAATATTTTTACTAGTTTTTTTAAAGTGATGGATAACTTTATAGTAGCTACCTACACACAACTAGATATAGAAACAATTCAGTTTGAAATCATATCTGCTACGGATAAAAAAAAGACTCTAACGGGTAACACAACAATAGATGGAGAGAAAATACCCGAGGTAGTTACTAATTTTATAAATGGAAGACAAAAAGCAATTTTAAAGAAAATAAAATGATAACCTCTTATTTTAACTTAAATACCGTTTTAGGCATTTCATTATATATAAGTGTAGTGATATTCTTGTCATGGATAGCTTCTCGAATTTTAAGATTTATTGTAGTATTCTTTTTAAAAAGACACGCTACTAAACAAAAATTTGGAGAAACTAGTTTAAAATTTACTCGTAATTCGCTTCGTTTTTTATGTGGAATGATAGGCATATTGGTAATTATTTTTACCGTACCTATTTTTAGGAGACAAGCAGGAGCAATATTTTCAGGAGCAGGAATATTAGCAGCAATTATAGGTTTTGCAGCTAAAGACGCTATTTCTAATTTAATTGCAGGCTTGTTTATTGTATTGTTTAGACCGTTTAGAATAGGTGATTATATTCGCTTAGATAGTGAGCGTATGGGAATTGTAGATGACATTACCTTACGCCATACGGTAATTAATAATTTTGAAAACAAACGATTGATTATACCCAACTCAGTAATTAGTACCGAGTCGGTCTTAAACCATAGTATTGACGAAGCCAAAATATTAAGTTTTAATAATTTTTTGATTAGTTTGTATGCCGATATTGATAAAGCAAAAGCAATTATAGAGGAAGAGGCAGAAAAACTAGATCATGTTATGGATAATCGTACTCCAGTAGAAATACTCAATAATGTTACTCAATTTGACATTAGGGTGGTGGAAGTAACCGAAACCGCGGTACACTTAAGAGCTTACATATGGTTGAGTGAACCGATATGGGAATTTAAAATGAAATGTATTTTAAAGGAAAGTGTACACAAGCGTTTCTTGAAAGAAAGCATACAATTACCAATACCATTGCGTAAAATTGTCGAGTAATACCAATTTACACCTAAAAAAGCCACTCAAATGAGCGGCTTTTTATTTTAATAATATAGTTTTTTTTAACGCAATTCAGCATTTAATTGCTTTTCAAAAGTAGTTTGTAATTTACTCATAATTTTATCAATTTGCTTTTCAGTAAGCGTTTTATTTGCATCTTGTAAAGTAAAACTCACTGCGTAACTTTTTTTACCTTTGGGTAGTTTATCACCTTCATAAACATCAAACAGGTTGATGTTGGCTAGTAAATTGCGCTCACTTTGTTGTGCCAAAGTATAAATTTCTTTAAAAGTTACGCTCTGATCTACTAATAAAGCAAAATCACGTTTTACAGATGGATATTTTGGAATATCTGTAAATTTAGTTTTATTAAATTTAGCAACTTCTAAAACATTACCCCAGTTAAAATCAGCAAAAATCACTTCTTGACTTATTCCAAATGATTTTAAAATATTACGTTTTACAACACCAAATTCTACCAATTTCATTTTTCCTAAACTCAAGGTCATACCTTCTGATAAAACATCTGTTTTTAATGGTGCTGATTTTAATTTAGAAACCCCTAAACGAGCTAAAATGTTTTCTACAATTCCTTTTAAGTAAAAGAAATCGGTTTCTTTAACAGTATTAATCCAACTATCTTGTGTGCGATTACCAGTAACAAACAGTGTTAAGTGCTTGTTTTCTTGATATCCCGATTCAAAATTATGATAGGTTTTTCCGAATTCAAAAAATTGTAAATTGGATTGTTTACGGTTAATATTATAGGCAACAGCTTCTAATCCAGAAAATAATAACGATTGTCGCATAGTAGACAAATCGGCACTTAATGGATTTAACAAGGTTACATTGTGTTCCTCCTTTAATTGCTCTGATAATGTAGCATATTTAGGGGTGGTTAATGAATTTGCCATAATTTCATTAAAACCTTGTCCTATCAATTGATTAGCAACTATGTTTTGCACCTTATAATCTTCAAATTTTGGAGCGTGACTCATAGTAGCATTCAATTTGTTAGAATACTCAATATTGTTGTAGCCGTAAACTCTTAAGATTTCTTCAATAATATCAGCTTCTCTAGTAACATCATTTCGGTAAGCTGGTACGGTTAAACCCAAACCTGCTTCGGTAACATTATTAACTTTAATATCCAAAGATGTTAAAATACTTTTAATGGTTTCCTTCGGTATTTCTTGCCCAATTAATTTTTTAGCGTTGTCAAAGGATAAGGTTACCTGAAAATCCTCTATTTTCTCAGGGTAAAAATCCTCTATGTTAGATGAGATATGTCCACCTGCAATTCCTTGTATCAATAAAGCAGCACGTTTTAATGCATATTCAGTTGTATTAGGGTCAATACCTCTTTCAAAACGAAAAGAAGCATCGGTATTTAAAGCGTGTCTTTTTGCAGTTTTTCTAATGCTTACAGGATTAAAATAAGCACTTTCTAAAAATATTGCGGAGGTATTTTGAGTAACTCCAGAATTTTCACCTCCTAAAACACCTGCAATACACATGGGCTCACTAGCATTATAAATCATCAAGTCATCCTCATGTAACTCACGTACGACACCGTCTAAAGTGGTGAATTTAGTTCCCGAAATTGCATTTTTAACTTCTATGGTATTTCCTTTTATTTGAGTTAAATCAAATGCATGTAAGGGTTGTCCTAACTCATGCAATACATAATTAGTTGCATCTACAATATTATTTTTTGGAGTTAAACCTATAGCCTTTAATCTATTTTGTAACCAAGTAGGGGAATCCGTTACTTTTATATCAGATATCGTTACACCGCAATAGCGAGGAGTGATTTTTTTATCAGCAATTTTAATTTCTATTTTTTGCGTTCTGTTTTCAATATGAAAATCACTCACTGATGGAGTAATTAATTCGACTTTTGTTCCTTGTTGTAATAAACCTGCTTTTAAATCTCGAGCAATACCAAAATGACTCATTGCATCTGATCGGTTGGGGGTTAATCCAATTTCAAAAACCAAATCATTTTCTATTTTAAACACATCAGAGCAAGGAGTTCCTGGTGTTAGACTATCATCTAAAACCATAATACCACTAGCATCTGCTCCTAAACCTAGTTCTACTTCAGAACATACCATGCCCCATGATTCTTCTCCTCTAATTTTACCTTTTTTAATTTTAAAATCAGAACCATCATCAGCATATAAAACGGTACCAATGATAGCAACGGGCACTTTTTGCCCTACAGCAATATTGGGTGCTCCACATACTATTTGCAAAGGTTTTCCATTCCCTAAATCAATAGTAGTAATATTTAATTTATCGGCATTTGGATGTTTTTCACAAGTAAGTACATGTCCTACAACAATACCTTGTAATCCTCCTTTTATAGATTGAAAGGTATCAATACCTTCTACTTCTAAACCGAGGTCTGTTAATAAATCACCTGTTTTTTCGGCATCCCAATATAATTTGATAAATTGTTTTAACCAGTTGTATGATATTTTCATGAATCTGAATTTTCTGAACTGCAAATATAAGCAACGCTTACTTATGGCGAAATATATTTTATAGTTTTTCATTCAAACTTTTGAATAACAATAATACAAGTGGATAAATATTTTTAATTACATTAATTTATTAACAATTTTTTATTGCAATATATTATGGTTGATACTAGTAGAGTAATCATAACTATGTTATGTTATAATTACTTTTAGAAGTAGTATTTTAACTAATTGTTAATAAGCTATTTGGTGAATTTTTAAAAAAAAACTATCTTGCCAACGGTTTTACTCAATTAACATAATTTAATATGAAAAAAATACTTTTTAGTGCTTTTCTAATAGTTTCAACTATTGGTTATAGTCAAGTAGGAATTAATACTACTACACCAAGTTCCGCAGCAGTATTGCATTTAGTATCTTTAAATGCAGCAACAGGTGTTTATGGAGGTTTTATGCCGCCTGTAGTAAATTTAGGTCAAAGAGCATTAATACCTGTTACAGCGGTAGATGATGGCTTAATGATTTATTTAGTAGATGGAACTACACGTTGCGTGCAAATGTATAATGCAACATCTACAAACTGGGTAAACATGTATTGCATGCCAGTAGCCGCATCGGCAATGTATCAAGATTTTGAGCTAGTTCCTAATACTCCTGAACTAACATATTCAGCATCAGGAGGAACATTTTCAACAGGTACAGGACCTTTTCCTAGTGGTGCACCAAGATTTTCAGATGGCTCTCAAGGCTATCAAGTATCTAACTCAACAGTTAATGTAGATTTTGCATCGGTAGATACATCAACAAATACAACAGTTAATTTATCATTTGACTTAGCAGCATTTTCTGGAACATCTGGAAACGGTATGGATGGAACAGATGTTATGACAGTGTTTGTAAGTACAGATGGGGTAACATGGTCATCAGAAGTAACGGTTAATGGAGCAGGAAACTCATATTGGGGGTTTGCAGGTTCAGCAGTGGCATCTGGTGTTTATGACGGGAACAATGTTCCAACAGCATATACAGCGCCAGGAGGAGGGTTGTTGTCAGGACCTAATGCATATTCTAAAGTAACTTTAACAGGTTTGCCAATATCACCAACACTTTTTATCCGTATTGAATTAAAAAACAACTCTAGTAATGAAATATGGGTTATTGATAATGTAGTATTAAACTTATTATAAAGATGAAACAAATAAAAATATTTTTGTTGTTAATCTTTATAAGTACATTGTCATTTTCACAAGTGTCAATGGGAGGAACAACACCAAGTTCAGCGGCTGTTTTACACATACAAACCTCAAATTTTTCTACAACAAATAGAGGAGGGTTTATTATGCCAGTTGTAACAGAAGCACAACAAGCTTTAATACCGGTAACAGCTGTAGATGATGGTATGCAAGTTTTTGTAAGTGATGCCTCAACAGGAAAATGGTGTTGGGACATATATGACGGACAAGCAGCAGTATGGAGGAGTATTAACTGTGCTCCGGTACCTACATGTGCAAATCAAATTTATTTAGAAGATTTTAATAGTTATGCTTTGCACACCGGTAGAGATAGACGTACGGATTCAGGAGATTATGTTACAGGAGTTTTTGCTCCTTGGATAATTGATGATAGTGCTGCCAATACACCGATACCACCATCACCAGTTGGTCAAGATAATGACTATGCCTACACAAATGCTGCAGGGGAAATGGAATTAGATAATACCGATGGAGCCATAAGTTTAACAACAGCAGCAATAGACATCTCCGGATATGCTACCGTTTGTTTTTCTGTAGATGTAAGAGGAACCGGTAAATTAGAATATGACTCAGCAGATCATAGTACTGATGCTGACAATAATAAGAATGATTTTACAAATGTAGAATACTCTATTGATGGAGGCCCGTGGACTATGATTGTTAATTTTGGAGGAAATGGAACAGTAAATCATACGTTAGTAGCAGGACCATCACCTGGGTTTAATGGAAATTTCCCTGACAGTACTGTTACGCAAATGGGGTTAAGTGGCACTACACTTCGCATTCGTTTGACCTCTCAAGTATGGGCTAGTGATGAAACTATTTATTATGATAATATAATTGTTTCAGGAGGCTGATAATAATTAATACATGAAACAAACCCTTAATATATTACTACTATTAATAAATTTTTTTTCTTTTGCACAAGTTGCAATAGGAACAACTGCTCCAAGCTCAGCAGCAGTATTGCATCTTCAAAAAAAAGCATACTCAACTATAGTAAGAGGTGGTTTTTTAATGCCTGTAGTGACGGAATTAGAACAAGCTTTAATACCAGTAGTAAAAGCTGATGATGGTATGCAAGTATTTGTTAGTGATCCATCAACAGGAAAATGGTGTTGGGAAGTTTGGGACGGAAAATTATTACGTTGGAGGAGTATCAATTGTAAATCGATGTGTACTACTCAAATTTATTTAGAAGATTTTAATAGTTACGCTTTGCACACCGGTAGAGATAGACGTACGGATTCAGGAGATTATGTTACAGGGGTTTTTACTCCTTGGATAATTGATGATAGTGCTGCCGATTTTTTAGGGCAAGACAATGATTATGCCTATACTAATTCATCAGGATATTTTGAGTTAAACAATACCGATGGACCAGTAAGTTTAACAACCGCAGCAATAAATATTACGGGATATGCAATAATATGTTTTTCGGTAGATATAGAAGCGACTGGACAATTAGAATACAATCCAAATATACATAGTACTGATGATAGCAATAATACAAATGACTATGTTAATATAGAATATTCTATTGATGGAGGCGCATGGATATTAGTAACTAATTTTGGAGGAAATGGGACAATACATCATACTTTGGTAGCGCCAAATCCTTCGGATGGAACTTTCCCTGTAGGGACGGTTTCTGTAGCAGGTTTAAGTGGAGGTAATACATTAAGAATTCGTATTACTTCAAATACATGGGCGGCAGATGAAAGATTTTACTATGATAACATAACAGTTTCAGGCGGTAATTAAAAGAGTAAATATATTAATACATGCTCTGTTGATAAGAATAAAACTAAAAAAGCGAAACAATAATTGTTTCGCTTTTTTTAGTTTTATAATGATTTCTAAAATTATTATTTCTTTTTTTTCATTTTCATGTTTAAAAACTCAATAAACATAGAAAAAGTAATCGTAAAGTATAAATATCCTTTAGGTATAACGCCAACTTCATTACCAAAAACACTCAAGTGAGATAAGTGAGCTGCTTCTGAAATTAGCATGAATCCTATTAAAATTAAAAATGATAACCCTAATATTTGTACTGTTGGGTTTTTGCTCACAAATTTTCCTATAGGATGCGCAAATGCCATCATAATAATAACGGAAATTACAACTGCAACAATCATCAAAACCAATGCATTGTCAGGGTTTTCACTTAATCCGTTTGTCATTCCAATAGCAGTTAAAATAGAATCAAAACTAAAAACAACATTAATAAGCATAATTTGCACAATAGCTTTTGAAAGTGTCGTACCTCTATGTGAAATGACTTCATCTTTATCATGCTCAGGCTCTTCAACTTTTTCATGTATTTCATGTGTGCTTTTGTAAATTAAAAACAAACCACCTGCAAATAAAATAACTGCTTGTCCGGAAATACCACCATGTAACCAAGGTAAATTAATGGTCCAAAATGGTGCTTTTAGTGCTACTAAATACGATATACCAAACAAAAGTATAATACGCATAATCATTGCTAAAAATAAACCAATATTGGTTGCTTTCTTTTGTTGATTTTCCGGTAATTTACTGGAAGCGATAGATATAAAGATAATATTATCTACCCCTAAAACAATTTCTAAAAAAGTTAAGGTTAATAAGGCTACAAGAGCATCTACACTGGTTAAAAATTCAATCATAATTAGTTAATTTTAGTTACGGTTCCTCTACTGGTTCTTTTTTGTTGGTCGTTAATTATTTTAGATTCAAAGGTATAGGTATTTGCTGTAGTGGTTAATATTTTTATGTGTACTGCTTTTTTTTGCGATTGCGTTTTTGGGTTAATCGTTTTTAAAACATACTCACAATCATTAATCCAATGTACAGCAACGGAATCTATATGTTTTCCGTGGTAATCTATCTCTAAATTATCTTGTCTAGTAAAGGTTGTAGTAATGGTTTTTCCATTTACTTCATATTTATATTCAAAGGAGCCATTTTTAAAATCAGAACAATTTCGTTCTACTTGATAGCAAGAATTGAATAAAAAAGCAACAAGTATTAAGTATGCGTATTTCATATAGAATGATTTATACTACAAATTAACAAAATAATATATAGGTTTTAGAGCATTGTAGATGAAAATTAATACAAAAGTTTGAATGCCGTACTAAAAAATCAAACAATAGAAAAATAACCAATAGTTTTTATATATTTGTAACAAATACAAGAAACACAATGAGTACAAGCGAAACCCCTGACGAATTTTATAGAAAATTATTAGCACAGTTAGAAGATACAACTACATTTCCGCACATATATTTATATAAATTTATTGTACCAACCTGCAATAACAAGGTAGAGGAGGTAGTTAAAAACTTTGATAATTTAGGGGCTACAATTAATACTAAGCAATCTAAAAACGGTAAGTATACAAGCATCTCCATTCATGTAAAGATGAAAAGCGCAAGTGCCGTTATTGATAAATATAAAGCAGTGAGTACTGTAAAAGGTATTATTTCATTATAAACTTTCGTTTTTTGAATAAAATAACTACTTTGCAAGAGTAATTTTATACATTACATTTCTTATCACTTACAAAAAAATACAACATTTTGATTGACAATATAGAATACAACACCGAAAGGGAAAAATTAATCATTCCAGAGTACGGCAGACATTTACAAAAAATGGTAAATCATGCGGTAGCAATAGCAGATGATGCAGAACGTGCAAAAGTAGTAAAAGCTATTATTGATGTAATGGGTAATTTACAACCCCACCTACGTGATGTACAAGATTTTAAACACAAACTGTGGGATCAAATTTTTATCATGTCTGATTTTAAATTAGATACGGAGTCACCATACCCAAAACCATCACGAGAAGAATTATCAGAAAAACCAGAAACACTAGAGTATCCACAAAATTTTCCGAAATATCGTTTTTATGGCAACAATATCAAACGAATGGTAGATGTAGCTTTATCTTGGGAAGAAGGTGAATTACGAGAAGCATTGATTATGACGATTGCCAATCACATGAAAAAGTGTTTTTTAAATTGGAATAAAGACACCGTTGATGATGATGTAATTTTCAAGCATTTGCTAGAACTTTCTGACGGGCAAATTAATTTAAATGACAAGGACATTAAATTAGCAACAAATTTTCAAACTAAAAATGTAAAACGTCAAGATCATCCGAAAGCCAAGAACACTAACAAACGCTATAGCAATAACCGAAACAACAATAAAAACCAACCACGTAAAAGAAACTAAATGGGTACATTTCAAATAGAAGGCGGACACCAATTAAAAGGTGAAATACAACCACAAGGAGCTAAAAACGAAGCATTGCAAATATTATGCGCAGTGTTATTAACCCCAGAAAAAGTAACCATACATAACATTCCTGATATTATAGACATCAATAAATTAATATCACTATTAGGGAATTTAGGCGTTAAAATTCAAAAATTAGCACACGGATCATACACATTTCAAGCAGATGAATTGAATTTAAAATATTTAGAATCTGCCGAATTTAAAAAAGAAGGAAGCTCTTTAAGAGGTTCTATTATGATTGTAGGCCCAATGTTATCACGTTTTGGGAAAGGATACATCCCCAAACCAGGAGGAGATAAAATAGGACGTAGACGATTAGATACCCATTTTGAAGGATTCATCAAATTAGGTGCAAAATTTCGTTACAATAAAGCAGATTATTTTTATGGTGTAGAAGCAGATGAGTTAAAAGGAATCTATATGCTTTTAGATGAAGCATCAGTAACTGGTACTGCTAATATTGTAATGGCTGCTGTTTTAGCTACAGGGAAAACTACTATTTACAATGCTGCATGTGAACCGTATTTACAACAATTGTGTAAAATGCTAAACAGCATGGGGGCAAAAATTACAGGTGTAGGCTCTAACATGCTAACCATTGATGGGGTCAAAGAACTAAGAGGTTGCACACACCGTGTATTACCTGATATGATTGAAATAGGAAGTTGGATAGGTTTGGCTGCAATGACTAAAAGTGAACTGACCATTAAAAATGTAAGTTGGGATAATTTAGGACAAATACCTGCCGTATTTAGAAAATTAGGGATTACCTTAGAGCGTAAAGGTGATGATATTTATATCCCTTCCCATAAAGACGGTTATGAAATTCAAAACTATATTGACGGTTCTATTTTAACCATTTCCGATGCTCCTTGGCCTGGGTTTACACCTGATTTGTTGAGTATTATATTAGTAATAGCAACACAGGCAAAAGGCGAAGTTTTGATACATCAAAAAATGTTTGAAAGTCGTCTGTTTTTTGTTGATAAATTAATTGATATGGGCGCAAAAGTAATATTATGTGACCCGCATAGAGCCACTATTATGGGACACGATTTTAAAAGTCAATTAAAAGCAACCACTATGGTATCACCAGATATTAGAGCAGGAGTATCTTTATTAATTGCAGCATTATCAGCAAAAGGAACTAGTATTATTCATAATATTGAACAAATAGATAGAGGTTATGAGCGTATTGATGAACGCTTACGAGCAATAGGTGCAAAAATAGTGCGTACTGCATAAAATATACATTTTAAATATTTAAAAAAACGTACTACTAATGGTAGTGCGTTTTTGTTTTAAAAATCAATAAAAAAATCTTACTTTAGCACAACACAAAAATAAACGTCAAACTATGAAATTTGCCATTATAAAAGAACGTAAAAATCCACCAGATAGAAGAGTTGTATTCCCGCCAAAAATGTTGATAGAAATGCAAGAAAAATTTCCAGAAGCACAAATAGTAGTGGAAAAATCAGACATTCGCTTTTTTACAGATGAGCAGTATGCAAAAGTAGGGTTTTTACCTGTTGATGATGTTAGCAATTGTGATGTTATGATTGGTGTAAAAGAAGTGCCTCTTGACGCATTAATTCCCAATAAAAAATATTTTTTCTTTTCGCATACCATTAAAAAGCAACCCTATAACCGTAAGTTATTACAAACAATTCTTGATAAAAACATTGAAATGTTTGACCATGAGGTAATAACCAAAGCAAGCGGTAGTCGTTTAATTGGTTTTGGACGTTATGCAGGTATTGTAGGTGCTTATAACGGATTTATAGCATATGGCAAAAAACACCATACATGGTCGTTACCCAAAGCAGAAAATGTGCCCGATTTGGCAGGTATGAAAACTGAACTGGATAAAATTACCATTCCTAAGATGAAAATATGTTTAACAGGAAACGGTAAAGTCGCATATGGCGCACAAGAAATTTTAGAGCATTTAAACATTAAAAAAGTATCCGTTGATGATTATTTAAACAAAGAATTTAATGAAGCTGTATACTGTATGCTAGGTATATTGGATTACAACAAACGTAAAGACGGTAAAAAATTAGATAAGTACGATTTGTATAACAACCCTGAGCAGTATGAAAGTGATTTTATGCGTTTTGCCAAAGTAACTGATTATTTTATAGCCGGTCATTTTTATGGTGATGGTGCACCGTATTTATTTACTAGAGAAGATGCCAAACATCCTGATTTTAAAATAAAATTAGTAGCTGATGTAAGTTGTGATATTGACGGTCCAGTAGCCACTACTATAAGGCCTAGTACTATTGCTGACCCTATTTATGGATATAATCCACAAACGGAGCAAGAAGTGGATTTTAAAGAAGACAACGCTATTGTAGTAATGGCAGTTGATAATTTACCTTGTGAATTACCTAAAGATGCCAGTGAAGGATTTGCCGAAATGTTTTTAAAACACGTAATTCCTGCCTTTTTTAATAATGATGCTGATGGTATATTAGAACGTTCCCGAATGACAAAAAATGGTAAATTAACGGAGCGTTACGCTTATTTACAAGATTATGTAGACGGGAAGGGGTATTAGTAGTTCTAAGTTTAGTCTCTATGTCGTTTGTAATGGGTAAATATATAAATACTTATACATGTTCTACTTGAATTAAAGCTTTAAAAACTGTTGATTGTACTTTTTATAAATATTATAAACCTCTTCAGCTGAAAAATTAGGTTTAATAACCCGTACCACATCATTAATTTCTCCTTGATTATATAAAATTACGTGTGCTGCATCAAAATTATTATTTAGCACATTATTTTTAACGTGTTTAATTTTCTGCTTGCACGTTTCAAAATTATCAGCGGTATTCATTTTAAAATAAAACCGATTGGGATTTCTACGCGATCTAAAAATAGCTTCGTCTATTTCTTCTAAATCAAAAAACTTATTTACTCTTAAACGCACTAAATCACTTTCCTTTGCTTTTACATTTGCGTTAAAATTAAAACCTTCATTGATATATAAATCAAGAATGTGGTCAATTTCAGCATAATTTTCAATGCCTTTCAACCGAATACAGTTAACTATTTTTCCGTTAATTAATGCTTCACATTTTGCGCCATTTAAATTTAAATTTTTAGAAGTATTAATATTTTTAGTTGCTCGTAAAATATTTTCAAATGAATTGGGTGTTTTAGTAGCCAAAACAATAGTATTTGGTTGCTGAATTCCTGCAAAATTTGAATAATAAGACGCTAATGGGTTGGGGACATCTATAATTAAAGCATTATGATGTTGTTTGCTATTAATTACATTTATTTTTTCTTCTAAAGTAATTTTTCCAATTAAATTATGTGTTTTCATAAAGACTATTTTTTTTATCTAATTGGGGCTATAGATTGATTATTAGACTATTAAATTATGAAAAAAAAATGAGATAACCTAGAAACTAACTTAAAGATGTAATGATTTTTTTATCCATTACATGAGTTCCATCAAAAACAAAATACTCAATACGGTTGCTAAAAAGTGCCTTGGTGTATGCTTTTTCAGCAGCCATAATGGCATCCGTAATGTATTCATCTTTATTACCAACAATCAGTTTTATAGTAGGAATATCTTTAAAATCATCTGCCGTAAATTCTCGTGGTATTTTTCCTGCATATAAATACAAAGCATCACATTTAATATTGTTTTTGGCGACCCATCGAGTAGCAATGCTTACTCCTTGAGAAAACCCTAATACTTTAAAATTGATGCTTTTAGTAATGTTTTCATTCGCATATACTTGATTTATATATGCCATTACATTCTCAATTTCAAAAGTAGTATTCTCTTTTGTCAACCAGCAAGCACCACTATGTGTATATTTTCCGTTTAAATAATGTTTTGCTTGTGCTTGTGGAGCAATAATATAGTTTTCTTCAGTATTTAGGCTATCAAAATATTGAATGAAATATCGACTTAAAAAACCCAACCCATGAAAAACAAACCACACTGTTTTTGTATTTTTAGTAAACTTATTTAAAGTAGAGTAGGTATTATTTATGGTGTAAGAGATTTCTTTTTCGTTGCTTTTCATACTCTAGTGATTGTTTTATGTGTTTTTATAGGCTAGTTGAAAATTAAATTGGATAATGCAAAAGTTTATTTATGTTCATCCTTATGGACTTTCATAAAACAGTTGTATTTTTACTGCATAAAAGTAGTACAATGCAATTTGATAAAGAAGAAATTTTAAAAATTTGTAATCAATTTACAAAAAACACCTTAATGGAAACCTTAAACATTAAGTATATTGATGTGGGTGAGGACTTTTTAACCGCAAAAATGCCTGTAACACCAGCGGTACATCAACCTATGGGGATTTTACATGGAGGAGCAAGTGTGGCTTTAGCTGAAAGTGTTGGTAGTGCAGCCTCTTTTCTATTTATTGATCAAGAAAAATACATTGTAAAAGGATTGGAAATTTCGGCAAATCATTTAAGGAGTAAAAAAGAAGGTGTGGTATATGCAACGGCTAAAATAATACACAAAGGGCGTACTACACATTTATGGGAAATTAGAATTGTTGATGAAAAAAACGCACTAATTTCATTGTGTAAACTCACTAATATTGTTTTAGAAAAATAGATTTGTGCATGCAAAATTTCATACAGCAAATACAGCAACAATTAGATAAAAAGCTACCTTTTGTAGCATACCGAAAACCTAACGAAGGTACTATTACTGCAATATTGCAAAAAGATGATGTGTTACATGTTGTAAATAATTTTGCAGAAACAGGATTTATTTTTGCGCCATTTGATACTCATAGTAAAAGCGTTTTAATACCGTTAGATAAAAAAATTACAACCGTTTATGCGCACTTGGAAACTAAAAAAGCAACGATAGTTAAAGAAACTTTTGAAGTAAAAAAGCATCTTGATTTAGTAACAAACGCCATTCAAGTATTACAAACCAATACTTGTAAAAAAATAGT
>JAJRPS010000030.1 GCA_024280635.1 Bacteroidota bacterium | reverse complement strand
ATTAGTTGCTTTTGCTCTTGTATTAGGAGTGAACGCTAATGCACAAACAGAAGACAATCCATGGTCTGTAACTATTGGAGCAAATGCGGTAGATTTTGCTTCTGCAGGTAATAACTATGTAAAAACAAATGAGTTGCAAAACGATGCGCCTGTTTTTAATGAGTTTTTTAATGTAGAAGATCAATGGAATATTGTACCTTCAATTTCCTCATTATCTGTTGCAAGATATATGGGTGATGGTGTAAGTTTAGATGTATCTGCATCTTATAATAAAATTACTCAGTTTGGTAACAAGTATGCTGCAAATGGAGTGCCATTACAAGCAAATGATGTAAATGATGAAACGTATGTAGGTTTAGATTTAGGTGTTAACTATCATTTAAACACTTTGTATAACGGAATGCAATGGTTAGATCCTTACGTAAGAGTAAATGGAGGTATGAACTGGATTGCAGGTTACAACAGCATGGTTGCTGGTGGTGGTTTAGGTGTTAACTTTTGGTTCTCTGATAATATAGCTTTAAAAGTACAATCAGTTTACAAAAATAACTTCCAAGAAGAATTAGAAAACCCAGTAATGTTTCAACAACCAAACTATTTCCAACATACTGCAGGTCTTACTTTCGCATTCGGAGGAAAAGATACTGATGGTGATGGAATTTTTGACAAAAATGATGCTTGTCCAGAAGTTGCTGGTTTAGAAGCTTTCAACGGTTGTCCTGATACTGATGGTGACGGAATTGAAGATGCTAAAGATGCTTGTCCAGAAGTTGCTGGTGTTGCAGAATATAACGGTTGTGCTGATACTGACGGTGACGGAGTTGCTGATCCTAATGATAACTGTGTAGATGTTCCTGGTTTAAAAGAATTAAACGGATGTCCTGATACAGATAAAGATGGTATTACTGATGCTAAAGATGGTTGTCCTAAACAAGCTGGTCCAGCTGCAAACAATGGATGTCCATGGGCAGATAAAGACGGTGATTCTGTTTTAGATAAAGATGATCAATGTCCAGATGTAAAAGGAACTGTTGCAAACAACGGATGTCCTGAAGTTACTAAGGAAGTACAAAAAATGTTAAATGATTATGCTAAAACTATCTTGTTTGATACAGGTAAAGCATCAATAAAACAACAATCTGCTACTGTATTAGGTGATATTGTTGCGATATTAAAACAATATACAAATGCTAAATTTACAATTGACGGTCATACGGATAGTGTAGGTAGTGCAACATTAAATCAAAAATTATCTTCAAATAGAGCTAATTCAGTAATGAATTACTTAACATCTCATGGTGTTGATGCATCTAGATTAACAGCTAGAGGTTATGGAGAAGATAGACCAATTGATACAAATAAAACAAGAGCTGGTAGAGCTAACAACAGAAGAGTTGAAGTTAACTTAGTAAAGTAAGTTAAAACTCTTAAAAATATTTTTAAAAAGCGTTCTGTTTTCAGAACGCTTTTTCTATTTTTATGCAATGGAAAACTTTATTACAAATTGCATTACCCAAATTTTAAATAGCACTACTAATATTAGTAGTGCTATTTTTGTTTTACCAAGCAAACGAGCTAGTATTTTTTTAAGAAAAGAAATTGCTAAGCAAGTAAAAAAAACCATCTTCTTGCCTAAAATAATTAGTATAGAGGAGTTTATTGAAGAAGTGTCGGAATTAAAAACAATGAGTAACTTAGAAACGCTATTTGCGTTTTATAAAGTATACGAGCGTATTATACCAAAAACACTAAAAGAACCTTTTGAAAGTTTTTCAAAATGGGCACAGGTATTGTTGCATGATTTCAATGAAATTGATCGTTATAAAATTAATGCAGCAGATTTTTTTAACAATCTATCTAATATTAAGCAAATTGAAAATTGGGATCTAAGCGGAGGAGAGCCTACGGAATTGATTCAGAATTATTTAGATTTTTGGAAAAATAGTCACCGCTATTATCATGAATTAAAATCAAGTTTACTAGCTAATAATGTTGCCTATCAAGGGTTGGTGTATCGAGAAGCCTCGGAACAAATAGAGCACTATTTACAAAGCAATAAACATCATCATTATTTTTTAGGATTCAATGCCTTAAATCAATGTGAAGAAGATATTTTTCAAGAATTATTACAACAAGGTTTAGCAACTGTTTATTGGGATATCGATAAAGCTTTTTTTACGAACAAAACCCACTCGGCAAGTCATTTTTTACGTAAATATAAAACGAACTGGAATTACTATCATGATCACCCGTTTCCAATAGTTTCTAATAATTTTAGTACAGATAAAGAAATAGACATCATAGCACTCCCTAAAAATAGTAGTCAAGCTAAAAAAGTGGGTGAATTGTTACAACACTTATCGCCTCAAGAAATAAAAGAAACAGCTGTTGTTTTAGGAGATGAATCTTTATTATTACCCGTTTTAAACGCATTGCCCAAAAATGTAAAAGACATTAATATTACAATGGGTTTAGCATTAAAAGAAGTGCCGCTAACAGCTTTTTTTGAAAGTATTTTTCAATTGTATGTCAGGCAAAGTGGTAGTCGATTTTATTACAAGCGATTGCTACAGTTACTGGATAATAATTACGCCAAAATTGTTCTGGGTAGTGATGATGTTAAAGTAATAAAACAACATATTTACCAAAATAACACCATTAGTTTAACCATAACAGAAATAATTGATATTGTACCCAATAATGCATTATTGATGAAAATTTTATCACTTAAAAAAGCAACCGTATCAAATTGTTTGTTGGCTTTTAATGCTATTATTTTAAAGTTAAAAGATAAATTGTCAGCGGATAAAGACAACCACTTGTTAGATTTGGAATACCTCTATCGTTTTAATGAAGTGTTTAATAAGCTTAATGTATTGCAAGAAAAATATCAAGTATTAGATGATATTTCTGGATTGTTTCAAATTTACAAAGAAATCATTACTACAGAAACATTAGATTTTAAAGGAGAACCCGTAAAAGGCTTACAAATTATGGGAATGTTGGAAACCCGTGCACTTGATTTTAAGCGTATCATCATGACATCCGTAAATGAAGAGGTTTTGCCTTCAGGAAAATCAAACAATTCCTTTATTCCGTTCGATTTAAAAATAGCATTCAACCTACCTACTTATTTTGATAAAGATGCAGTGTATGCCTATCATTTTTTCCGATTAATGCAACGCGTACAAAAGGTTAACTTATTGTATAATACAGAGTCTGATGGATTAAATGCAGGTGAAAAGAGTCGATTTTTATTGCAATTAGAAGCATTAGCTCAAAAAAATCATAAAATATCATATTATACCAGTGCGCCAAAAATACCAGCAACAACAATTGTTACGCATCAAATCACAAAAGATGACGCCATAATAATACGTTTAAAAGAAATTGCAGGTATTCAAAGATGCGTTGATAAACAAGGAAATAAATATGAAAAAGTAGGATTTTCACCTTCTGCATTAACGCAGTATATAAGAAATCCAATTGATTTTTATACCCAAAAAATATTGCGAATTTATGAAGAAGATGAGGTAGAAGAAACCGTAGCAGCAAACACCTTGGGTACTATTGTACACAATACGTTAGAAAATTTTTATAAGAAACATGAAGGTGAAATTTTGTCAATTGCATTGGTTAAAAAAATGCAACAAGATATAGCTTCGGAAGTAGGGAAACAATTTAATGAGGTTTATAAAAAAGGAGATATTTCTAAAGGAAAAAACTTAATTATTTATAATGTAGCCAAACGCTATGTGTCTAATTTTTTAAATGCGGAGATCAAGTTACTTGAAAAAAGTAAAGAGGTTATTATTCATCAAATTGAAGCCGATTTATGTATTGAAATCCCAATGGATGATTTACCTTTTCCAGTTTATATAGCAGGTAAAGTAGATCGTATTGATGAGGTAGATGGTGTAATTCGGATTATTGATTATAAAACAGGGAAAGTAGAAGCGGGTCAGGTACAAATATATGATTGGAAATTAATCACTTCAGATTATAAAAAATACAGTAAACCTTTTCAGATTTTAGCTTATGCTTATATGGCGAAAAAGAACAATATAGTGCCGAATAAACCTATTGAAGCAGGAATTATATCGTTTAAAAACTTAAAATCAGGGTTTATTAAATTTGGAAAAAAAGAGCAAGAAGGTAGGGTAACTAAAAATAATCCGTTAGTTTCTGAAATTACTAACGGGGTTCTTGAAGATTATATTCATCAAGTAAAAAAGTTGATTACTGAAATTTGTGATGTGGAAATTCCGTTTACAGAAAAAGAGGTCTAATATGAAAAAAGAAAATAGAATTTTAGCTCAAAATAACTCAAAACCTATTGTTTTAGATGTTACCTATAATCAGAATCAGACCAAAAAACCAATTGTCATTTTTTGCCACGGTTATAAAGGGTTTAAAGATTGGGGGTGTTGGGGTTTATTAGCAGAAGATGTTGCTAGAGCAAATGTCTTTTTCTTGAAATTTAACTTTTCTCATAATGGAGGTACGGCAGAGCAACCTATAGATTTCCCAGATTTAAATGCTTTTGGTGAAAATAATTTCATTAAAGAATTAAACGATTTGGATACGATTCTTAATTATATTACAGATAAAAATAATGAATTTAATCAAGAAATAGATATTCAGAACATTACGCTAATAGGGCATTCTCGTGGAGGTGGAATCGTAATCATAAAGGCACAAGAAGATGCTCGAGCAACTAAGGTGATTACATTAGCTGGAGTATCTGATTATAAAGCGCGTTTTCCTGTAGGTGATGCTTTAGCTAATTGGAAAAAAGAAGGAGTTGCCTATATTGAAAACGGACGGACTAAGCAACAAATGCCACATTTTATTCAGTTTTACAACAATTTTATAGAAAATCAGGAGCGCTTAACAATTTCCAGAGCGGTTAAAAATATTAAAATTCCGTATTTAATACTGCACGGTACAAATGATGAAACGGTAGCGTTAGCGGAAGCAAAACGTATGTGTCAATGGAGTGAAAACAGTAAATTAATAACTATTGAAAATGCTAACCATGTGTTTGGAGGTTCACATCCGTGGGAGGAAAATAGTTTGCCAGCAGACATGCAAAAAGTATCAAATCATATAAAAACCTTTGTGAACTCTTGAAAATAGATTTAAGCTTTAAAGCAATTAACAGACTAGCCATACCCGCATTAATTGCAGGTATAGCAGAACCTATTATTTCGGCAACTGATTTAGCGATAATAGGTAATATGCCTAATCATAGTGCGGAAGCTGCTGCTTCGGTAGGTATTGTTTCTGTATTTTTAAATGCCCTTATTTGGATGTTAGGGCAGAGTAGAAGTGCTATTTCGGCAATCATTTCACAGTATGTAGGGGCTAATAAATTAGAAGCGGTTAAAAACTTACCTATTCAGGCTATTTTTATTATAGGGGTAGTGAGTTTGTTTACGTTGTCCATAACGTATCCGTTTGCACGAGAAATATTTTCCTTATATAATGCAAAAGGTTTGGTGTTGGATTATTGTGTTGATTATTACCAAATACGAGCAATTGGTTTTCCGTTAATACTCATCACATTTGCTATAATTGGCACGTTTAGGGGCTTACAAAATACATATTACCCAATGCTAATTGCCTTAACAGGGTTGGTGGTTAATTTAGGACTCGATTTTGTTTTGGTGTACGGTATTGAAAATTACATTCCAGCAATGGGTTTAAAGGGAGCTGCTTATGCTAGTGTAATATCACAAGGAGTAATGTTGTTGTTGGCATTTTATTATTTAATGACAAAAACTGAAATTCATATCAAATTTAGTTTTCCGTTTAATAAAGAAATAAAACGTTTATTGATGATGATATTAAATTTGTTTATCAGAACATTATCATTAAACATCGCCTTAACTTTTGCGAGCGCGTATGCTGCAAATTATGGAGTTGCCTATATTAATGCATTTACTATTGGGTTGAATATTTGGTTTTTATGTGCTTTCGTAATTGACGGTTATGCCAGTGCAGGAAATATGATGTCGGGTAAATTATTTGGAGCAAATGATTTTGAAAACTTAAATGTTTTGCGTAAAAAAATTATTAGGTATGGTTTAGCGGTAGGGTTATTATTATGTGTAGTATTGGGAGGTTTTTATTACCCAATTGGAGTTTTGTATTCTAATAACACTGAGGTTCGAGAAGTTTTTTACGCTACTTTTTGGATGGCAGTACTAATGCAACCTTTATGTGCGATTGCCTTTATTTATGATGGCATGTATAAAGGAATGGGGAAGATGAAAATTTTACGTAATTTATTAATAGCAGCTACTTTTATAGGGTTTATTCCTACGCTATTACTGGCAGATTATTTTGATTGGAAACTTTACGGAGTTTGGGTTGCTTTTTATATTTGGGTTTTTATACGAGCAATTGCACTGCATTTTGACTTCAAAAAAAATATAATTTTAAAAAATAAGTTGTAGCATTAATTATGCGAATAACTTTTTAAGTTCATCAGCATCTTTTGGATCCATTTTTCCTGCCAAAATTAAGCTCAGTTGCTTTCGGCGTAATGCGCTATCAAAACGTTGTTTTTCTAAATCAGTTTGCGGTGCTATTTTAGGTACACGAACAGGTGTTCCTGTTTCGTCTACTGCTACAAAAGTGTAAATTCCTTCATTCGCTTTAGTGCGGTGACCCGACTCTCTATCTTCAATCCAAACATCCATGTAAATTTCCATAGCGCTAGAAAAAGCACGTGATACTTTTGCTTCAATAGTAACCACACTACCTACTGGTATAGCTTTGTTAAATGCTACATGATTTACGGAAGCGGTTACTACAATGCGTCTACAATGCCTACGAGCACAAATGCCAGCAGTTTTATCCATACGTGCTAATAGCTCACCTCCAAACATATTGTTTAGCGGATTTGTTTCTCCAGGTAATACTAGGTCAGTTGCTATAGTTAATGATTGTTCGGGAAATTTAGTACGCATTTTATCTTTTTTTTGCAAAGGTAAAATGATATCTATAATAAACCTATCTTTTTTAACAAGATTATAAGTAGTTAAACTAATCTTTAATCACAATTAATTTAGTACTTGAACCTTGGTGTTTAGTAATATATTATGGTTGTCGTCTTGTACTGTTATTAGGTAAATTCCGGTAGCAGCTGTTGTAGGTATGTTAATATATGCTTGAGCTTTTTTATTTAAGTTATATATTTTTTTACCACTTAAGTCATACATTGCAATTTGTAAATCCATGCCTGTTCGTAAAGTACTTTGTAATGTAATTTGGTTGCGAACAGGGTTTTTAAACAATGCAATACTGTTGTCTTGTAATTGATTTTGATTGACTCCTAAAACTGTAGGGTTAACAATTTCTAACCAAGTAAAATCTACATTTGCAGTAGTTAGTGTGACGTGGTTTTCATTATTATCTGGCATAAACCAATTTACAAAAGGAGTTTGTGAGCTGGTTGGAGTAATATTATTATCCCAAGGAGTATCTGGTGTTCCTAAGTTAATATTTTCAAACCAATCTAAGTTTATATCGTTTAAGGCTAAAGCACTTACGACAGGTATAAAGTTAAACCCATTAATGCTTATTCCGTTAAAAAAAGCAGCTATTGTAGCGTCAGTACCATTATTAAATTGTGCATCTAGAGCTGCTAAATCAAATAACCCACCCATAGCGGCATCTACTCCATTAGAATAATTGAAAGCTTTTGAGTCGGCATTAGAAGTTTGGTTAGCTATTGGCCAAGGCATGTCTATGTATTGCTCTCCAATTCGTAATTGATTTCCGGCATATGGAGTACACCAAACGTCTAAATCTAAATCAGGATCTGGCCACCATTGCGTTACGTTTACATCTAATATTTTATTTGCAGGTAACACATCACTTCCATCTTTATGAAAATAAGGTGTGCCAATACCACTACCATTACTAATGGCTACATTGCGTGTGGTTTCTGGGAATCCAGAAGTGGTAAGTGCTTCAATTTTATTGTAAAATGTAGCATGAAAATCATGCGGAGTTGGTAATACAATATTTGGGTCAAATTTATCGGGTTCACCGGCAGGTAAATGAGGTTCAAAATGATCGACTAACATTTGTCGAGCAGCAGCTGATTTTAATAAATCGTCCACAATTGGTTTAACAGAATCTACACTATTGCTTCCTAGTCCGTAAGCTAAAAAATTAAATACTTGTTGGAAGCCAATAGGTGTATTTGCTCCTCTATGTGGAGAATCAAAAGAAATCCATAAACGGGTATCGTGTGGGTAACTATTTTGTTCCATGTAGTTTAATGCGTATCGGGTAATTAAACCTCCCATACTTGGGCCAATAACAACATTTTGCTCTGTCCCTATTTTTTGGCCATTAATAATTGTAATAATTTCACCAAAAATCATAGCGTTACGCTCAATAAAATCAGCTCCACCGTCAACAAGAGTACTTCCTGGGTAATCTGCGGTATCAATAACACCATCTGCATTTACATCGGTAGAGTTTGCCATGGATTGTAAAGAATTGTCAGGCAACTTGAAATATTGAGGTAAATTCACAATTATAATGTCAAAATCTTCATCTGTACGAATACGATCTGCTAAATTTAATGTTGTGCCATTGTCATCATAACTTAACAAATTGTAAACGGCAGCGATATCTCTGCTGTCTCCTGGGTCAAAACCATCAATTACAAAAATAGGTTTGTCTAACACATTGTCAGCGCCTAAAAATATTTCATATTCTGCTAAACCAGCAAAATTAGTAGCGCCACTATACATAGATAAATCGGCAGTTATTGAAGAAATAACTTCTGTAGCATTAATAGCTAATATTCGGCTATTGTCTGCTTTTGAGTATTCAATATTTAGAGTAGAGTGTCTTTCAATAGTACTTCCGTTACTGAGGTTAATTAGAAAATTTAATTTTTTAAGTCCTTTATTATTGTAGTTAATTTTTATAGGAGTATTGAAAGCTACTTTTTGGTAACCATTTCCATTGCCGAAATCTATTTTTATTTCAGTAACATTATCTTTAGTATTATTTATAAAATAATTTTTATCTAAAATAAAGGTTGTTGCTAGTCCTTTGTGTGTCGTGCATAGCGGGGATAAAATAGTGGTGGTGTGTTTTTTAAAAATGTAATCTGTAGTGTTTCTAACTACTTTATTACCTATTAGTTTAACTTTACCTTCATCTACCATTTTTTTGTTGATAAACTCAAATTCAGTATGTAGGAAACCAATTTTTACAATGTGTGAATAGTTTATTTTTTGTGCAATTCGCTGTATTTCTTTTAAATGAGTATACCGATTTTTAGTATCGTTATTTACAATTTCTTTATACGATTGCGTAAAGTTATACATTCCGTATGTTGTAGCGTCAATCTTTAAAGCACTTAGTGGACCTACACTTTTTATAAATAACTCTGTTTTTAAATCAGAGGTGTCAAACTCAGAATAATCATATATTTTTTGTTCTTGTGCTTGAATTTGAAAACTTACAATTGTGAGTAGTATTACGAGGTATTTTTTTTTCATAATATTATGTTGTTTTAAAAGATTAACTAATATTACTATGCGAGCATAGTAATTTACGTCAACAATATAGAAACATTTTTTTTAAAAAAAAATAACATTTGTTTGTTTTTGTAAAAGAAAAAAGCTCAAACGTTTAATTTTGAGCTTTTTATGAGAAACTTAAGGGGTAACTTATTCTCCTAAAAAAGGATATCTATAATCTGTAGGAGTTACAAATGTTTCTTTTATTAAACGAGGAGAGACCCAACGCAATAAGTTTTGTGCACTACCTGCTTTGTCATTTGTTCCTGAACTTCTTGCTCCACCAAAAGGTTGTTGCCCTACAACTGCACCAGTTGGTTTGTCATTAATATAGAAGTTACCAGCACTGTTTTGTAAAATATCAGTAGCTTCGGTAATGGCATATCTGCACTTAGATAAAACAGCACCTGTTAGTGCATACTCACTTGTTTCGTCTAAGATGTGTAGTGTTTCGGTGTAGGCGTCATCTTCGTACACGTAAATGGTCATTACTGGTCCAAATAACTCATCAGACATGGTAACGTATTTTGGATTTGTTGTTACAATAACGGTAGGTTCTATAAAATATCCTTTAGATTTGTCATAACCACCACCAACAATAATTTCTACATCATTATCAGCTTTTGCTTGATCAAGATATTTTGTTAATTTATCAAAAGATCCTTCATGTATTACTGCTGTAATAAAGTTGCTCATGTCTTCAGGAGATCCCATTTTAAAGGAATTTACATCTTCTATCACAAATTTCTTAACGTCATTCCAAATCCCTTTTGCAATATAAGCTCTTGAAGCTGCACTACATTTTTGACCTTGAAATTCAAAAGCACCTCTAATAATAGCGGTAGCAACTTGTTTTGCGTCTGCGGTTTTATGCGCAATAATAAAATCTTTTCCGCCAGTTTCACCTACAATACGTGGGTATGTTTTGTAGTTATGTATGTTGTTTCCTGCTTTTTTCCAAAGCTCTTTAAAAACAAATGTAGAACCTGTAAAGTGTAGTCCAGCAAAATCGGGGCTACTCATAACGGTATCGGTAATCATAACAGGGTCACCAAAAACAACATTGATAACACCGGCAGGCACACCTGCTTCTTCAAAGACATCCATTACCACTTTAGCAGAATAAATTTGACTATCACTAGGTTTCCAAACGACAACGTTACCCATCATAGCCATACAAGCTGGTAAATTTCCTGCAATTGCAGTAAAGTTAAACGGGGTAACTGCATAAGTAAATCCTTCTAAAGGACGATACTCAACTCGGTTCCACGCATCACTTGTGCTTTTAGGCTGCTCACGGTAAATATCCGTCATGTATTGTACATTGAAACGTAAAAAGTCAATCAACTCGCAAGAGGCGTCAATTTCTGCTTGATGTATTGTTTTTGATTGCGCAATCATGGTTGCAGCGTTTATTTTAGCTCTGTATGGTCCCGCAATTAATTCAGCAGCTTTTAAAAAGATAGCAGCACGTTGCTCCCAAGGAGTTTTTGACCATGCTTTCCTTGCTTCTAAAGCAGTTGAAATTGCTTCCTCTACGTGAGTTTTTTCTGCTAGATGATAAGTTCCAACCACATGTTTATGGTCGTGTGGAGGTGTCATTGTACGAGTGTTTCCAGTGGTAACATTTTTACCGTTAATATAAAAAGGTACATCTATTTTACTATTGTACATTTCTTTATAAGTAGCTAAAACTGCTGTTCTTTCTGGAGATCCTGGTGCGTAACCTTTAATAGGCTCATTTACTGGCACTGGAGTGTTAAAAAATCCTTTTCCCATTATGTTGAATAATTATATATTAATATTAATGTTGCGAATTTACAAAAAATGATGGAGTTTTAAAATGATATTTGTTACATAAAAACTTATATTTGAAAGATTTTGT
>JAJRPS010000029.1 GCA_024280635.1 Bacteroidota bacterium | reverse complement strand
GCATTTTTAAATGCTTTTAAAGGAACCGCCAATTGGGCGTGGAAATCAGTAACATTAAACATTGAACCTTGGTACACCAATTACTTTATAGGTTTAATTGTAATATCTTTAGTAGTTTGGGCATTAGAAATTGCTTTCCCTTGGCGAAAAAATCAATCTATTTTCAGAAAAGACTTTTGGCTAGATGGTTTTTATATGTTTTACAATTTCTTTATTTTTTCTATATTCATTAGTGGATTTTACAGTGTAATTGCTATTTTTTTTACCAGTTTAGGCATTACAAAATCTAGCTTTGAAATCATTGACATTCGTGAAATGCCCGTTTGGTTAGGTTTATTTATTTTCTTTATTTTAAACGATTTTGTACAATGGTTTACGCATGTAATTTTACATCGTTACTCCTTTTTATGGAATTTTCATAAAGTACATCACTCAATAAAAGAAATGGGATTTGCAGGTCATTTACGCTACCATTGGATGGAAAATATTATTTACAAACCCCTAAAAACATTAGTAGTAATGATTATTATTGGAGGAGAACCTGAACAAGCATTTTTAATCCACTTTATTGCTATTGCCATTGGTCATTTAAACCACGCCAATATTAAAATAACTTGGGGACCTTTAAAATATATTTTTAACAACCCTGTTATGCACCTGTATCATCATGTAAAAGCTTTACCTAGTAACCACAGCCATGGTGTTAATTTTGGTATTAGCTTGAGTTTATGGGATTATATTTTTAAAACGGCTTACGTACCAGAAGACAGTGGAACTATTGAATTAGGGTGGGGTGGAGATGAAAGCTTCCCGAAAACCTTTTTAGGTCAAATTGGCGTTGGTTTTTGGAAAGAGCGTGACTAATTATACATAAAAATATAGCATGCTATATTTTACCAAATTTAATCTCGAAAGTGATACTTTCGAGATTTTTTTATTTACTTTAACTTTAATTTAATAAATACTATTTTTCCTTAACATCCTTATCTTTAAAACAATCTGAAAATATCTATAAATTTTATCGACATAAGAATTGTAGATATAGAGTATTCAATTTTTATACTTAGCAGCTATATTATCTAAATAATAACGATATAACTCCTTTGGAGTAGCACCCAACCATTTTTTGATATAGATAACCCAAAAATGATATTGTAGTTTCCAAATACCCACACGCTCATACAAACGAGCTGAAGTTTTCAATTTTTTATTGATGACTATAAATTGCTTTTTTACATAGAGTTTGTTAATTAAATCATTGTCCTCATAAATGATAAAACTCTCATCAAAACCACCAATTTCTTCAAATAATGATTTGGCAATAAACTGGCTTTGATCTCCTCCTCTACAAGCACGCCAACTAAATTGTGTTAGCCAACTTGCTAAGCGCAACCACCAATGTGTACTATCAAATTGCATTCTGAAACACCCTGCTAAGTTTCCTTTTTCAACCTCATCAATAACGTATTGATCAAAATTTTGGGGTGGAAAACTATCGGCATGCAAAAAATAAAAAATACTACCCGTTGCCCTTTTTGCCCCTTCATTCATTTGTTTGGCACGCCCTTTTGTACTGTTTTGTAGTTTTATTTTAGCATTATTTTTAATAGCAAAATTTACCTTTAAAACAGTATCGTCTATACTACCGCCGTCTACTACAATAATTTCTGAAATATTTTCATAAACGGAATTATCAAGCAAATATTCAAGTAATTTACCAATATTATCTGCTTCATTTAATGTAGGTATAATGATTGATATTTTATTCATTCAAATTCCAATTGTATTTTAAATAACTTTTTTTAGCATTTTTAGCAATTACAACCTCCGAATATTGATTTAAAAAATCTATTAAACTGCCTTGAGTTTTAAAATCTTTAGCAAACCATTGAAAAATTTTAGAAAGTTGAATGCGGTTTTCGGATATTTTATTTCGCAACGGGTCATTGATAAACTGATGTGCTAAAAAGTCTAATTTACTATCTACTGTTGCTGCAGTAAATGCTCCGTTTAGTAATGGTGGACAAGAAAAAGAGGCGCAATTGATTCCAAAATGAATACGAGGATCACCCATTTTACGTAATATTTTATGCTCAATTTCATTTAGATTATACCATTTTGCTCCCAATTTAAAAAAACGAGTATCCCATGGGTCTTTTATGTTTTTAATACTTTTGACTGGGTAATTATCTATAATTAATTTAATGGTAAAAGCGTTGTAGGCATTCAACCAGTAAGCTAATTTATCGGCTTTACTCCATGTATCATCAGGCATATTATCTGATAATGATTGTAGGTATTGTTTAAAAATAGCTTTGTTTTTTATAAAACCTTTGTAATTGGTACGTCCATCATTGGTTACATTTTCCTCTAATAGCATGTCAAAAATAGCATGATTAAATTTTTCAACAAGTAGCACAGCTTCCGTTGATGATGGCGTTTTAGGTGTTGCTACCTTTTCCTCAATTACAGGTGGTAGTGTTACTTTTGGAGGTGCTACCTCTATTACGGGTGTATTTTTAGTTGATGTATCAATAACCGTTTTTTTAGTGGCAGAACACGAAAATAGAAGTATAGTAAGGAGTATTAATAATGATTTTTTCATATTATAAAGTTATGAAAATATTTGTCGTAACAGACGTGACTACTTTACAATTTTACATAAAAAATCCTCTAAAAAATAATCTTTAGAGGATTCAAACTGTTTTTATATGTTTATTTGACTGTCCGTGCTACAAGCTTAACAGCATCCACCACCTGTATAATGATAGGTAGCTTCTGAAATGTAAATATCATCTCTATTTAGTGCCGCAAATTGGTCTGCTGTTTTATTACAAATGGCTAGCGGTTGATTTTGCAATAAAATATGACCGTTACCATCATCAAAAAAGGCTTCATCTCCATAATAAATGGCTGCTTTACCGGTAAAAACACAAGGTCCGTCTGGCAAAACAGGATCTTTTATAGCTGCTATTTCTATCGATTCTATAAAAATAACCTCATCTGTTGGGTAATGTTTAGGATCTAAAATACGATATGCTTTACGAGCTCTAATTTCAATGGTTCCGAAACCTGCATCCGTAAGCATTTTTACATACTCATTTATGGGCAAGCTACCACTTAAACACAATGCACGTAAGCGTTCATCATTACGTAACTCCTCATTCATGGGTTGCTCACAGGTTGGATCACTCATTACCAAGCGACCGTGTGGTTTTAATACCCGATACATTTCGGCAATTGCTTTTTTTAAATCTTCTGCTTTAAAAATATTGAATAAACAATTTTGTGCGGCTACATCAATACTATTATCTTCTATAGGTAAATTTAGGGCATCGCCTTTACGCAAATCAACAAATTCACTTTTAAACCAATCGTTTTCTTGCTCTGCAATTTTAAAATTTTTGCGTGATGCTTCAAGCATTTCATCAACTACATCTAAACCAATTACACCTCCTTTTGTGCGGTTAAAATAGGAAAATTGCAATAGTTCCATACCGCCACCTACACCTACGTATAGCATTTTAGGGTTATTGGTAAGGTCAGATGCATGTACAGTGGTGCCACAACCGTAGTTCATTTCTTGCATGATTTTTGGAATTTTTAATCCTGGAAATTCCCATATTGGGTTAGTGGTACAGCACAAGCCAACATCTGGAGTTAAGGCTGCTTCTTTATATACGTCTTTTGTAGTTTCTAAATAGCTCATATTTTTTTATTTTATAACATCTTGATTGGTCTCAAAATATTTATTATTATGCTTTTTTTGCGTTAGGGATAGCAGCGGAATCCTTTTTTTTATCGACTGCGCTTGAATAGACAAAATTGCCTAAAAAAAGATATAGTGGATAGCCCGCCCCGAGACTGGTAAGGATTCGGGGAACGCCCAACTAATTTATAATTGTTGTATTAATTGTTTAAATAGTGTTATCATTTTGGGTTCTGCTTGACCTGCAATGGCTATAATTTCAGCAATATTTACGGGTTGCAGGTTATCTGGGTCGCACTCATCCGTTAAAACGGATACGGCGAGTGTGGGTATTTTTAAATGGTTGGCTACTATTACTTCGGGCACGGTACTCATACCTACTGCATCGGCTCCTATAATTTTTAGCATTCTATATTCGGCACGAGTTTCTAATTGCGGCCCTACTACACTTGCATAAACGCCTTTGTGTAATGTAATATTATTTTGAATGGCAATTTGCATTACTAACGTGTTCATTTTCACATCATAAGGCGCAAGCATATCTACAAATTGGATTCCGAATTCCGATACTTTTGGCATTGCTAATGGGCTACCGCCTTGTAAATTAATATGATCATTCAACAGCATCAACTCTCCTTTTTTATAGTTTGTATTGATGGCTCCAGCGGCATTGGAAATGAGTAATTTTTGAATACCAAGTGCGTGTAATGTACGGATACCATAGGTAACTTCCCATAAATCATAGCCTTCATAATAATGAAAACGACCTGCCATGACCAGTACTTTTTTGCCTGATAACGTACCGTAAATTAATTTACCGGAGTGAAACTCTACCGTTGCTTTCGGGAAATTAGGAATATCACTATATAAAATTTCTTTTTCAATAGTAATTTCGGCTATTATTTTACCTAATCCTGTACCGAGAACAATTCCGATTTCTGGGTTATCAATTCCTTTATTTTTTAAGTAGTTTACGGTTTCTTGTAATTGTTGTTTTTTAGTCATAATTTTCACTGAAATAAGGTTTAAAGATATCGTATTTTTTAATATCCTCAAACACATCTATATCATTTAAGGTTTCTAATTGTGCTACTTTTTGATTTTGTAAATCGGATAATGTATCTGCCCGTACGGTTTCGGTTCCCCATTGTTTGTTTTCAAAAATATGTGGGTGTAATTTTTTCATTCCTAATAAATAATAGCCACCGTCTTCTGCGGGTCCGAGAACCACATCATTGCTATCTAATTTTTTAAAGGCTTCGGTAATATGTTTTGGGTGCAAATCATACAAGTCACTCCCCACAATAAGTACATTTTTATAACCTGCATTAAAACTTTGCTTGAAAGCGTGCTGCATACGCAAGCCTAAATTGGTTCCTTTTTGTTGGTGTTTTTGGTAAATATTGGCATCCCACAAGTCGTTTTCTCTAATTTTTACGGAATAATACACTGCTTTATTTGCATCAATATTACGCACTACTTTTTCAGTATGTTCCAATAACATTTTATAAATGGTCAAGGCGTTTTCATTACCCACAGTTTTAGCTAAACGCGTTTTACATTTACCCAGTTCTGGGTTACGGGTAAAGATTAAGATTAAATTTTTAGACACTCTATTTTACTAATTTACATGAATGGTTTTTGCAAAGCTCAAACTTTTATTTGTTGATTTTCACTTGTTCTATACTGCACTCAAATGGACTTTCTTTTTTTTATTTTCTTAATAAATTTTATTTCCATTCAACAACCACTTACTCCATTTTTTATTATAGGTATGTACGTTTTGTGTTAGTTTATTAAGACTATCTATAACGGTGTAGTTTTTGTTTTTCCAATCAAAAATTCCACCATATAAATTAAATACTTTGTATCCTTTACGCTGTAATTTTTCTGCTATTTTTTCACTTCTATATCCAATAGAGCAGTAAACGACAATAGGTTTATCTTTTTGTAAGTTTTTTAATATCTTTTTTAATTTAAACTTCTTATACCCTACAAATTGAGCATTTTTTAAATGACTGGTTTGGTATTCTTTCAACTCACGAGCATCTAAAATAAGATAGTCTTCATAATGTGCTTTTAATTTTTTTACAGAGATAAAATTAACTGTTTTTTGTAGCGTAGTATCAATCATTTTCTCAAAAGCAGTTTTTTGTGCTTGTGATAATTGAAACACAAAAAATAAGCTTAATATGTAAATTATGTTTTTCATTTTTTTCCCACTTTGTCCTGTCGGACATTCCTCCCTAAGGAAGAAAATTATTATTTATGTTTCACCTCAACCTAACCACCTCTTTAAGAAGAAGGGACTGTGGTGTTTATCAATATATTATGTGATTCCTCCGCTACAGTCGGAATGACTTTTTGGATTGTCATCTCACAACCTTATTCGGCAACGGTACCTTGACAGCTACTACCCGCACCTGCTGTACAACCGTAACAATGTTGTGATATTAATATGTCGCGTCCTTCTAATAAATCTTCATTGTATTTACTTATGTGTTGCACATTTGATGCCACTTTTAAATTTAGCATCTGATTAAAATCACAATCGTATAAATAACCGTCCCAACTAACCGATAAAGTATTGGTACACATTACACTTTTTACAGCTTCAGGGTTATAGGCTTCTACCAAAGCATACATATAATCTTCATAATTATCTGACGCAATTAAATAATCTAAAAATCTACTTATCGGCAAATTAGTTATTGCAAATAGGTTATGAAATTGTATATTAAAGTCTTCTTGTAGTGCTTTTTTAAAATCCGACTCTAATGCTGCTTGGTTGGTAGGTAAAAATGCCCCTGATGGATTGTATACTAAATCTAACTTTAAACTACTATTTGGCATTCCGTACCCTACTTTATTCAGTTCTTGCAATGCTTTTATTGATTGATTAAAAACACCTTCACCACGTTGTTTATCGGTTTTACCACGAGTATAATGTGGCATTGATGATACTATGTGTACATTGTGCTTTTTGAAAAAACTAGGCAAGTCGTAATATTTTTTATTAGCCCTAATAATGGTTAGATTGGAACGGACAATAAAATCTTGAATCCCCACTCTAGCAGCCTCCTCTACAAACCAACGGAAATTAGGGTTCATTTCTGGCGCTCCACCAGTTAAATCGAGTGTATGTGCTCCAGTTTTTTGTATCACATCCAAACATTGTTGCATGGTTTCACGAGTCATGATTTCTTTCCGATCCGGTCCTGCATCTACATGGCAATGTGCACAAACTTGATTACACATATAGCCTACATTTATTTGTAAAATTTCTAACTTTTTTGCTTGTATTGGAAACTGATTACTTGCGGCTATTTTTTTAGCAAACGTAGGTAACTCGTCCTTAAAAATACCATTTGATAATATTTTTAACTGATTTTTAGGATCGGCTAAATCGTTTTCTAATTTATGTAGTGATTTTGTTATTGCCATTATTTTATTTTTTCACCTCATTCTAAATTTATCTACAAGGAGAGTATAGGTTGGTTATTTATATTTAGTAGTGGATTTTATTAATGAGATAGTTTGTCGTGTTTGTTCATCATTTGTACACCGTGTACTAATGTTGCGCCACTTTTAATAGCAGCTCCCACGTGTACTGCCTCCATCATTTCTTCTTTAGTGATACCACGTTGCAAACTATCTTTAGTATACGCATCTATACAATAAGGACATTGCTCGGTATGTGCAATTGCTAATGCTATTAATGTTTTTTCACGTGCAGATAAAGCACCGTCTTCAAATACTTTACCGTAATACTCAAAAAACTTGTTTCCAAGTGCTTCACTCCATTCGGTTATTTTACCGAATTTTCTTAAATCTGCTGGGTCATAATATGTTTTTGCCATAATTTATTTTAAATGCGTTTATAGTCGAACCCTAAATGTACATCTTACAGTTTAGGTATAAAAATAAAATTTGACTTTCTGTAGAAAAAAGAGTTATGAAAAACATATTTTATGTTTTATAATATCATTAAGTTTAATTGATACTTGTTAGTTGTAAAAATAAGAGTGTTATATATATCGTCTTTTTTTTGAGTTGAGTATCCAATACGCATCAAAAAAGCAGGTTATTTCAATATTGAAATAACCTGCTTTTTTTTGATAAAAATAATCTTCTTTTTAACGTATTACAATTTGTGTAGTAGCTAATTTTATTTGTTTTTTACACGTTTTTTTAATATCTGTTTTTTTAATATCACAGTAACGTTTTTTATAACTCCATCTGCTTCCGCCACATGATACTAATAATACTGATATACTTGCTATTAATGCTGCTTTTTTCATAATTCCTTAATTATATAATTCTATCTTTAATTTAACACAAATATAGAAGCAATTAATAGGTTAAAAAAACTTTATTTTTTGTAAAGCCCTGTTTATTAGCACTATAAAATACTATAAATTAACATTTAATGTTATTTTATTATGAATTCCATATGTAATACTACATTCAAATATAGATACTGTAACCTATATACATAATAGATGAGCTATCAATAAATCCGATAAAATGCACATTTTTATGGTTTTTTCGATAAACTGTTATCCATGCATAAAAATTGAGGCTATTACTAATTAAAAAATCCCTTTCTAAAAAAATAGAAAGGGATTTTTTAATTGACTTTAGTTTGTTATTATTGTACAATTACAAACTCAATTCGTCTGTTTATTTCATGCTCTTCATCTGTACAGTCTTTTGATAGGCAATCAATAAGTGGTTGTGTTTCACCATAACCTTTACTAATCATTCTATCTGGATCGATCCCTAAATAGATCAAGTGTTTCATTGCAGAAGCCGCTCTTCTTTTTGACAGTGCTAAATTGTAAGAATCCGTACCTCTAATATCGGTATGCGCATTAATTTCAATTTTCATTTTAGGATTTTCAAGTAATACCTTAGCAATTTTTTGCAAAGATATTTTTGACTTAGGTCTAAGATCAGCTTTATTAAATGCAAAATAGATGTTTTCAATTTTAATCATTGTTTTACCGTCAACCTCTACAATTTCTGCAGGTGGCTGTTTCATAAAAATTTCAGCTTTAAAAACACGCTCGGTTGCCGAGTTCGTCTCTAGAGTAGAGATATTATCTTCATAGCCACCTTTAGCAGCTTTTATAGTATATATTTCATAAGGATCTATATATGCTGAAAATGTACCACCTTTACCTGTTTTTACAGCTACTACATTGCCATCTATATCGGTTATTTCCAAAACAGCATTAGGTACTATTTGATTTGTTAATTCATCTTTAACAACACCTTTTATTAATTGTTCGCTATACTTTAATCTAAATTTATATACATCACTACCGCCAACACCATCTTTTTTGTTAGAGGTCACGTACCCTCTTTTTTCATTCGCTAATATAAAGGCATAGTCATCACCTTCTCCATTTATAGTTGTCCCTAAGTTTAGTGGTCTTACAAATTGACTCCCTACTTTTCGTGCTCTGAAAATGTCCAAACCTCCTATTGTATTACGTCCACTTGATGCAAAGTACAAATACTTATCATTATCATCTATAAAAGGTGTTTTTTCATCTTGCGGTGTATTTACACCTTTTCCTAAGTTTTTCGGTTTTCCGTAAGTACCATCTGCTCTTACATCTACTTTGTAAATATCATAGCCACCCAATCCACCAGGTATATTAGATGAGAAATATAATGTTTTTCCGTCTTTGGTTAAATAAGGATTCTCAAACGAATAATTGTCTTTACAGAAAGGTAATTTTTCTCCTCCTAACCATTGCCCGTTTCCTTTTGCATCACGTGCTTTATATAATTGATAGTTTCTTTTTTGATCATTTATTACATCTCTTGTGTAATAAATAGCATGTTGATCTGGAGAAAAGGTTATCGTTCCTTCGTTCTCTGAAGTATTTAAAATTCTAGAGTACAACCCTAAATTCTCTAAGTCTCCTGTTTTTTTATGGTAGCGCAATAAATTTGCGTATGCGGTTCGCCAGTTAATGGATCTTTTGCACCTCCAAGTCCTCCAATTTTTTTAGCAGAAATAACAATATATTTCTGTTTATAAAAACCCGCCCCATATTCGTTTTGTTTACTGTTATTTCCTGTATCTGTTACGTTAAAAACAAAATTAGCAGTTAAAATAGAATCTTTAGCGCTTTTAATATCGATAATATTGGTTTCCTCTTTTTGAGTTTCAATTTGATCCTGAGCAAAAGTGATAAATATTGTAAATAAACAATATATAAATAGTGTATATTTTTTCATTATGTAAGGGTAATTTAATAGTTAATTTTTGGTAACAAAAGTAACATATATAATAGAATTGACAAATTAATTGGAAAGCAATAACCGTTTTTTAAATGAGTGGGTTATCTGTTTAAGAGAAGTAGTTCTTCTAAAAAAATGCGTGAATTGGATAAGCGTGCAATTTTATTTTGCCCACCTAATTTATCATTTCCTTTTAACCAATCATGAAATAAATTACGTTTTGCCACATGAATTTTAGGCATGTTTAAGGTAATATTATTAAAACGTTTTGCTTCATAATCGGAGTTTAAAGATTTTAGAGCATTATCCAATAGTTCAGTAAAATACGCTAAATCATGAGGAGGGGTTTGAAATTCAATAATCCATTCATGCGCACCTTTTTCTTTTCCTTTCATAAAAATAGGAGCTGCAGTATAATCAATAACTTGCGTATTCGTTTTAGCACACGCAATACGCAGTGCTTTATCGGTGTTTTCAATCATGAGTTCTTCTCCAAAAACATTGATATGATGTTTGGTACGTCCTGTAACTTTGATTCGGTAAGGTTTTAAGGATGTAAACCGAATGGTATCGCCTATACTATATCGCCATAACCCAGCATTTGTAGTTATGATTAATGCATAATTGACATTTGTTTTTACTTCTGAAAGCGGAATTATTTTTTCTTCGGATGTTCCATAAGTTTCCATAGCAATAAACTCGTAGAAAATACCGTAATCTAGCATGAGTAACAATTCATCAGAATCATCTCTATCTTGAATAGCAAAAAATCCTTCTGATGCATTATAGATTTCATAATATTTAAAACTTGCTGATGGTATTAACTTTTTAAACTGTGCTTTATAAGGCTCAAAACTTACGCCACCATGAAAGTAGACTTCTAAATTGGGCCACACTTCCAACAAATTATTTGCTCCTGTGGTTTCTAAAACTTTATTTAACAATACCAACATCCAACTGGGTACTCCTGCTAAACTGGTAACATCTTCTTTTATGGTTTCATCAACAATAGCTTGCAATTTCACTTCCCAATCATCCATTAAGGATACTTTACTACTTGGAGTAGAGCTAAATTCGGCCCAAAAAGGCATGTTATCAATTAATATTGCCGATAAATCGCCAAAAAAAGTACCGTTATCTTCATACAATTCTTTACTCCCTCCCAAACGCAAACTTTTACCTGTAAATAGTTGAGAATCTTCATTATTATTGAGGTATAAGCATAATAAATCTTTACTTGCTTTATAATGGCAATCTTCTAGAGAATCTTCACTTACTGGTATGAATTTACTTTTTGAATTGGTAGTACCGCTTGATTTAGCAAACCATTTTATGGGAGTATCCCAAAAAAATTGTTGTTTTCCTTTTCGAGATGCTTCTATATAAGGTGCCATATCTTCATACGTAAAAACGGGTATGTTTTTAGCAAACTCCTCATAGGTTTTAATGCTTTCAAAATTATATTTTAATCCAAAATCTGTATTTTTACAGCGTTGTAACGCATTAAACAACAGTTCGTGTTGTGTTTCATTTGCATATTTTTTAAAAAAATCAATTTGATGAATACGTTTTTTTAAAAACCAAGAGACTACAGAATTTACTAACGGAATTGCCATAATTGTTTTATCTTTCGCCATAAAAATAAACAAAATTTACATGCAATACCAAGGAGTTTTACAAAAAATGGCAACTGATTTACAAGAAACCATTCAGTATTATTTATTTTTTAAAGATGATGTGCTGAATATGAACCAATTGTTGGGTAAAAAATTATCTTTTTCCTTTGTAAAATATGAGTGTATGAGCTGTCATAAAGACAAAGAAATTTTTAGACAAGGGCTTTGCAAGCAATGTTTTTTTGAGCAACCACAAGCAGGAGAATGGATCATGCATCCTGAAAAATCAACAGCACATTTAAATATTGAAGATAGGGATTTAACATACGAAAAAGAAGTTCAGTTAAAACCACATATTGTATATTTAGCACTAAGCAGTACCATAAAAGTTGGGGTAACCCGAAAAACGCAAGTACCTACCCGTTGGATAGATCAAGGAGCAACACAAGCATTACCTATTTTAGAAACGCCAAACCGATATTTATCGGGTATTGCAGAAGTAGCTTTAAAAAACCATGTAGCTGATAAAACCAATTGGCGTGCGATGTTAAAAAATGAAGTTCCAGAAGCTGATTTAGCGACTTCAAGAGATGTATTAAAACAATATTTACCAGAAGAAGTATTGCCGTATTTTTTAGAAAATGAAAAGGTTTTAGATTTAAATTTCCCCGTATTGCAATACCCAACTAAAATTAAAAGTTTAAACCTAACTAAAACACCAAATTATGAAGGCGTATTAAAAGGAATTAAAGGTCAGTATTTAATTTTTGAAGACCATACGGCTTTTAATGTGCGTAACAATGAGGGTTTGGTGGTTAATTTGACAGTGTGTTAAATTTATTTTACCAGGAGATGTCCTTTTTAAATGTTTTTTTTCTGTGAATCTTTGCGTTTTTCTTTGCGAGTATTGGTAAAATACTCTTTTAAATTTCAAAACTATTTTTATTAGTTATTTTTCAGAATATTCCAATATATCAGAAGGCTGACAATCAAGTGCTTTACATATAGATTCTAATGTTGAAAAACGAATTGCTTTTGCTTTTCCTGATTTTAAAATTGAAATATTAACGGTTGTAATTCCGATTATTTCTGCTAGTTCTTTGCTTTTCATTTTTCGTTTGGCTAACATAATATCAAGGTTTATTATTATTGCCATAATTTAAACGGTTAATTCATTTTCTTCTTTAATGCTTTTTGCCATAACAAGCGTATTACTTTGAATAATAAAAAACATTCCTATAATTGTTAGAAAAAGTGGGATTAATAAATTGCTATCATAAATTAGTTCCAGCTTGCCACCATAAAGTTTCTTTACCCATATTGCAATAAAAAGGGTAAGTAAAATAATCCCTGTAAGTAAAAAATGATTTCCTGTTTCTTTTAAATTATGAATAATGTTTTCTGAGAAATATTTATTCAATAACAAATGTTTTGCCGTTTTTCTTAGGTAATATAGTCCTCTTAAAAATATGACGTAAGTAATTAGGCTAGCAATAAATATAACCCAATAAAATAAATTCCAATCTTCAACATTCATATTTACTTGATTAATATTTACAATTCCAAAAGGGATAATAAATATTATCCCGATTAAACCCGTAAAGTGAAGTATATAAAGTATATCTACGAGTGTTTTAAATAAAATAGCTTTTTTCATATTTCAATTTTTTTTCAAAGATACAATAAATATCGATAAACAATAATAAAATAATGAATTTCGATACCTTATTTTTAATATTTACCTTTTAAACGATTTTTTTAAAACAAACCTATTTCTTAACAAATTGTTGCAATTCTTCAAAGGTGCTATGGTAATCAAATTGTAAATCTTCATGTAGCAATGCAATTCTTTTTTGAAGTAAGCCTATTTGTGTATTGTACATGTTTTGTACCCTTTTATTAAATTTCATGGGGGGATGCATGTTTTTTACCTGCTCACAAAAATGAATTAAAAGCACAACCTCTGTTTCTTTATGATTTGAATATCTGATGTGTTTCTTGGTATCCGCTAGTATTTTCCGAACTCCTTTTTTTATCAAATAATTCGTTTTAGTATTAATTTTACTAAATTGTAAACTCATACTTTCTTTTACTTGAGTTATATACACTTCTTCATTATGCGCATCAAAAAGTAAATACCCTAGCAGCTCTTTATTTTCTTTTTTAAATTTTGCTAAACGCACACATAACTCCAAAATTTCAGGTTGTGATAAGTGCTTGAGTTCATCTTTTACAGCTTTTAAAGTTACGACTTGCATTAGATTATCGGTTTTCTAAAAATAGTGATGTCAATTCTATATTTGTTAATAAAATAGCAACTTCCTCATTTACAAATTGTAAAAAAGCATCATCTTCTTTGTTAAAACGATTTGGGGTTTTAGAATCTATATCTATTTGACCAATATTATTACCATTGATAAAAATTGGTACTACAATTTCTGATTTCACACTTATACTACACGCAATATAATTGCTTTGTGCAGCAACATCTGCTACCAAAAAAGTTTGATTACTTTCTGCTACTTGACCGCAAATGCCTTTGCCAAATGGTATGGTTAAATGATTTGTAGGCTCCCCTACATAAGCACTTAAATGTAATGTTTTTGCTTGTGGATTAGCGAAATAAAAACCTACCCAATCATAGCCCTCTAGGTTATCATTAAGCAATTGACAAACACCTTTTAACCTATCAAAAACGGATAAGGTAATGTCATTACAAATGAAGGTAATTAAGGGTTTGATATTTTCTAATGACATAATTTGGAGTAATTAAAAATCTATTGGTAACAAAAATATCAATTTTTAGATGAAGTCGAGGTAAAATTCGTTAATTTGTGATGCTATGCGTGAAATGATTAAAAAAAATAAAGGAGTAATTAGGTTTTTAGGAGTCTTTTTACTGAGCTATATATTGCTTACTGCACTATATAGATGGTATTTAGTCCCTGAAACGGTTTTAGATGTTTATACGCAGTGGGTAAGCAAAGACTCCATTAGTTTGATGCATTTTTTTGGGGAACCCATTACACATAGAATAGAAAACAATACCGTGTCTTTAATTTATGATAATACTATTATTGCTTACATTGCCGAGGGGTGTAATGCCATGAGTATTCAAATATTGTTTATTGCTTTTATTATTGCATTTGCTCGTAAATGGAAACCAACCCTTTTATATATTTTCTATGGAGTTGTTTTTATTTATGTGATGAATATTGTACGAATAGCGTTATTTGTAATGTTATTGCATCGTTATCCACAGTACAATTCCTTTTTACATGATATTTTTTTTCCTGCTATTATTTATGGTTCGGTGTTTTTATTATGGATGAATTGGGTTAGACTATTTCAAAAAGATAAGACGAATGAGTAAGTTTATAAAAATAGGTTTTTTGGTATTGCTACTCATTTTGGTGCGTGTTTTTCAAAACACCTTGTTTTACGACCCTTTTGTGGCTTATTTTAAACGCTTTATTTATAGTCCTGCCTTACCTGAATTTGAAGTGATTGTATTAATTTTAAATATTTTTTTTAGGTATCTACTAAATATGATGCTCTCTATAGCCTTATTATATGTGGTTTTTGAGAGTAAAAGTATGGTTAAGTTTGCCACATTATTTTACAGTATTACCTTTGTAATCTTAATATTTGCTTTCGTTTTTTTATTACTAAATTTAAAAGAAGATGCAGTAATGGCTTTCTTTTATGTGCGTAGGTTTTTAATACATCCTATTTTTATATTGTTATTATTACCTGCTTTTTATTACCAAAAAATGATGAAAAAGTAATCTTCAATTTTCAAGGCAACTCTTGTAATAATACCCAATAAAAAAATCCGTTTATCATATTGATAAACGGATTGTTAAATGATTCACTATGGCGAATTTGTTTTTCTAAATTAATTTACTTCGACAACTCGGTGAAATGCTTGAAAAACTGCGGAATGGTTTCAATACCTTTTAAATAATTGAAAATTCCGAAATGTTCGTTTGGTGAATGGATGGCATCACTATCCAAGCCAAATCCCATTAAAATGGTTTTGCTTTTTAACTCTTCCTCAAAAAGCGCAACAATTGGAATACTACCGCCACTACGTTGCGGAATTGGTTTTTTACCAAAAGTTTCTTCATACGCTAAACTTGCCGCTTGATAACCAATAGTATTGGTTGGGGTTACGTATCCTTGACCGCCATGATGCGGGGTAACTTTTACGGTTACTCCTGCGGGAGCAATACTTTCAAAATGATTTTTAAACAAATCGGTAATAGTTTTCCAGTCTTGATTTGGCACTAAACGCATAGAAATCTTAGCGTATGCTTTACTTGCAATTACGGTTTTTGCTCCTTCACCAATGTAACCTCCCCAAATTCCGTTTACGTCTAAAGTTGGTCGTATAGCATTACGCTCATTGGTTGTGTATCCTTTTTCTCCATATACGGCGTCAATATCCAATGCTTTTTTATAATTTTCTAAACTGAAGGGTGCTTTTGCCATTTCGGCACGTTCCTCGGTAGATAATTCTTCTACATTATCATAAAAACCTGGTATGGTTATGTGATTGTCTTCATCATGTAAAGAAGCTATCATTTTAGCTAATACGTTTATAGGATTGGCAACAGCACCGCCATATAAACCAGAGTGTAAGTCTCTATTTGGACCGGTAACCTCAACCTCAACATAACTTAAACCCCGTAATCCTGTGGTGATAGATGGAATGTCATTTGCAATCATTCCAGTATCGGAAATTAAGATGATGTCATTTTTTAGTTTTGCGTGGTTTTCTTTTACAAAAATACCAAGGTTTACACTACCCACTTCCTCTTCTCCTTCAATCATAAACTTAACATTACACGGTAAATTACCCGTTTGCGTCATGTATTCCAATGCTTTTACATGCATGTACATTTGCCCTTTATCATCACAAGATCCACGTGCAAAAATAGCACCTTCTGGATGGATCTCTGTTTTTTTAATTACGGGTTCAAATGCTGGCGAACCCCAAAGTTCTATAGGATCAGCAGGTTGCACATCATAATGACCATATACTAAAACGGTAGGTAATTTTGGATCTATTATTTTTTCACCGTACACAATTGGGTATCCTGCGGTTGGGCAAATTTCTACAGCATCACAGCCTGCTTTTTCAAGGGCTTCTTTTACGGCATCGGCAGTTTTTAATACATCGTTTTTGTAAGCAGAATCAGCACTTACAGATGGTATTTTTAAAAGGTCAATCAATTCGGTTATGAATCGATCTTTATGTTGATTGATATATGTATTTATATTATTCATAACTTTTGTTTTTTAAGAATTTCAAAGATACAGAAAAAAGTATGATTATTTTTTAGTTTTTTAGTTTGATACTAATAAGGAATATTTATATTTGCAGTCCTTAATTGCAGGCGTGGTGGAATTGGTAGACACGCTAGACTTAGGATCTAGTGCCGCGAGGTGTGAGAGTTCGAGTCTCTCCGCCTGTACAAATAAAAAGGCCTAACTATTGTAAATCAATACGTTAGGTCTTTTTTAGTTTAGGTTTGTACTTGAAATTATAAATATTTGAAAAATGCCCACTTTGGACGTTTTTTTAGATAAAACAAATCCAATTCATTTGCATAGGCTTCCCGCTCAAAAGAAATGTTTAAATATGCCATATTCCAGTTTTTATATTGAAATAAACGCATTATAAATTCTAACACATACCAAAGGTAAAAAAAGATAACGAATAATTCTGCTTGTTGCTTTAAGTGAATTTTTTCATGATTTATTAATGTGTCATTTGTAACATCTTGTTTATTTTTTAAAATAATAAACGGAAACAAGGAAATACCCGTATATCCTTTTGGCACTAAATATCTAAATATTAAAATCATGGTTTGTTTTACAAATTGTATCACCACAAAAATTAAACCAACATTATATATTGTGCAAAAATGGTATTATATAGTATCTTTGTATTTATGATTAAAAAAAGAATACCTCTAGAAGAAGGCGATTATTACTTAACTCCTGAAGGATACCGTTGTTTTACTGAAAAATATCATTTAAAACGAGGGTATTGTTGTAAAAGTGGTTGCCGACATTGCCCTTATGGATATGACAAAAAAACAGATACTGTTAATAAACCTAACTAAAAATATTGAAATTTAAAAATCTCGAGAGCATGCTCTCGAGATTTTTAAATTCATCTTTATATTAATTTGTTATTTCTTGTTATATTGATATACTTCTTCCAAATCTTCATTGGAATTTTTACTAACACCTAAATCTTTTAACAAACCATCCTTGAGGCTGTATACCCAACCGTGTATGTGAGGAAACTCTCCATTATCCCATTCTTCTTGAATAAAAGAGACTTTTGCTAAATTAGACACTTGCTCTTTAATGTTTAATTCAACATATTTGTCCAATCGTTTTTCTTCATTTTCGATTGCATCCAATTCATCTTGATGTAACCTATACACATCTTTAATATGCATCAACCAGTTGTCTAAAAATCCATAATTATTGTTGCTCATTGCAGCTTGAACACCTCCACAACCATAGTGCCCACAAACAATAATATGCTTTACCTTTAACACTTTTACAGCGTAATTTACAACACTTAATAAGTTAGAATCGGTATGCACAACCATATTAGCAATGTTTCTTTGCACAAAAATAGACCCTGGAAGCGCGTTTGTAATTTCAGTAGCAGGAACTCTACTATCAGAGCATCCTATCCAAAGAAATTTTGGTGTTTGTCCTGCTGCTAGATTATCAAAAAAATCTGGTGTATGCTTTAATGTGTTATTTACCCATTGTGCATTTCCATTAAGCAAATCTTGTATTTTTTCAGACATAATATTTAGTATATGATTATGTAATAACAAAAGTAATGAATCTCTTTTGTTATCACTATTATTTTATTTTTTTAAATTTATTTGTTTTTGTATGTATAAAACTCATCTTTTACATTTTCTTTAACCCATTTCAAACAATCATTAAAGTTATCAAAGATTAATGTTGTAGGCACTAAATCAGGTATAATATCTATTCGCTCCAATAAATATCGAGGTTGCTCAGGCACATCTACTAACAATACTTTTTTTCCATTTTTTGTTAATTCTACCAATGCATCTTCTAATGCATATAACCCTGATTGATCAATATAAGGCATTCTACTCATACGAATAATTATGGTACTTGCAGTGTCTGGAATTTGTTTTATTAGTTGTTGAAAATCACTTGTAGATCCAAAAAACAAAGGTCCGTTTATGTGTTTAATAAAAACTTCTTCTTTTAATTCCTTTGGAAAACCCTCTTCATCTTCCCAAGATTCTTCTTCTAATAAAGAATTTACTTCAGAATTTTCCGTTGTTAAATCTCCAATTTGCTTCATAAACATTAGTGAAGCTATCACAAGTCCTATTCCTACTGCATAAACCAAGTTCCAAACCGACGATAATACCAATACTACTAGCATTATAATCACCTCTGTTCTGGGCATATAAGGTATTGCTTTCAAACCTTTATAATCCATTACTCCAATACCTACTGTAATTAAAATACCTGCTAATACTGCTGTTGGAATTTGTGAAGCTACCGGTCCTAATACTAATAAAATAAACAACAACAATAATGCTGCAACCATACCTGATAATCTGGTTTTACCACCTGCGTTTATGTTTACTACAGTCCTAATGGTTGCTCCTGCTCCTGGTATCCCTCCAAAAATAGCAGCTACACTATTTCCTATACCTTGACCTATTAATTCTTTATTGGGTTTGTGTTTTGTTTTGGTCATGTTATCTGCCACTACAGATGTTAATAACGAATCTATTGCCCCTAATAGTGCTAATGTTAATGCTGTAAAAATATACGGTGTGATACTGCCTAAACTAAAATCAGTAAACATTGCTAAATTAGGGATAGGTAACCCGCTCGGAATTTCCTCTATAGGTCTATAATTTAGCTTGAAAGCTATTGCAATGCCTGACATAACCAATAACGCTACTAAAGTACTGGGGATTTTAGTGGTTATTTTTTTAAAACCATAAATAATGAATATGGTTCCTAATGCTAATAAAAATTCCAACCAATTGATATTTTGCAAAGCTCGTGGTAATACTTTTATAGCTCCTATTACCCCAGAAGCATCTTTACTTGCCAATGTTTGTGATTCTTTTAAAATTTGAGCCGGTGTAATATGTGATGCTCTTTCAATAGTGTCTTCAAAATCTTCTATTACTAAAATTCCCTCTCCTGCTTCTTCTTTTAAGATGTTATCCAAAATAATCTCTTCAGCATAAGGTTTAAACTCTTGGACAAACTGAGTATCTTCTTTTGGATAATACCCTACCATTGGCAATATTTGAGTTACCAAAATAATAACCCCTATTGCTGTCATAAACCCTGATACTACAGGATAGGGTATGTACTTTATATACTTTCCTAAACCTACAAAACCAAGTGCTACTTGAAACAATCCTGCCAAGAAAAAAACGGTTAATATTGCGGGTAATGCTTTGGCCACATCACCATCAAAAGAAGCCACTAAACCTGCTATTACCACCATACTTACAGCGGTCATGGGTGCTGTTGGCCCTGATATTTGTGTATTTGTACCTCCAAATAGCGCGGCAAAAAAACCGACAAAAATGGCACCGTATAATCCTGCACTTGGCCCTAAGCCTGAACTTACCCCAAAGGCTAGTGCTAATGGTAAAGCAACAACTCCTGCGGTAATACCACCAAATAAGTCGCCTTTAAAATGTTTGAAATTGAATAAATTTTTCATTGTATAAAATGTAATTTTTATATTAATATGTAATACATTCAAAAAAACAATAAAAATTAATTTGAATGATAAAATAATGTGGATAGAAATTTACGCTTGTAATTTTGGAGGGGGAAGTTGTATTCTTAAAGCGAATGAAGATTGACTGCTTATGTAATATCCATTTTTAATTTGAGTAATGGCATCATGAAATAACAATTCTGAACCTTGAAAGGTCAAAAAAAGCTGTTTTTCTTCAACATCTTCTTTTTCTTCTCCGTCTACATTTTCACTTTCTGGAGATTTCTTATTTTCATCCGTATTTTCGCTCTGAGTATTTTCATCCGTATTTAAAAGCACTATTACATTTATATTTTTCAACAAAAACAACCTAGAAGGCAGTATTGTAGCAATCAATACAAAAGAAAATAATATGACTATATAGGTTTTAAACACTTATAAAAATTTTCTGCAATATATAAAAAATCCCTATAAATACTTCCTTATCATTAAAATAAAACAAAACATTAGGATAACACACACTTAACATTTAGATAACATTCCTTTAATAGCAATATTCTTTATTTGCAGTGCAAAAATAAATAAACTTAAAAATGAAAAATTTAAAAAATTACACTTTACTTGTACTACTTACTATTAGTACTATTTCTTTCGCACAACAAACTCCAAGCCCTAAATTTGGAAAAGGCTTATTTAACCTTGTTGGAAAAGATAGTACATGGACTATGAAAATGGGAATGAGAGTTCAAATGCTAGGAACAAATACATGGAATATTGATGCTAATGGAGATTATGGCAAAGCAGAAACCTCTTTTTTAATTCGTAGAGCCCGTTTAAAATTTGGAGGATATGCGTACTCTCCTAAATTGGTATATAAAATTGAATTAGGATTATCCAATAAAGATATGGGTGGTGCTACAACATACACTAACAATGCTCCAAGATACATTTTAGATGCAGTTGTAAAATGGAATTTCTACAAAAATTTAACCTTATGGGCTGGTCAAACAAAATTACCAGGAAACAGAGAACGTGTTGTTTCTTCTGCCAACTTACAATTTGTAGACCGTTCCATGTTAAACAAAAACTTCAATATTGATCGTGATTTAGGATTACAATTAAGACATCACTTTAAAGTTGGTGATAAATTCCTAATTAGAGATATATTTGCCATTTCTCAAGGAGAAGGCAGAAACATTACTACAGGCAACCTTGGCGGACATCAATATACTGCAAGAGTTGAGTTACTGCCTTTCGGAGCCTTTAAAGGAAAAGGGGATTATAAAGGAAGTGATTTAAAAAGAGAGACGACTCCTAAACTAGCAATTGGAGCCACTTACAATCTTAATGACAAAGCTGTTAAAACAAAAGGAAGTCAGGGTGAATATATGACAAACAATAGCCCTGATGGTTTTTTTGAAACCAATGTAAGAGCGGTTTTTGTAGACGCTATGTTTAAATATAGAGGAGTCTCATTTATGGGAGAATATGCTACCAGAGAAGCTTCTGAGCGTATTGCTTATGATATTGACGGCGTTACCCCTACTGGCGCTACAGTAAGAACTGGGAAAGCACTCAACATGCAAGCAGGATACTTATTTAACAATAACTGGGAAGTTGCAGGACGTTATACTTCTGTTGACCTAGATACCAAAAATCTTGTAGAACAATATACTTTAGGCGTTTCTAAATTTATTGTAGGACACAAATTAAAAGTACAAAGTGACATCAGTTACAGTACTAATGATGGTGATGCTAGCGGATTAATGTATCGTTTACAATTTG
>JAJRPS010000028.1 GCA_024280635.1 Bacteroidota bacterium | reverse complement strand
CATTCACAATAGCGTTTGTTGCGGCATTAGCATCGGTTTCACTGGTGTAATAACTGATGGTTACTCCCGGTTCATTGTTTTCAATAGTATTGGATAGTACTACTAAGTTAAATAATGCATATCCGTCTTGTAAACTTCCTGGTCCGCTACCGTCATTCACACAAGAACTCAAATTCAATAAGCTTACATCTGCCTGTGATAGTGGTGTTGGTAAATTGTTTACATGCAAAGTCATCGGTACTACCGTTGTACATCCTGTAGTGTTATTTGCTAACTGCACATAAATGGTTTGTGGTACTCCTGCACCAAGGTTATTTTCAAATGCAGTGTCAGGATTTATTATTGATGTAGCATCTACTGTTACTGGATATACAGAGGCATCTCCAAATTCATAATAAGTGATAGTAATATCATTACTATTATCATTGGTAATATGCGTACTATTATATGATGGCAAATTGAACGTAAATAATCCGTCCGTATCATCATCACATTCATAAATATCAATTAAACCTGCTGTCATTACGGTTGGTGGAGTATCAACATGTAAAGTAATTGCAGTTATACTTGAACATCCGTTTCCATTATTGTCTATATTTAAACTACTCGTAACTTCTGCATAAATTAATTGATCATTTGCAGTGTTTACATACATTATTGGATTGGTAATTGCTGTTGCGGGGTCTACACTACCATCTACTAATAAAGCAGCATAATACGCTACGGCGTAGTCTGACGCTACCCCCCCTGCTGCAATAATATCTGTAAATAACTGAGGGGTTTCATAACTTGCTAAATCCCACTCAATAATTCCATCGGTTTCATTTAGATAGTAATCACACTCGTTATATGTTAATGTTTCTGGGGTTACCGGTGCATTTAAAACCGTTAACAATAAAGTTGTACTATCAAAACATCCTGCGGAATTAAACACATTTACATAAATGGTTTGTGAAAATGCGGTTAGATTCGCATAATTACCTAATGGATTAGCTGTGTCGTTTATTGGGTTCAAATTTAATTGTGCTTCTGCTGATGTTGCGTAATAAGATACAGATAATCCTGATAATCCTCCTGTAATTTCAGCTGTTGCATCAGCTAAAGTAAAGTCAGAAAAACCATCATTATCTGTATCACAATTAATCAACCCTAAAACAGACTGTACAGCTACCGGTATTGCATTCACAACCACTGTAATTACTGCATTTTGAGCTACACAAGATCCTTGTGCGAAAAACTCATATTGATAATCATAACTTCCTATTGGTAGTGTACTAAAATCTACCATATTAATATCTGACAAATCAACTCCTGAACCTGAAACATCTGTCCATGTTCCTCCTATATCTGCCATATTACCTAATGCACTAAATAGGTTTTGTGTTGTAATATCTCCAAAACAAACATCTAACGTACTGGATACTCCTGCGTTATATAAATTAGTTATCGTCACCACTACTGGCGTAGATAATGCAGAGCAACTTCCATTGTCTGCAAAAGTATAATTGAATGTATACACTCCATCAGAAACGGTACTAAAATCTATTGCTGACCCATTGGTTAAATCTAAGTTTAAAGGTGTGGCATTTCCATCTACCCAAATACCCCCAACATCTGGAGTTCCTTGCAAACTTGCATATAAATCTTGTAAAGCGACTTCACCTTCACAAAACTCTAATGTTCCTGCAGTTCCGGAATTGGCTAAATTGGAAATGACTACGGTAATGATCGCATCTACTAACTGACAACCTGCTGAAGCCGAAAAAGTATATGTAAATTGATACATTCCGTCTGGTATTGCACTAAAATCTACTGCAGTACCATTACCTAATACAACTCCACTAAGTGTTACCCCTGTTTCAGTCCAAACACCTCCGGTATCAGCAGTTGCGCCTAAAGCTGCGAAAATATTTTGCGTTGCGGTTTCTCCTTCACAAAATTCAATAGTATTATCTGTCCCTGCATTTGAAATATTATCAATGGTAACTGTTATTGTTGCTGTAGTTGGCGCACAACTTCCCATACCTGGAAAAGAATATGTAAAATGATATACACCATCAATTACAGTACTAAAATCAACTGCTGCTGGTGTAGTCAAATCAACCCCTATACCATCATCATCACTCCATACTCCTGCCGCATCATGTGCTCCTAATAAAACATCTAAATTTTGTGGCAAAGGTTCTGTTTCACAAAAAACTAGTGTATTATTATTTCCTGCAAATAAATCATCAGAAATAGTTATAGTGATTGTTGAAGAAACCATTGAGCAACCAGCATTAGCTGCAAAACTATAAGTATAATGATAAGTCCCAGGAAGAATCGCACTAAAATCAACTGCCGTTGGCGTGGTTAAATTCACTCCCGACCCGTCATCATCATTCCAGTTACCTCCTGTGTCTACAACTCCTAAAATAGCTTCTAAGTTTTGCAATGTTGCATCTCCTTCACAAAATTCTATAGCTGTACTTGTACCTACATTATATACGGTTCCGAAAGTAACATTGTTATTTACCGTTACTGTTCCTGCATTTGTAGTTACTGTCGCAACATAAGTTCCTGTTGTAGGGTCAGGAGCTCCATCACCATCTAAATCTACCGGAATGGTCAAGATTGCACCTGTTGCACCTGCAATTGTGACAAGACCAGTACCATCATCTAATTCCCATGAATAAGCAGTTGCCGCTGCATCTGTAACATCTAAAGTATAGGTGCTATTTTCACAAACTTCTATGGTATTTACAATAGAACAATCGGTACTACCTGCACTTGCTCCACCTCCTGAATTGGTTTGTTCTAAGTTAATCCAACCAGCACTTCCTGCAAAATTTGTGATTAATAATACATATATTTCTCCTGGTTGAGCATTGGTAATACTAAAATTTTCAACAAAAGATGTCGAATAGCTACACCCAACGGTATTAGCTGCTGTTAACATTCCATTACAATAATCATCTCCTTGGTTAAAAGGCCCCCAACAAATAAAATCTACATCCAATCCTGTTCCATTAAACGTAGATGATGTATTCTGTGTAATTTCAAAATCTAAATTTCCTGCTTGGTCAATTTGAAAGTAAAACCATGCAGGATTAGGCTGAGTCCCAAGACACCCATAATCTGGACCCGATTGCGCCGTTGCACCACTACTGGTGTTTTCAAAAACAAAACCGCCACCGGCACACGCAGGAACTGCTGACCCACAGTCTGAACCTTGAGAATACGCAAATCCAACTAATAAAAATAAGGCTACTGAAAAAATTATTTTTTTAAAATTCATAAAATTATTTTTTTGCTTTTGTGATTTCTTGTGCATGCAATAATTTATTTTTAACATCATATACATTAATAGTATATTTCTTCCCAAATGGCAATTCTTCTAAATTCATTTGTACTGCTGTCGTTTTTACTTGCTTATAGGTAAAGTTTTTTACTTCTTTTTTACCGTCAAAAATACGGATGACAATATCTGTTGGCTGCTGTAAATTAATTTTACATGCTATTCCTTTTTGTAACGTTTTTGGCCCGATAGAAATATGTCTGGTTTGTGCGTAAAAAAGAGTACTGCAGAACAACATTGTTAATATTAAAATTTGCTTTTTCATATCTTAAATATTTGATTATTTTTATAGTCTACTACAAATGTAGTTTTTAATTTCGATTTTTACTTCCGCTAATTAAAAAACCACGAACAAACTTATAACGCATAAATATGACTCTGCCCTACCTTAATATCCATATTTTTCTGTTATTTTTGCTTACATTATATCCTATATGCATACCATACATCAAAAAACATTACAAGATTTAGAATTTGAAACGGTGTTACAACAAACCGCTACGCACGCCCAAACCACTTTGGGTACTGCTGCTGTACTTGATATTACACCGCATACCCATGAGCTTATTTTAAAAGAGGAACTGCAACGAACCTTTGAGTTTTCATCTTCCTTTGAAAACGAAAACCGCATACCCAATCATTTTTTTGAAGAAATTACTACGGAAATTGAACGGTTAAAAATTGAAGATTATTTTTTAGAAATCGAAAGTTTTAAAAAAATAAAAAGCATAGCAATTGCTAGTAATGACTTACTCATATTTTTTAAAAAATTTAAAGACTATTACACCTCATTAAATTCCATAGCCTCGCAAATTGAGTTTACCAAAACTATACCCTCTACCATAGATAATGTCATCAATAAATTTGGAGAAATAAAAGATGATGCTTCTTTAGAGTTGAGTAGTATTAGACGACAATTAAAAGGATTAAATGGCAGAATTAACGCTAGTTTTTTGAGTGCATTGGCTCATTTTAATGGTTTAGGGGTATTAGATGACATTAAGGAATCGGTTATTGATAATCGCAGGGTTTTAGCCGTTACTGCAATGCACAAAAGGAAGGTAAAAGGCGCTTTTTTAGGAAGTTCTAAAACAGGGAGTATTGTTTTTATTGAACCGCAAGCCACCCAACAACTCAACAGAGAATTACAAGATTTGTTGCATCAAGAACGCGAAGAAATTGTAAAAATATTAAAAGAACTCACTCTTTTCATTAAAGATTACCGCCCGCTTTTAATGGAGTACCAATGTTTCTTAACACATATCGATGTAGTATATGCAAAGGCAAAATACGCACAAACACTTCATGCTATTTTACCCGAAATTACTACCGAAAGAAATTTATATTTAAGAGATGCTTTTCATCCATTACTCTATTTAAACAATAAAAAGAAACACGAAAAAACCTTTTCACAAACCATTGAACTAGACCCTAATAACCGAATTATCGTTATTTCAGGCCCTAATGCGGGTGGTAAAAGTATTACCTTAAAAACCATTGGCTTACTGCAAGTAATGCTCCAATCTGGATTTTTAATACCCGTACATCCACGCAGTAAAATGTGTTTATTTGACCAAATATTAACTGACATAGGAGACAATCAATCTATTGAAAATCAATTATCTACTTACAGTTATCGTTTAAAAAACATGAATAAGTTTTTAAAAAAGTGTAATGCAAAAACCTTGTTTTTAATTGACGAATTTGGTACTGGATCTGATCCTGAATTAGGAGGTGCTTTAGCCGAAACATTTTTAGAGGTGTTTTATGAGCGACAAGCATTTGGCGTAATTACCACGCATTATGCGAATTTAAAAATTTTAGCAGATGAGTTACCTGAAATGACCAATGCCAACATGATGTTTGATAACCGAACATTAGAACCTACTTTTCAATTGGCACTAGGACAACCTGGAAGTTCTTTTACTTTTGAAGTTGCACAAAAAAATGGGATTCCGTATAGCTTAATCAATAAAGCCAAAAAGAAAGTGGAGCGTGGTAAAGTTCGTTTTGACAAAACCATTGCACGTTTACAAAAAGAACGCAATAAACTCGAAAAAACCACGCAAAGCCTATCTTCTTCGGAAGAAAAAAAGCGTCTGGAAACTTATAAATTAGAGAAAACAAATATTCGTATTCAGGAAAAGTTAGAAAGCTACCAACAACTATATGATGCCAACCAGCGCATGATTGCTATTGGAGAAAAATTTCATAAATTAGCAACTGGGTATACCAATCAAAACCAAAAGAAAGCACTGATAGGCGATTTTTTAAAGTTTTTAGAAGTAGAAAAATCCAAACAACCTAAAATTACTAAAAAAGTAAAAATAAAGCAAGATAAGAAAGTCGCAATCGTTAAAAAGGAAGTTGAAAAAAAGGTAGAAGTGATTCGGAAAAAGAAAAAAATCGCCAAGGAAAAAGCAAAATTACAACCTCCAAAACCGAAGCACATTCTTAAAATTGGTGATAAAGTCCGCTTACATGATAGTAGAGCGATAGGAACCTTAGAAAAAATTGAAAAAAAGAAGGCTTTTGTTAATTACGGATTCTTTACCTCTGAATGTAAATTGGCTCAATTAGAATTGGTACAACGGGTTAAATAGTTGTAAATAAATTTATTAGTGTTTGATAAAAGACATAAGATCATTGCGCCAATAGAGATAAGAAAACTGACAAGCAATATTAAAACCCTTTACTATGTTTAGCTTTAAAAAGTTTAAATAAATTTTAATTGGACAACAATAAAAAATGATTAATACACTACCGATACATAAAAAAATAATTCTTTTTGATGGGGTTTGCAATTTATGCAATAGCTCAATCAATTATGTGATAGATCATGATGTTGGTGATGTTTTTCGATTTGTTGCACTACAGTCTGATTTAGGACAAGAAATACAACAATACTTAGGGTTTTCTACAGATAATTTAGACTCTATCATTTTATACATTCCTAACGAAGCGTACTATGTAAAATCAACTGCTGCATTAAAAATTATGCAACATTTTAAAGGCGTTTGGAAGCTATCAAAAGTGTTTTTCATCATCCCAAAAGGCATCCGAAATGTGGTGTATGATTATGTTGCTAAAAATCGATACCAATGGTACGGAAAACAAGAATCTTGCCGTATCCCTACTCCTGAACTATTGAATAAATTTTTAGGGTGAAGTATACGCAATACTAAAAAGGTGTCGACTACACTCTACCAGACCGTTCGTTACTAAACCAATAAAAAAGCAAGTAGTTAACTACATGCCGCTAGGTTTCTATTTAAAAAATCTGGAGTGCCAAGAGTCTTGTGCTGGTACTTCCCAGTTTTCGTTATAATCGGCAATATTGGTTACTAAATTATTAAAAACAACTGTTTTTTTACCGACAGCTCCTGTTTTAGCCATTTTTCTAAATTCGGCTAAATCTTTATAATTCACAAATTCCCCTTGCTTAAAAGCTACATTCATTTTATCCAGCAAAGTAATGCTATATTCTTTTTCTAACTGCATAATAAAACGAACCGAATCGTCTACTGAGCACCCAGTTGCTGCTTGCACTTCTTGATTTACAGCAATGATAATGAAACGCTCATACTTGATTTCAAAACTTGCCTGTAAACCCGTACCGTGTGCTGACCAATTGTTTAAAAAGTTGGTTAGTTTTTCTGAAATTTCTGTTTGCTCTTCTGGCGTAAAACGTCTATTAGATTGATAAATCCAAATTTTTGATGTTTCTGGTAATTCGTTAAATGGGATATACATAGGGTGAAATTAAAAGATTGAAATTTGATTTATTTTTTTTGAGTTCGTTTCATAGATAAATAGAGAAAAACTCCATTTAAAATGGTAAAGATTATAAGGTTGATAAAAAAACTTGTCCAAACAAACTCTTTTGTTTTATAATAACTCCATAAACTCACAAGTACTGCTACTGTAAAACCTCTAATAAATGCTATTTTTAATACTTGCTGCTTCATTTTGTTTTACTGTAATAATTCATTAATCCAAACATAAAACTCATAAAGAAGAAATTAACTATCATTTTAAAATATGAAAAGATTTCTTTTTCCCAAATAAACAAATCAAATAATATTACAACTGATGTAGCAACAAAACCGCCTATTAAAGCTGTTGACACTAGTTTTTTAGTTATTTTCCCTTTTATTTTTGTGTCTTCTTTACTCATTTTAAAAAACTTTTATTGCTTATATGCTTTCTCTTAAAGTTGAAATAATAATTTTTTTTTATAAGGATGCTGCTATTAATTCCGCCACATCCAATACTTGAACATTAGCTTCTTGCTCTTTTACTTTTACGCCATCAGTAAGCATGGTATTACAGAAAGGACAACCTGTTGCTATAATTTCTGGTTGGGTTGCTAAGGCATCTTCGGTACGCAATACGTTAATTTCTTTGTCTCCAGGTTCTGCATCTTTAAACATTTGTGCTCCTCCTGCTCCACAACACAATGAGGTAGACTTATGTCTTTTCATTTCGGTTGTGTTTACGCCTAAAAAGTTTAACAAGTCACGAGGTGCTTCATATACTCCGTTTGCTCTACCTAAATAACAAGGGTCATGAAAGGTTACTTTTTTACCTTTAAAGGTATTGTTTGCTACTTTTATTTTTCCTGCGGATATTAACTGTTGTATAAACTGGGTGTGATGAAAAACTTCATATTTACCTCCCAATTCTGGATATTCATTTTTTAACGTATTATAAGAATGCGGACAACAGGTTACTATCTTTTTTACTTCATAAGCGTTTAGCACTTCTATATTGGTTACGGCTTGCATTTGGAATAAAAACTCATTCCCTGCTCGTTTTGCGGCATCACCGCTTGAGCTTTCTTCGATTCCTAAAACGGCAAAATCTACATTGGCTTTGTTTAATATTTTTACAAATGCTCGTGTAATTTTTTTTGCTCTATCATCAAAACTTCCTGCTGAACCTACCCAAAATAAATATTCGGGTTGTTTTCCTTGTGCCACTACATCGGCCATTACGGGTACTATTAATTGTTCACTCATATTATTTGGCAATATGCTTTAAGCTTTAGGCTTTAAGCTGTTTTACTTTATTTTTAACTACTCTTATAGAATTAGCGTGTTATATGATTTCTACTCTAAAGGTAGAAACGACTGCTTTTTTTTTGCGTTAGGGATAGTAGCGGCATCCTTTTTTTATCCTCAACTGTGTTTAAACTCACAAAAGACCTTGTCAAAAAAAGATATAGCGGATAGCCCGCCCCGAGACTGATAAGAATTCGGGGAACGCCCAAATACTACTCCTTCACCCAATTTAAACGATCCATTTGGTTATATGGCCACGGTGCTCCGTTGTTTTCTACGTTTTGCATCATGTTGTTTAGTTCTTGTGGTGCGGCGCTTTCTTCCATTACCAAATACCTACGCATTTCGGTAATTATAGAGAGTGGATCAATGTTTACAGGACATTCTTCTACACATGCGTTACAGCTGGTACATGCCCAAATTTCTTCTTTGGTAATCCAATCAAATAGGTTTTTACCATCGTCATTAAATACGCCGTTATTGGCGTCCATATTTTTACCTACTTCCTCCAAACGATCACGGGTATCCATCATGATTTTACGTGGTGATAATTTTTTACCTGTTAAATTTGCTGGACAAGAAGATGTGCAACGTCCACACTCGGTACAGGTGTATGCGTTTAGCAATTGTACCCAATTTAAATCGGTTACATCACTGGCTCCAAATTTTGCTAGAACTTCATCAGCACCTTCTTCTGGCATCGCATACGGATCAGCATCTGGATCCATCATTAACATGACTTCTTTGGTTACATTGGCATCATTTGTAAACTGCCCTTTAGGTTTTAAATTGGCAAAAAAGGTGTTTGGGAATGCTAATAAAATGTGTAAATGCTTCGAATAATACAGGTAATTTAAAAAGATGAATATACCTATGATATGCAACCACCAAGCACTCGTTTCAATAAGGTGTTGTGTTGCTTCGGATAATCCTGAAAATAATGGTGCTATAAATTGACTGATTACGTTACCGTGATTTAAAGCTTGGAAATGAACGTCGGTTGCATTCATGATTAAGAATAATGACATCAATACCATTTCAAAATAGAGTATCCAATTGGCATCTGCTTTTGGCCAACCTTTCATTTCGTCTTTCCAGAAACGTTTTATTTTTATCACATTTCTTCGAATCCAAAATACAATTACGGCTACCAATACCATAAATGCGAATACTTCAAATACTCCAATTAAAAAGCCATAAATTCCGTTTCCTAATAAGGGTTGAAATACTCTATGTGTGCCAAAAACACCATCAATAATGATTTCTAACACTTCAATATTGATGATAATGAATCCTACATATACCACTATATGTAATAATCCTGATACAGGACGGCGAGTCATTTTACCTTGCCCTAAAGCAATTTTTACCATGTTTTTCCAACGCTCAGAGGTGTTGTCTGTCCGATCCACATCTTGACCGAGTTTGATGTTACGAATTAGGGTTTTTACATTTTTGGCAAAAAACCATCCTGCGCCAATTAACAGTACTACAAATAATATGTTATCTATATATTGCATAATTTATTGTTCTTTTTTATAAGGAATTTCTTTTTTTGATAATATTCTAAAGTATCGTTTTGGATGTAATTTGATATCTTTTAACAATGCTTCTAACTCTTTGGTTGCTCCTTCTAAGTTATTGTATAGTTTATCATCATTCAACAACTTGCCTACGGTACCGTTTTTATTATCTAGTTTTTTAAGTATTGTGGTTAAACTGATTAAGGTTTCGTCTAAATTAGAAACGGTTTTGTTTAAATCGGACTTTGCTAAATCTCCTGAGATTTTGGAGAAATTATCTAAGCTTCTGTTTAAATTGGTAAGGGTTTGATTGAGTTTACTCTCGTCTTTATTGATAAATGCATTTAACGAATAGGATAAATTTTTGAATGATTTCATGGTTGCATTTAACTCGGCAATTGCTGCTTTTAGTCCTTTATCGGATTTATCGGTAACCAAACTGTTTAGGTTAATCATTAAGCTATCGGCTGATTTTAAGGTACCATCTAAATTGGTACTTAATCCTGAAAAGTTTTTAGATAAACTACTTACTAGTCCTGTTTCTACTTCTGATTTTAATACATCACCATCTTTAGCAAGCTGACCATCTTTAGGGTCTATAATTGCTAAAGCATTACCTCCCATTAACCCCATTTCATATAAACGAACGGTACTATTTTTTGAAAATTTAAAATCTTCATTAACGGTAAATGCTACTCGTGTTTTACCCGTTTCAAAATCATACTTAATACTTTCTATTCTACCTACTTTATTTCCTTTTACTGTAACTGGGGAGGCTGAAGTTAAAGCATTGTAGTCAAAGTTAGTATAAAAAGTAGTTGTTTTACTGAATATATCTTTCCCTTTTAAAAAGTTGAAACCAAATATAAACAGTGCTATTGCTGCTATTACTAAGCTTGCGGTCTTAATTTCTCTTGTTATTTTCAATGTAATGTGTCTTATTTATTCGCTAACAAAAATAGTAATTATTTGTTGAATTATAAGTAATTATGATAGGTCTTTTATGATAAATCGACTAAGAAAAGTATTCTTTTCATGTAGTTATTAATATTTACATGAAGGCGCTTCAATTTTTTTATTCCGCTTATTGTTATAAAATCACCACTGCTCACCTTCAAAATCATGCTGTTTTGCATAGATAATTGTATTAGCTAAGTAGTCCTCAATATTATATTTAGGCATGGATACGATAGCCTCTAAAATTGTAGTGTCGAATTCATACGGTATTGAGGTTAAATACCTATTTAAATGTAACCCTATGGTTTTATAATAGATATTTTCTAATCGATTTTTGTTATCTAAAACAAAATCATTATTTACGGTATTTACAAATGTATATTCCTTAAAACCAACTGCTTCTAAAATTTTTTTCATACCTTTTAATACATTGGTACTTTTTGCTTGTACAATGTTTAATTGCGATACATTTTGTATAAAAACTGTTGCAATTACTTTTGCTACATAATCTACTGGAACAATATTTAACCCTGTAATGGTATTGATAGCGAAGCGAATGGAATTATTTTTAAGCAACGGATTATTATAAAAAAACTTTCCTAACAAATAATACACCATATAATTTGAAATAAAATAGGTTGCTGTATCATATACATTACCTCCTAAAACACTAGGTCTTAATATTTGTATTTCAACAGGGGTTATTGCTTCTTTTTCTAATAAAAATTGTTCGGTAGCGTGTTTTGATGCTTCGTAAAAATTTCTGAATTTAGGTTTTATTTTCCCATGGTAATCATTACCAATTAATCCGCCAACATCACCAATACTAAAAGCTGTACTAATGTAGCTGAACTTCTTAATATACTTTGAAAATACTGTAAATATGGTTTTCGTAAATTCTAAATTACCGGCATAAATAATTTCTTTTTGAGCAACATCTGTAGATAAATTTACACAACCTGCTGAATGGATAAAATAGTTTTCATCCGTTACCGATAAGTAGTTATTGGGTTGCAAAAAATCAGTGGTTTCCAATACTTTAATTTGAGTATACAAAGCATCTTTATTTTTTAAAACATAGCTGGGGGCTGCTGGATTATCTAGTACTTTTTTTAAGCGTTGTTTTGCAGTAACCTTTCCTTTTTTTCGTATTAAAAGATAAATTTTTGCAATCTCCTTTTGTTGCAATAATTGGTATAGCACTTGTGAGCCCAAAGTACCCGTTACACCCGTTAAAATTACATTCATCTTTTATTTATTTTATCACGTAAATAAGGTGTTTTATCTTTTTACGAGATGGTTTCAGCAACTAAGTTAAGAATTTTGTCAAATTGCTCGTCTATTGTTAAATTGGAGTTATCTATTTCAATGGCATCTGCTGCTTTTATTAAGGGCGAATTTTCTCGATGCGAATCGATATAATCTCGTTCACGAACATTAT
>JAJRPS010000027.1 GCA_024280635.1 Bacteroidota bacterium | reverse complement strand
TAGATGGTGATGAGCAAAATACAACGGGTATTTTTAATGATGTAACCCCAGGAAGTCATACCATAACCATTAATGATGGTACAGGATGTTGGGAACATATAGAAACGGTATTTGTAATTGATTACCCACGTTTCTTTACGCCAAACGGAGATGGCTTTAATGATTATTGGGCAATACACGGTCAAGCAGGCATCCCAATTAGTCAAATCTATATTTTTGACAGGTTTGGTAAATTGCTAAAACAATTAGATCCAGATAGTCAAGGATGGGACGGAACCTATAACGGTAATCCAATGCCAGCAACGGACTATTGGTTTAAAATTATCTACATAGAAGGTGCAGTAGGTACTGCTACTCAAAAAGAGTTTAGAGCACACTTTAGTATAAGAAGATAAAATTAATCCAAAATAAATAAAAAATGCCTCACGATATCGTGAGGCATTTTTTATTACTATATATTTTATACTTGTATATTTAAGAATCTGAGTTCGATTAATAAAAAGACAGTTGATTAGACGTTACTGTTTGATATTTAATAGAAGGTTTCTTGTGTAAAAGATTGTACGCAATAAGTCCTGCGACAATATTTGACAAATATTTTTAAGTTCGTCATTTACGGTTTCAATAATAGATCTTTTACGGAGTAAAATTTTATCACTCATTGTCATTAAAGAGTTCTTCATATTTTTTTTAGTATGTGTAATTAATACAGTCCATTCGTAAAAAGAAGTTGCATTAAATCTTTACCAATATAACCTTTGTGGGTATATAGTTATCCATAGATTTTTTCTAAAAAAACTTCTCTTTTTTTTACGGAGTTCTATCGTCAACATTAGCTTGTGTAATGGTAAAATTTAGAATTTCTTCTTCATCATTTATAATAATATGAAGTTTGAATCCGTGAAACCATCCCATTGTAGGTTCTCCAGTAGTAGCAATGCTTTTTAATACTTTGTTATTCCGAATACGTTTGGGTTTACATACTCTAATAGGCGTAGGGTATACAAAAGAGATACCTGTAGAATCCCCTAAACAACAGGTATTTAATAACAGTCCATTACCATTAAATTTTGACCAATTAGTTCTGTAAATCTATTGTAAGATACCGTTGCAGGAAAATCATCTTTCGTATGCTTTTTTAACATATGAAAGATAGAAATGTTTAAAGGTTCTAAATCCGCTTAATTGGAATAGAATATATAAGGTGATTACTTCGAAAATAACAAACTATTTTTAGTTTTGAATAGCACTTAATAGGTTGATTGAATTACAAAAAAATAGATTAAACTTGCTAAATGTTTCCGTAAGAACTCTAGAATGTAGATGTATTAAGAATCAAGTAGAGGAATAAAGAACTATTATCCGGAAATCCTAAAAACTGAATTAGAATCAACTATGTTTCTAAGGGAGTTGTCAAAGCGAGTATCTGCTCTGAGTGTATTGAAATTTAGTAAATTGGGTGAAATTAGAGCATGGTATTTCCGTAAGTTATCATTTATTGAGGTATTCCTAATTAAATATTTTAAGACAAAACTTAAGAGTCTAAGAAAGTTTCTTGCGAAAAAAGATATAAGGTTATAAAGGTTTTTTTAAAACGTCCTAACATAAGTCCAGACAATTAATCATCACGATATAAATGCTTTTAATTCGACATTATAAATTGGTATTAAAAATTATAGGTTAAAGAAGCTACAAAATTAGATTTTCGTTCATTTAGTGCTGCGAGATTATCATACACTAGATGACTATTTCTTTGATTGTTTTGGCTGTATGCTAAGTCCAATTTAGTACGTCCAAAATTATAACCAAACCCTAGCGAGTATCCTGTTAGATCTCCAGCAACACTTTTATTTTTAAAAGGCGTTTCTTCAAAACGATAACCCGCTCGTAAACTTGTTTTTTCAATGCGATATTCGCCACCAATGTTAATTTCATTGGTTCCTTTTAAAACTTGACTAATTTCTGCGTTTACCGTATTAAAAGACGAATTAGGTTTCATTTTAATATTATTATAATCTTTATAATGATAATCTACACTAATTAAACCTTTTTTTCCGATAACCATAGCAGCGCTACCAGTTAATTTTAAGGGTGTACGTAGTTTATAATCTTCAAAAATATTAATTTGATTGGTTCCAATATAACCAATATCAGCATCTGCTAAATTGGAGTTTATACTTTGTGATAATTCTTCTGAAACAGTATACCAAGTTGGCGATTGAAAGGAAGCTCCTAATCGTAACCCATTTTTCATCTTCTTAATCAAACCTAGTTGAAAAGAAAATCCTCTTGCTTGCGTGTTTAAATAATTGCTAAATCTTGAAAATTTTAATGCAGAGGTACTATGATAACCATTTTCTTTTATAGTTGTTGCTTTTCTAGTATCAATAGTATGTGCATTTAGTGATAAACCCAAATATAAATCATTCTTGTATTGCGTAGCAAAGTTAAAATTTAGCTTACTATTATTTCCTGTACTGCTATAGTAATAATCTTGATTTGCGGTAGTATAGCTAGCAGTGCCAATATAATTTGTATTTAAGGGGTTTGATGCGTCTACTGGATCAATAATACCAGCATAGTATCCTAAAAATGCTTGTTGATAGTCATAACCACTGTATGCTCCAATATTTAAATAAGCCTCTTCAATAAGTTCTCCAGACAATGCTTGAATGTCTTGAAAAGCTAATCCGTTTGCATAATTTAAAAAATAAGTATTCAAAGAAGTATCACTTTTCCCTGATATAAAATACTCGGTATTAAAGCTTTGGTTTTGTTCAAAATTTAGAGCAATTACTATTTTATTCCAATCAGAGCTCCCTGTGTCTTTTAAGACTAACGCTCCTCCCAATTGGTTGATGTTTAAATTGGAATCATTAGTATCTGTTTGTGTGCCAAAATAAACAGCTTTGTTGTTTTTATTATTGACAGATAAAGAGGCTGTCATTAAGCTATTTTTAAAGACAGCACTACCTGCAGGGTTATCATTTATAGCGGATAAATCGCCTCCTAGTGCGCCAAATGCACCACTCATAGCTTGATACCTTGCAGAGCTGTAATTGTTTTCAGTACTGTATAGTAAGGCGTCATCAATATTTTGTGAAAACCCAGAAAAACTAATTAAGGTTAGTAATAGTAATAAATGTTTCATAGTGTATTGTTTTATGTTAAAAAAAAAGCGCTACAGGAAGTAGCGCTTTGTAAGAATATATTTTAGAGTCTACTTCTTCTTGATGTTCCGCTTGAACTTCTTCTAGAGCTACTGCTTCTTGAAGTAGCACGTGATGATCTTGGTGTGCTACTCGGAGTACTTCTTGGTCTTGGTGTAGTGTGTGTAGCTCTTGGTGTGCTACGCGGAGTACTTCTTGGTCTTGGCGTAACATGTGTAGCTCTTGGTGTGCTACGCGGAGTACTTCTTGGTGTGCTGCGCGGAGTACTTCTTGGTCTTGGTGTAGCATGTGTAGCTCTTGGTGTGCTGCGCGGAGTACTTCTTGGTCTTGGTGTAGCATGTGTAGCTCTTGGCGTGCTTCGCGGAGTACTTCTTGGTCTTGTAGCACGTGTTCTAGTCGTTCTACCCAATCTATTACTTGAATTTCTTCCGTAGTATGCATTTGAATAGGCGCTTCTTCTACGTCCGTTTACGTAAGCATAGCTGTTTCTTCCGTAGTAAGGGTTGTAATAATAAGGATTATAATATCCATAAGGATTGTATCCAAAGTATGGGTTGTATCCGTAATAACCCTCATAATAAGGAGCGTTATATCCGTAATAAAAACTATTGTTATATCCATATCCATATCCAAAACCGATGCTCCATCTATTCCAATAATTAAAAGGGCGATAATAAGAGCCGTAATAGTAAGGCGAAGTATTGTAAACATTAATGGTTACATTGTCATCAGCATCTTCCCAACTACTATAGCTTTCTGATGCTTCGGTATTGGTTTGTGAGCTGTATTGATCTACATCAGTAAAAATAGCATCTTCTTCAATTTCACCGTAATTATTTACGTTTTTACCAAAGTAATCTTCATAGTATTTACTGTTTTTGTTTTCGGTATTAACATCTTTTTGAATGTTATTAGTAGCAATTGTTCTTTCTTCATTGCTGTAAATGCCGTCGTCATCATAGCTTACTGCTTGGTATGTACCGCATGAAAGCAATACTAAACTGGTTATGCTTGCCATAAAAATGGACATTTTTCGTGTGAATGGATAATAATCTTTCATATCTTCTGGTATTATAGTGTTGAACTTTGGTAAAAATAGTTAATTTTGCGGAAACTATTTGATATTTAACATAATCACAATATTTGTGCCAAAGTACAGTATATGAGTAAGAAACTACCTAAAAGAAGCGAGGATTTTTCCGCATGGTATAATGAATTAGTAAAAACAGCAAACTTAGCCGAAAACTCAGCCGTAAGAGGTTGTATGGTTATTAAACCGTATGGTTTTGCTATTTGGGAACTAATGAAAGATCAGCTGGATAAAATGTTTAAAGAAACAGGACATCAAAATGCATATTTTCCAATTTTTGTGCCCAAAAGTTTATTTGAAGCAGAAGAGAAAAATGCAGAAGGTTTTGCGAAAGAGTGTGCGGTTGTAACACATTATCGTTTAAAAACAGATCCAGAAAATAAAAGTAAATTAATTGTAGATCCAGAAGCAAAGTTAGAGGAGGAGTTGATTGTAAGACCAACATCTGAAGCAATAATTTGGAATACCTATAGAGGGTGGGTGCAATCTTATAGAGATTTACCGCTATTGATAAACCAATGGGCAAATGTAGTGCGTTGGGAAATGCGTACCCGTTTATTTTTACGAACTACGGAATTTTTATGGCAAGAGGGTCATACTGCACATGCAACAAAACAAGAAGCAGTTGCAGAAGCAAAAACCATGCATGATGTATACGCTACATTTGCGCAAGAATGGATGGCAATGCCTGTTGTAAAAGGGTATAAGAGTGATAGCGAACGTTTTGCAGGAGCGGACGACACTTTTACTATTGAAGCTTTAATGCAAGATGGTAAGGCGTTACAAGCAGGTACATCACACTTTTTGGGTCAAAATTTTGCAGAAGCTTTTAATGTCAAATTTCAAACCGCAGCAGGTAAGGAAGAATTGGTGTGGGGTACTAGTTGGGGAGTTTCTACTCGTTTAATGGGGGCTTTAATTATGACACATTCTGATGATGAGGGCTTGGTATTGCCTCCAAAATTAGCGCCATATCAAGTGGTTATTATTCCGTTTTTAAATAAGAAGAAAGTAGAGCAAAATGAAATGTTGCTAGACAAATCGTATGAAATTAAGGCTGAATTGGAAAAATTCGGAATTAGAGTGCAAATAGATACTGATGAAACCAAACGACCAGGATTTAAATTTGCAGAATATGAATTAAAAGGATATCCAGTGCGTTTAGTGGTTGGACCAAGAGATTTAGAAAATAATCAAGTAGAAATAGCACGTAGAGATACTAAAGAGAAAAGTTTGCAAAACTTAGACGGGATAGGTAGTTATTTAAATGAGTTGTTGACGGAAATGCAAGATGCTATATTTAGCAAAGCATTAAATTATAGAGACAATCATATAACAACGGTAACTACTTTTGAAGAGTTTAAAAATGTACTTGAAACCAAAGGAGGTTTTATAGCTGCACATTGGGACGGTACAGAAGAAACAGAGGAAGAGATTAAAAATGCAACAAAGGCAACCATACGTTGTATCCCATTAGAAGCAAAAGAAGAAGAGGGGGTTTGTGTTTTTTCAGGAAAACCTTCAAGACGAAAAGTTTTATTTGCAAAAGCATATTAAATGATCAAAAAGGTTGTTGTAGTATGTGTAAAATTAAATTTTAATACAGCGAGATAAGTTTAAATTATCACTTAAAGTATTGATTTTTAAGACTTGTTTTTAACTAGATGTGTGTAGGGAGGAATAGATTGAAAAAAAAACAAAAAAATACGCATAGTTTGTTGTAATAGTGAAAAATAGTTGTATTTTTGCATCCGCTAATAAGCAGTTGGCCCATTCGTCTAGTGGTTAGGACGCTAGGTTTTCATCCTAGAAACAGGAGTTCGATTCTCCTATGGGCTACTAAAAAATAAAGTAGCATAAGCTGCATATATAATTAATAAATTATGGCCCATTCGTCTAGTGGTTAGGACGCTAGGTTTTCATCCTAGAAACAGGAGTTCGATTCTCCTATGGGCTACTTTTTTACATATAAAAAAACAAAAGAAAATGGCAAATCACAAGTCAGCGTTAAAAAGAATTAGAAGTAACGAAGCTAAAAGATTAAGAAATAAATATCAGCATAGAACTACGCGTAATGCTATGAAGAATTTACGTGAGTTAACCAATAAAGCTGAAGCGGAAAAATTATTACCTTCTGTAATCTCTATGTTGGATAAAATTGCTAAAAACAATATTATTCATAAAAATAAAGCAGGTAACTTAAAATCTAGTTTAACAAAGCACGTAGCAGCTTTATAAACGAAGTTTCTTATTATATAAAAGTCCTAATTGGTTTATTCCGATTAGGACTTTCTTAGTTTGTTTTGTAATACTAATTTAACATCAAAATAATTGATAAATAAAAGGGAAGTAGAAGTGATTTATATCGAGTGTTTTGATGTTAAAGTAGTATAATAGCTAGGTTATATTTATTACTTGAATTTAAGAGTGTTAAAAAAGTGCATACAAAAAAATCCTCAAGTATTGTACTTGAGGATTTTGATATATGTTAAACTAAAAGGTTTAGTTTACAGCTTTTCCTAAATCAGAACCAGCTTTAAATTTTACTACGTTTTTAGCAGCAATTTTGATAGTTTTACCTGTTTGTGGGTTTCTACCGTCTCTTGCAGCTCTATGGTTTACAGACCAAGATCCGAAACCTACTAAAGATACTCTGTTACCAGCTTTTAAAGACCCTTCAACGTTTCCTAAGAAAGACTCTAAACATTTTTTTGCTGCTGCTTTAGATACACCAGAATCAGATGCCATTGCATCAATTAATTGTGTTTTGTTCATAATGATAAATTTTAAGTTATTAAATAATTATTGTTGTTGTAATTAAGATACAATCCTAATCGCTCTACAAATTTATACGAAATATCTTCTCACGCAAGCAAATACGCTATAAAAACGTGCAATTGTTAATAACTATAAGCAAATGTTAGTAAAAGTAGGTTAAAATGGTTGTTTTTTGTCAACCCCACTAAAAATGAGGCTTAACGGACGATTGCGTTTTCTTTTATTAAAAAACCGTTTAATAATGATTTTACGTCCATTTTTTTCTTACCAGGTAGTTGTATTACCATCAGCTCAATATATCCTTCTTGTACGGCAATTTTGATTGTTTTTTTATCACTAATAACACTTCCTGTTTCTAGTTGATGTGCTTCTTTTATTTTTTTTACGTCATATAGTTTTATCGCCAGCACCTCATTTCCATTTACCATTTCACACCAAGCTGCGGGATACGGACTTAAGCCACGTATTTTATTATAGATAACATCAATAGGTAGGCTCCAGTCTATTTTACAGGTGTGTTTGTGTAGTTTGTATGCTGTTTTTATATTTTCTGTTTCAGGTTGTACGTAAGGTTTTACCGTTCCTTCCTGTATTGATTTTACGGTTTTTAATACTAAATTACTACCTAGTGTCATTAATTTATCATGTAGGCTTCCTGTATTTTCATGCGGGTCAATTGCAATTTCTTCTTGCATGATGATTTCTCCAGTATCAATTTTCTCATCTATAAAAAAAGTAGTAACACCTGTTTTGGTTTCACCATTAATAATGGCCCAGTTTATTGGAGCAGCTCCTCTATAATTGGGTAAAAGCGAAGCGTGTAAATTAAAGGTGCCATATTTAGGCATATTCCACACTACTTTGGGTAACATTCTAAAAGCAACTATTATTTGTAAATTAGCATTTAAGGCTTTTAATTCTGCTAAAAAAGCTTCATCTTTTAAATTGGTGGGTTGTAAAATGGTTAGGTTTTGTGTAAGCGCATATTTTTTTATAGCGGATTGATTTATTTTTTGCCCTCTACCAGCTTTTCTGTCAGGAGCGGTAATAACGCCTACAATGTTATATTGATTTTCTATTAATGTTTTTAGGGTGTCTACTGCAAAATCTGGAGTACCTAAAAATACGATATTTAATTTTTTCATTTTCATTTATTTAGAGAAAGGGCAAAGATAGTTTAAATTGATGTTATTTCTTTTAAAGGTGTTGTATAAAAAAAGCCCGTAATTTTAAAAATTACGAGCTTTTTAGTTGATATGAAATACTTAACTAGCGCATGTGTAGTCTAGTTTTAGTAGTTACTTCTTTTGCTATTTTGTATTGTTTGTTTTTAACAGAAAAGGTAAACTGTAAGGTGTCTTTCCTTTTTTCTTGCTCAAAACTATACGGTAAAATTATTTCGAGAGCATAATTTCCTTTTTTTAAAAGAGTGTTTGCTTTTAAAATTTTGCCAGTATCAATATTAAATAGCCCATATTTTAAATCTTCACCTTCATTTTGAAACTGAATTTTTTGTATGGTTGCTTCTCTTTTTACTGTAAAAATAGCATTATACTTTATAATTGTTATGCCATTAATAACACCTGGTATTACTATTTGTTTACTTACAGTATTTAGGCTTATAGAGTTGCATTTTAAAATTAAAAAAAACATAAGTAACAATTTCATTTAAATAATTTATTTAATTATTATTTTTTTAACAATAGCAGCGTTGTTGTTTGATATTTGTACCATATACATACCTGTAGCTAAATTATTTAATTGTACTCTATTTTGAGTTTGTGTTAATGTTCCTTTATTTATAATACCACCTATGTAGTTATACATAACGTATTCTAAATTACCTTTTACTAATAAGCTATTAGGTATAGTAATAGTAAACTCATTATTAGTTACTGGGTTAGGGTAAATACTAGGCGTTTCTTCTTCATTAAAAGTGGTGCTATTTGTACTTAATAACTGTCCAATATTCATTTTCCATAAACTTCTACCAAAAGTACCTGCGTATAAAATATTGTCAGTATAATTTATTTTTAAATCACTAACTCTTACGTTTGGTAAACCCGTACCTAATATTGCCCAAGCATTAGTTGTGTTATTTCTGTGATATACACCTAACTCCGTTGCTGCAAATAAATCTTCATTTGTGCTGGTAGTATGTACAATTACCTCATAAACAATAATATTTGGTAAACCGTTACTTATGTTGGTCCAGGTTACGCCTTTATCGGTTGATTTGTAGATTTTCTCTCCTGCGCTATAACCTTTATTAGATGCATAAACAGTATTTGTCATTGGCATACCATTGAAAGAATTAAATACAACTCCGCTTGGAGCTGTAATACCTGTAACGGCATTAGTAGTACCAAAATCTATTTTATAACTTGTTCCACCTGCTTCTATAGCATAAAGGTCATACATAGTATTACCGGTTGCTGTTTGTACTATTTCTAAAAAAGAAGTTTCACGAATAGATGTAACGTAGTCAGAAAAATTAATTCCATCTGTAGTTTGTATAACGTAATCAAAACCTGCATACAATATATTTGGGTCTGTTGGGTGCATTACTAAAGGTGATACAAACGCTTTATTTGTACCAGTAGTATTGCTGCTTGGAACAATAGGGCCTCCAGCACTAGCGTAGTTGGAGCTATACCCATCTGTTGTTCTATATAACGTACCATTAGTGCCTCCTAAGTATCTAGTATCAGGAGTATTGTAATTAATTGCTGTTGCTGTACCATCACCTGCTACTGCAGAAACCCATTGGCGTGTTCCGTCTTTTAAAACCTTAGAAAAACCATCATTATCTTGTAAACCCATTATAAAATTATCACCATTAGTTTCTTGAGTAAGAGAAACAGTATACGGTTGTGATATGTTTAGTGTATTACCTAAATCAGTCCATGGGTTCGCAGCTGTTGCGGTAAACTCACCAATGTGTACACCGCCATCATGAGCGGTAACTATAGTTGTGCCATTTGCATTAAATTCTAAGTAATGTACGTCTGGGTGTATATAAAATCCAGAAGTACCTAAACCTAGCCCATTTTCATCATATTGATTAATATAAGTTTCCCAGGTAGCACCATTGTCGGTAGATTTATAAACTTTTACACCTGCTAAAATAATATTGTTTTTATCCGTAGGAGAAACACTAAAGCACATATTGTATCCTTGTTGTGAGTTATAACCTGTTATAGTAGTATTGCTAACAATATCATTAGCATCACCTACTGTCATATCAAATTTAATTTTTTTAAATTCCATATTAGTTGTTAACATGTAAAAATGGTCAGGGTCATTAATAGTAGTTTCTAAGCGTGCTCTTTGTGTGTAATTTAAAGGTGATGTTATTGCTCCGTGTTTTACGAAATTATCTCCACCATCAGTAGAAAAATAAATAATTCCAATTGTATCAGAAATTACTACTTTTTGATTATTATCAGGGTCAAAAATAATACTTTCGAACTGCTGGAATTGAAATCCACTTGCTTCCACTGTCGCATTTGTCCAAGTAGCTCCACTATCGGTAGTAATTTTAATAGCACTATTTGTTACTGCAAATATTTTTGTAGATGAGCCTGGAGCAAATTTTAAATCTTTAATATATTCATTGTCACTTAAAGCATACGTTAATCCTGTAGCAGCCCATGTACTACCCGCATCTGTAGATTTATAAACACCAATGGAAGATATGTGATTGGTGTCACTATCTCCTGTAGAAATGTATAAGATGTTAGAGTTATTAGGGTCTATTAAAACATTACCAGTACCCATACCTGCAAAATGATCATTTAAAGGAGTCCACATTACATCTGTAATAGGAATAGCACTTGCATTGATCGTTTTCCAAAGTCCACCGTTTGGTGTTGTGGCATACATAATGTCACTATTATTAGGATCAACAGCAACAGTGTTTACTCTACCTTTACCTGGGTAAGAACTGTACCCATTAATAGCAGGGTTTACTGTAGGTCCTGCATGAAACCAAGTGGCAGGTGCAGGAGCCTTTTTAGTATTACTCGCTTCTTTTTTGTTAGTAAATAACAAATCAGCATATTGTTCTTTTGTCATTTGTTGAGCGGCAGTTGGGTAGGTACCGTCAGCATTAATTTTGTCTTGATGTGCATATACCCATCTTTCAAATTGCTTTTGTGCTTTTTCATTCGCTTTAATACTTAAATCTAAAGTATTAATTTGAGCTCTTTTTTGTTTAACAATTTCGTTAAAGTTTGCGCCTGCTTTTGTAGCGGCTGTTTTGTAGTTATCTAATTTGTCTTGCGCAAAAATACTTAGTGTACTCATGGCTAACATAGATAATGTAAGTAGTGATTTTTTCATCATGATATTAATTTATATTTGTTTGAGTGGCAAATATATTTGGTAAGATATAAAATAACACTAATTATGAGTACGTACAGCATACGCAACTACTACGCAAAAAACATATGTAACTGATATATAGTAGCTTATGTATGTGAGAGAAAATTAAAAACACTTGTTTATTTCGTCAAGAAGAGTGGTTTTTTTGACGTTTAGGTTCATTTTTTTACCTATACGATACCTTTTACTCTCAATGGAACGTATTGTTTTATGTAGTATTTCTGATATTTGCTTATTGTTTAATTCAATATGTAGGTAATAGCAAATAACTAAATCATCTTCTGTTAAGTTAGGGTGGTTTTGTTTTACTGTTTTGAAAAATAAAGGTGTTATGGCGTGTAAATTATTGTAAGTATTTATGTCATTTTCAGCTACCTTTTTTATATGTAATTTATTTTTTAGTAGCTGTGTTTTTTTTCTTCTTTCTTGAGCATCTTTTTCCTTTAAAATATCTGATAATGAATAGTCAATATTTTCTGTAAATTTTTGATTTACGGATTGTATGTGTAGTTTAGATTGTTTTAATTTATCTGCTTTTAAAGAGATTTGAATATTTTCTTTTGTTTTTTCAAGTAATTTACCTTGCTGTTTTTTACGAAGCTGTTTTATAAAAACGATTAGTAATAGTGATGCGGCTAAGCTAAATATTAAAAAATAAAGATATTTGTTTTTTAATTGCTCATTTTGCGTAAGTGTAGTAGATAAGTTATGATTATCATTCACTAAAAGCATATTGTTATTTATTTCCTGTTTTAGTAATTGGTCTGTTAGTGTGGTTAATGAATCAGTGTATTTTTTTGCTAAGCTAATATTTGACTTTTGTTGATATATTGAAATATAATCCTCAAAATACTCTTTTTTCATATAAAGGTCATGATCTATAAGTGTCTTGTTTATTTGAGATAATTGATTTAGGGCAGCATCTGTTTCTTTGTTTCTTATGTAATAACCTGCAAAACTCATAATTGTTGAGTTTTTATAGTAATTGTAGTTTGCAAGCTCAACTTCTGATAACTTTTTTATCTTCTTTTCAAGCTCTTTGTCATATAGTTTTTTAGCATATTCTTGAGCATTTTTTAATTGATTTAATCCCAAATAATTGGTAGTGATGTAAAAACAGGTTATCATATAACTTTCTATATCTGTTTCTAATAACTGTAAAAATTGTTTGTTTAATAAAATATAATTAGACTCTTGATATTTTTCTTGGTTTATAAGATTAACCGCTTTTGATTGATAAACTTCAATAATGCCAAGAGTGTCTTTTAATTGCTTAAAAATAGGGAGTGCTAAGTCTAAATAGGTGTCGGATTTATCAAAGTTATCAAGCATATCTTGTACACCAGCTTGTACGATATAGGTTTGTGCTTCAAAGTTTAGTTCTTTGTTTTTTTTGCAAATGCAATTGCTTTTTTTAAAAATACGTTAGCATTTACAGGTTGATTTAAAACATAATATGCTTGCCCTTTTAGTAAATAAACTTCCGCTTTACTTATTTTTAGGTTTTTAGATAACAGTAAGGAGTCTATTCTTTTTATGAATTTTTCAGGATTGTTTATGACTAATGCTTTAAACTCGGTTCCCATTAACTCTTCTAGAGTCACGGTTTGTGCATAGCTATTAATAAAAATGAATAGAAATAATAATAAAACGATGTGTTTTTTAGTGCACATTTTTAGTTGCTTTTTAAAACAGCTGTAGCACTAATAGCAACATCTGTCCAGGTTTTGCTAACGCCGTCTGCTCCAGTATGTAATTTTTCACATGCTTTGTGTAAGGAAGCGAAAGCAGTTTCTATTTTCCAATCCATTAAATTAGTAATAGTTCCGTTTAATGTAATTACATTATCTGTAATGCTGTATTGCATGGGTACGGCTACTAAATTGCCGTTCATTTTTAAGTTTAAAACAACAGTGCCTTTGGTGTTATCACCTTTGATGTCATTAAAGCCTCCTGAAATTAGAATTGTTTCTTTCATTACTCCAAAAAACAACTTTTTAATTTTAGTATCTCGCACTTCATTTTTAGAGAAAAAACTAGATACGGGTATTTCAAAACCTAAGTTTTCAAGGGCACCTTGTTTGGTTTCACTTTCAATAGGATTGATTATTTTTAGTTCTGTAAACACGCCATGAACTCCTTTTTTTGCTGTTGTTTTGTAAGCTGTCCAACTTACGGTACTTTTATTGGTATTTACACTATATTTAGCTGTAATTTTTGTTTCAGTTTTTGTAGAATTTTCTTTTTTTGTCTCTTTTTTACAAGAAATAAATACTAAAAGACTTAAAGCAGATAGTAAGATTAATTTTTTCATAATATTTATTTTAATGGTTAGATAAATTCAATATTTACATTGTATTTAGTAATGGTTTCGTTTACTAAATTAATGTAAGCTAATTTAGCTTCTTCAGAAGTTAAGTTGTTTACTTGCAAGAGGGCATTCATTTTGAAAGCATTTCTCATACTATCAGGGTCGTTGGTGCGATAAAAACTTGCGTTTTCAGAAGAAGCTTGTTTGTAATACGCATAAAATTGTAATCGTAAATCGATAGGGATGTCAATATTATCCATACTATTGGCAACATCAAAAGCTTTTAAAAAGCGAGCATGTATTTTTTCGGATTTATTCATTTGTAGCAATAACGGTTTCTCCTCCTTTTACAACTTGATTTAAAGATACATTTAATTTTGTTCCTAAAGGTAAGAATAAATCTACTCTTGACCCAAATTTAATAAAACCAGCATCAGTACCTTGTATTACTTGTTCGCCTTCTTTTGCATAATTTACAATACGTCTTGCAAGTGCTCCTGCAATTTGTCGGTATAAAATTTCACCAAAGGTTTTGTTTTTAATTACAATGGTAGTACGTTCATTTTCTTCAGAAGCTTTGGGGTGCCATGCTACTAAAAATTTACCAGGGTGGTATTTGCTAAAATTAACCAAACCGCTTAATGCATATCGGGTAACGTGTACGTTTATGGGGGACATAAAAATAGAAACTTGTAAACGCTTTTCATTAAAATATTCTTTTTCAAATACTTCTTCAATAACTACTACTTTTCCGTCTACTGGGGCAATAATTTGTTGATCATTTAAAACAGTGTTTCTTTTTGGGTTTCTAAAAAACTGTAAGATAATCACTAGTAAAAATACTGCTGCAGCATATATTAAATATTGAATGATTTGATTTGTTATTAAGTAATTAGCTCCTAGTATTAATGCGGTAACAACAATAATGACTAATATGATTGATTGATTTCCTTCTTTATGAAACATAGTTAAGTATTTGAAGATATAAATATACAAATGAAGAAACAAATATAAGACTGTCTAGTCGATCTAAAAAACCACCATGACCGGGAATTAGATTACTACTGTCCTTAATATTTGCTTCTCTTTTAAATTTTGAGGCAACTAAGTCGCCAATAGCACCACTAAAAGCAATGATAATGCTTAAAATAAGCCATTGAATGATAGGTAAACTTATTGTGGTATTAGCAATAATTACTGCCGCAATCATTCCGAAAAATAATCCTCCTAAAAAACCTTCTATAGTTTTTTTAGGAGATACTTTTTCAAATAGTTTGTATTTTCCAAATTTTCTACCTACTAAATAGGCAAAAGTATCGTTTGACCAAATAATCACTAAAATGCCAAAAATAATATTGGGGTTGTATTTATTATTGATTATAGAGGGGATTAATACTAATAATGCAAACGGAATTAATAAATAGGAAATGGGTAATATGGTTTTAAAAAGTCCTAAAGTATTATTTATTGCTTTTAATTTGAAGAGTTTGTAGGTGAGTATTACATGTGTAATTAATGTGATGCTTGCTAGGATAATGAAACTGTTAGTGCGTGTTTCGTTATTATCTTTTAGGCTAATATATGTTAAAAAAGCAATAGCTATTAAGGTGATGAAACTTATAAGGGGGTTAATTTTACTAAGCTTGTTAAATTCCCATAAAGAGATGCTTGCAAATATTAAAAATAATATTGCAAATGCTGTTTGTGAGGTGTAAATAGCTGTAATAAGTATTGCTACGTATACAAAGCCAGAAAGTGCACGTGTTAAAGTTTCATTCATTTTTTATAAATCTTCTAAAAGAAGCAAATATAGGTTTTTTGAGTTACTACCATAGGTAAGAAAATCTTTTTCTTCAGAATTTTTAAAACATTTTAAGGTAGTGATGTTTGAAGGGATTTGAGTGCTATTCTTTTTAATGGCTTTTAACCCATCACTAATGGTTTCTTTTAGTTGACTTGTGGTTGCGAATAAAATAAAATTATTGGGTAAGGTATTTATTTTTTGTTCTTTAATTTGATTGGAAGATATTAAAATAGATCCTTTATCTGCAATTAAACTTTCACACGTAGTAAAAAAAAATGAGGGATTGTTGATGGTGTTATTTTCTAAATTAAGGGTTTTAAACTGTTCTTTAAGTGTTTCGTCATGGTAAAGAACGTTTTTAGAATCCCAATTATTTTCTTCTAAAATAGCTTTAAAATTTTCAAAAACATTTTCTAGTGTATCCGAATATAAAAATTTACCTCCATTTTTGATAAAATTTTGAGCAAAAAGTTCATCAACAGGTATTTTTGTTTTAGGCATAAACTGACCTTTTTCTTCCTGTATAGGAGAATTGGTTTTGTTTTTTTTTCCAAAGAATACATCAAAAAATCCCATTATTGCGCAAAAAGTAATCAGTTAAGGGGTATATGTCAAGCTCAAAGATAATAAAAAAAGTTAATTAAATTAATTTAATTAACTTTTTTATTTAAGGTAAAAGATAGAATTATGCCATCCCCCAATAAGTGTGTCATAATTTACTTGTTTTTATGTAATTTACATGTGTATTGCTCTATTATCAGTAGCGGCTAATGCAGCCTCTTTAATAGCTTCTGTGAAGGTAGGGTGTGCATGTGACATGCGAGCAATATCCTCTGCAGATGCTTTGTATTCCATAGCCACAACAGCTTCAGCAATCATGTCTGCAGCACGAGCACCAACCATGTGAACGCCTAAAACTTCATCGGTAGTTGCATCTGCTAAAACTTTTACAAAACCATCTAAATCCATAGAAGCTCTACTGCGTCCTAAAGCACGCATAGGAAATTTTCCTTCTTTATATGCAATACCTGCGTCTTTTAATTGTTCTTCGGTTTTACCAACTGCGGCAACTTCTGGCCAAGTATAAACCACACCTGGAATTAAATTGTAATCAATATGTGGTTTTTGACCTGCGATAGTTTCCGCTACAAATTCACCTTCTTCACTTGCTTTATGTGCTAACATTGGGCCAACAACAACATCGCCAATAGCATAAATATTTGAGATATTAGTTTGTAAGTGTACGTTTGTTTCTATTTGCCCTCTTTCAGTAACTTTAATACCTACATTATCTAATCCTAAACCGCTAGTATAAGGTTTACGTCCTACAGAAACTAAGCAATAATCAGCTTTTAATTCAATAGGGTTTCCTTTTTTATCGTCAGCTTTAATAATAACTTCGTTACCTTTTGCGGCAACACTAGTTACTTTGTGTGAGGTTAAAAACTTCATTTTTTGTTTTTTCAATACTTTTTGTAGTTCTTTAGAAACTGCTTTGTCCATTCCTGGTACAATGCGATCCATATATTCTACAACCGTAACCTCACTTCCTAAGCGTTTGTACACTTGACCTAACTCTAATCCAATTACACCACCACCAATAACCACTAAGTGTTTTGGTATTTCTTTTAGTTTTAAAGCTTCAGTAGAAGTAATAACACGTTTTTTGTCTAATTTAATAAACGGAAAACTTGATGGTTTAGAGCCGGTTGCTATAATGGTGTTTTTGGCTTCTATTTCTACGGTTTTACCTCCTTTAATGGTAATGTGAGTAGCGTCTTTAAAAGATCCTAAACCTTGATATACATCAATTTTATTTTTGTCCATTAAAAAGTTAATTCCATCACAAGTTTGTTTTACAACAGTATCTTTACGAGCAATCATTTTTTCTAAATTCATTTTAATGTCACCAGAAACCTCTATTCCATGTGCTTCAAAATGTTTGATAGCATCATCATAGTGATGAGAAGAATCTAATAATGCTTTTGAAGGAATGCATCCTACATTTAAACACGTACCACCTAAAGTGTTGTATTTTTCAATAATAGCAGTTTTCATGCCTAATTGTGCGCAACGTATTGCGGCAACGTATCCTCCAGGACCAGAACCAATAATGGCTACATCATATGTACTCATAAAAAGTATTTTTAGTTTTGGAAAGATAACCAACAGGGTAAGTTTCCAATATTTTACATTATGTTTAACACTTATAAATTACCGTAATACCATATTTAAAAGTATCTTGTATAATTAAAGCGAAACAAAAATAAGAAGTTTTTAAATTTTACCGATACATTTTCGCATTTTTATCAAACAATATATTTTATTTACTATTTTTGAAGAAAAATACCAGACCTTAACTATTAAAATTTTCTATGTACGCTATTTTAAAAAAAGAAATACAATCATTTTTTGCAACGCCAATTGGTTATTTAGTTATAGGATTATTCTTACTAGCAAACGGTTTGTTTTTATGGGTATTTAAAGGAAAATTTAATATTTTAGAATACGGTTTTGCTGATTTATCAGGGTTTATTTTTTGGCGCCGTGGGTTTTTATTTTTTTAGTACCCGCTATTACCATGAAAAGTTTTGCTGAAGAAAAAAAGCAAGGTACTTTGGAATTATTACTCACCAAACCCATTACATTACTGCAATTAATTTTAGGAAAGTATTTAGGCGTTTTAGTGTTAATTGTTTTTTCACTATTACCAACCTTATTATATATTTATACCGTGCAGCAATTGGGTAACCCTATTGGTAATATTGATTTAGGGGCAACCTTCGGAGCGTATGTAGGTATTTTTTGTGTAGCTGCGGTGTATGCTGCGGTGGGTATTTTTACATCAGCTATTAGTAACAATCAAATTGTGGCCTTTTTATTAGCAATTATTATTTGTTTTATATTGTATTACGGATTTGAGGGTATTGCTGAAATTTCAGATTTAGCAATACGTAACTTCGGGATAAAATATCATTATAATACCATTAGTAATGGTGTTATTGATAGTAGAAACATACTTTATTTTGGAAGTGTAGCTGCACTTTTTTTATTTTTCACAAAACTTACCATAACTCAAAAATAATGCTCATACTTACTCCAATACTTATCATTTCCTGCATTATTATTGCAGTATTACTCTATTTATTTATCAATGCAATTGATGATGAGCGCAAGTGGTTAAATGTGTTACTAGCGTTACTCATTACTCCGTTAGCGTATTTTTATATAGGGTACCCTATATCCACCATATTTTTACCATACCATCATCAAAAAGAATTTAGTATAGACAAGTGGGGTGAAAAACCGGGGTTGCGTTATGAAATGATTGATAACATGATTGAAACGAGGTTTTTGGAAGGTAAAACACAACAAGAAATCAAACAACTATTAGGTAAACCACAATGGTTGAGTTGGGATGAAGCAAAAAAAGATTATAACCCAAACAAATGGAATTATGGTGTAGGGGTGTTGCCAGGAGTGTTTAAAAGTATTAAAGAAGATGTTGAAATTACATTTGAAGAAAACAAGGTTTCAAAAGTGTTTTTATCACAATTAAAATTTATCCCAGGAAAAAAAGAGGAAGTTTTAAGCAACAAAAAATTAGATTCAATACAAGCAACTTTTAAATAGATATGTTGAAAAATAAATACATACAAACGGTATTAGCCATATTGGCAGTAGTGTTACTAAACTATGTGAGCACTCAATTTTACACACGTTGGGACATGACTAAGGATGCTCGGTATACTCTATCTGAAGCCTCCATTAATACTGTGAAAAATGTAGATTCACCCATTTATGTAGATGTGTATTTGGAAGGGAATTTACCAGCAGAATTTAGGCGTTTACAATTGGAAACCAAACAGCTGCTGGAAGGTTTTATTGCAGAAAACTCGAATGTACTAGTAACTTATATAAATGCAAAAACAATAAATGAAAATGTAGATGCCATAGCTGCTGAAATGCAAAAATTTGGGATGCCACCTGCACGTGTAGATATTGTAGAAAACGGTAAAACATCACAGCAATTGGTATTTCCGTGGGCAGTAATTAATCATAACAAAAAAGTAGCAAAAGTAGCATTACTTAAAAATAATATAGGGAGCACTACAGGTGAGCGCATCAACAACTCAATACAACATTTAGAGTATGCCTTTGCAAGCGCTTTTAAAAATGTGACGACTACAAAAATAAAAAATATAGCACATATTATTGGTAATGATGAGTTGAAGAGTATTCATGCATTCGATTTTTATCAAACCTTAGAAAAAGAATACCCATATAAAATCACACCTTTCGCATTGGACTCAGCCAACACAAAGTCGGTTGTAACCTTGCAGAATTTAGAGAAATTTGATTTGGCTATAATAGCAAAACCAACAAAGCGTTTTACTGATAAAGAAAAATATGTATTGGATCAATACACTATGAATGGAGGTAAAACTTTATGGTTAATAGATGCAGTGCACGCCGAAATGGATAGTATTAAACCTCCCAATTTTCAGATGATGACTATTGCTAGAGATTTGAATTTGACTGATTTATTTTTCAGTTATGGTTTTAGAGTAAATCCTGTTTTAGTAAAAGACATGTATGCGGCAGATATTGTTTTGGCAGATGTAAACGGGCAATTTAATAAATACCCTTGGTTCTACAATCCGTTAGTAATACCAACAGTAAAAAATGAAATAGTGAATAACATAAATGCTGTAAAATTTGAATTTGCAAACAGTATTGATTTGTTAAAACAAGGAGTAAACTTAAAAAAAACACCCTTATTGCAATCATCACCATTAACAGCAACAATAGGAGTGCCTGCATTAGTAAGCTTTAAAGCTATTGCTAGAAAAGAAAAACCAGATATAAAAAGCTACCACAAAAAACATTTAAATTTAGCAGCTTTACTTGAGGGTAATTTCACTTCTAATTATAAGAATAGGGTAAAACCTTTTAAGTATAAAGACGCTAAAGATGAAGGTAAGGATGCTAAAATAATTATAGTAGCAGATGGAGACATCATTAAAAACCAAGTAGAAAAAGGAAAACCTTTAGCATTAGGATTTGATAAATTTACAGGAAGAACTTACGGTAATAAAGAGTTTTTGTTAAATGCGGTAAATTATTTGTTAGACGATACTGGCTTGTTAAAAGTCCGAAATAAAGAAGTTAAAATTTCACTTTTAGATATTGCACGCATAGCAAAAGAAAAACAAAAATGGCAATTTATTAATATTGGTATTCCGTTGTTATTGCTTGTGTTGTTTGGATTTGGATATACTTTTTATCGAAAAAAGAAATACAGCTAAATTTTTTATCGTAAATACACGTTATTGTTAATAAGTTTGTTTCATAATCACGGTAAATTAGAATATATTTGTAGCTACTAAAAAAAAACAAACAATCTATGAAATTTATTGTTTCAAGTTCATACTTACAAAAACAACTTCAAATATTAGGTGGTGTTATCAATAATAACAACACGTTGCCCATTTTAGATAACTTCTTATTTGAATTAGATAATTCAACATTAGTAGTTTCTGCTAGTGATTTAGAAACCACAATGTCAGCTACTTTAACAGTAGATTCTGACGCAACAGGAAGTGTAGCAATACCTGCGCGTTTGTTATTGGATACTTTAAAAACGTTTCCAGAGCAACCTTTAACTTTTATTGTTGGTGATAATAATACTGTTGAGATTAGCTCCAATCATGGTAAATATGCATTAGCGTATGCCAACGGAGAGGAGTTTCCGAAGCCTATTACATTAGAAGCACCAAGTATAACTAAATTTACAGGAGATATTTTAGCAACTGCTATTAGTAAAACTATTTTTGCAGCAGGAAATGACGATTTAAGACCTGTAATGAGTGGTGTTTTCTTTCAGTTTTCTACCGAAAGCTTAATTTTTGTAGCTACAGATGCTCACAAATTAGTAAAATACGAACGTACCGATTTAGCAGCTTCTCAAACAGCAGAATTTATCATGCCTAAAAAACCTTTAAATTTATTAAAAGGTATTTTAGCAGGTAGTGAAGAAGAAGTGCTTATGGAGTACAATGAGTCTAACGCTCGTTTTACTTTTGATAATATTGATTTGGTTTGTCGTTTAATTGATGGTAAATATCCAAATTATGAAGCGGTAATTCCAAAAGAAAACCCAAATCAATTAACCATTGCTCGCAATCAGTTTTTGAACTCGGTAAAACGTGTGTCAATCTTTTCAAATAAAACAACACATCAGATTCGTTTAAAAATAGCAGGTTCAGAATTAAATATTTCTGCAGAAGATATTGATTACTCAAACAAAGCAGAAGAGCGTTTAACATGTGATTACCAAGGTGATGATATGCAAATAGGGTTCAACTCTCGTTTTTTAACAGAAATGTTAAATAATTTAGATGCTGATGATGTTTCTTTAGAAATGAGTTTACCAAATAGAGCAGGTATTTTAACACCTATTGACGGTTTAGACGAAGGTGAAAAAGTAACCATGTTGGTAATGCCAGTAATGTTGAACAATTAATAAAAAGTTAGATATATACTTAAGAGCACTTCTTGATTGAGGTGCTTTTTTTTGTTTTTAATATGGATATGTGTATTTTTAACATTATCCAATGAGCAAGAGTATGTTTAGTCTATTGGCATGACAAGGTAAAATAGATGCTTATAACGAAGGACGCAATTGGTTAATTGCTAAAGAAGCGGTTAATACTTATATTGCTAATAGAAAACGAAAACGGTAGTTTTTTTATTACCATATAACAAATCTAAGATTTTGATTTGTTGAGTTAAGTTCTTGAATTCTTAGGTTTTTTTGGAGTTTCGCTTAATATAAATCCGTTTTAATACCGAATAACTCGGTACGGGTTATTTATATTCGGAGTTAAGCGAAGGTAGTATTTTTGAGTAGAAAGTCAAGTACTAACTAAAATCAAGTTTCTTTTTACGGAGTTCAAAATTTTGCCCTAAATAAACTTTACGCACCATTTCATCAGCGGCTAATTCTTCGGGTTTACCGTGTTTTAAGATGCTACCTTCAAACATAAGATATGTTCTGTCGGTTATGGCAAGTGTTTCTTGTACATTGTGATCGGTAATTAAAATGCCAATATTTTTCTTTTTTAATTTGGCTACAATTTGCTGAATGTCTTCTACGGCAACAGGGTCAACTCCCGCAAAAGGCTCATCTAATAAAATAAAATTAGGGCTGGTGGCTAATGCACGTGCTATTTCGGTACGTCTTCGTTCTCCTCCAGATAGTAAATCACCTTTTCGGTTACGGCGTTCCTCTAGTCCAAACTCTTGTATTAATTGTTCACAGCGTTCTTTTTGTTCTTGTCTGGAAAGTTTGGTAAGCTCCAAAACACTCATGATGTTTTCTTCTACGGTCAACTTTCTAAATACAGATGCTTCTTGCGCTAAATATCCAATACCGTGTTGTGCACGTTTGTACATGGGGAATTTAGTAATGTCCATATCATTTAAAAATATTTTCCCTCCTGTAGGTTTGATTAAGCCAACAATCATATAAAAAGAGGTGGTTTTTCCTGCTCCGTTTGGACCAAGTAATCCTACAATTTCTCCTTGTTTTACTTCAATAGAAATTCCTTTTACAGCTAATTTGCTTTTGTAGGCTTTTTGTATGTTTTCGGCTCTTAAAATCATATTTTTTAGATATACTATAGCAAAAATAGTGTTTTGCTATTAAATTGAATAGGCTTTAGTTTTTTATTAACTCTTCTCGTGTAAAGCATCCCAATATTCATATGCTTTTCGCAAATGAGGTATTACAATGGTTCCGCCTACTAAGGTGGCAATACTAAGAGCTTCGGTTACTTCTTTTTGGTTTAATCCTGCTTTTTGGCAAGATTCTAAATGATATTTTACGCAATCGTCACAGCGTAAAACAATTGAGGCTACTAAACCTAATAACTCTTTTGTCTTTACATCTAAAGCACCTGCTTTAAATGCATTAGTGTCTAAATTAAAAATACGTTTAATGACTTTGTTGTCTTCTGTCATTATTCTATCATTCATTTTAGAGCGATAGTCGTTAAAATCAGTTACACTACTCATGTTGCTTGATTTTTTGCTTGATTTTTTAATACTCGTTTTGCTATGTATATACTTACTTCATATAAGATAACAATAGGTATGGCTACAATTACTTGACTGGCAATATCTGGAGGGGTAATTACTGCGGAAAGGATTAAGACTAATACAAATGCGATTTTACGTTGTTCTCGTAAAAACTTGGGGGTTACTAAGCCTATTTTTGCTAAAAAATAGATAATAATAGGAAGTTCAAAAACTAATCCGCTTGCTAATGTTGAGGCACGTACTAGGCCAATATACGATTCTAAGTCAAAATCATTATGTATGCTGCTTGCCACGCTATAGGTTCCTAAAAAGTTAATGGATAATGGACAAATAATGTAATATCCAAATAAAACCCCTGTAAAAAACAAGAAAGATGAGGCAAAAATAACCCCTCTTGAGGTATTGCGTTCGTTGTTTTTTAATCCAGGACTTATAAAACTCCAAAATTGATAAATTACATACGGGAAAGCGGCAATAAATCCAAAGGTAATGGACACCCAAATGTGTGCGGAAAATTGTCCTGCCATTTTTCTACTTTGAATTCGAAAAGGCATTTCGCTAATACACATACTTTCATCCATACCTAATAATTTAGATAGGTTGCATAAACCTCTGTAGGTTAAAAAATCTACATTTTTAGGTCCAAACAAAATGGTATTGAAAATAAAGTCTTTTGCTATAAAAGCGACAACTGCAAAAATTAATATAGCAAGAGTAGCTTTAATTAAATGTCCGCGAAGTTCTTCTAGGTGGTCTAGAAAAGACATTTCTTTCATGTTTTCTTTTATCATTTTAGTGTATTCCTTCTTTAATTAAATCGTGTAAATGTACTACACCTTGATATATTCCGTTTTCTTCTGTTAACACTTGACTAATGTTATTTTCTTCTAAAAGTGTTAGTGCTTCCACAGCCATTGCATTGTTGTTGATGGTTTTTGGGTGAGCAGACATGATGTCTTTTGCGGTAAGCAAATTAAAGTCATCTGTTTTAGTAAGCATGCGTCTTAAATCGCCATCGGTAATAATACCCAGTATTTTTTTATCTGCATCAATAACGGCGGTAACTCCTAATCGTTTGTTGGAAATTTCTACAATTACTTTTTTTATAGAATCGTTTAACAAAACGGCAGGTTTTTCATTTTTTGCGGTCAAATCACTCACACGCAAATACAAGCGCTTCCCTAATGCGCCACCAGGATGGTATTTTGCAAAATCAGTGCTGGTAAAATCTTTTAATTTCAATAATGCTACGGAGAGTGCATCTCCCATAACCAATTGTGCAGTTGTACTTGTAGTAGGAGCTAAATTATTTGGGCAGGCTTCCTTTTCGGCATAGGCATGTAATACATAATTAGCAGCTTCACCTAAAAAAGAGGTTCTGTTTGATGTAATGGCAATTAATTTGTTACCAGCGCTTAGTATTAAAGGAACCAAAACTTTAATTTCAGGAGTATTACCACTTTTGGAAATACAAATAACAGTGTCGTTTTGTTGTACGGTACCTAAATCACCATGAATAGCATCTGCAGCGTGCATAAAAATAGCAGGAGTTCCAGTAGAGTTTAATGTGGCTACAATTTTAGTAGCAATATTGGCACTTTTTCCTATGCCAGAAACAATTACACGTCCTTTTGATTGATAAATGTGTTGTACTGCTTCAGCAAATTCTTCATCTATTAATGATATTAAATTAGCAATTGCTTGTTGTTCAATGTTAATGGTTTCTTTGGCAATAGCTATAATTTCGGATATTGATTTCATATAATATATATTGTGCTACAAATTTAAGATTAACTTCAAGAAATATTTTAAAAAAAGACAAATATTTGTTTTCAGTTTTAAATAATATAGTATCTTTATTAATCTCAAAACGAAAGTACTTTATTTTTAGCACACTTTTATAGCTGTAGTTAAAAAATGTATTGCTTGAGAAGAATTTATAATAGAACCCAAAAAAATAGAAAATTACAACACTATATAATGAGTAATAAGAAATTTGACATTCACGCAGCACTTAAAAAATATTTTGGTTTTTCTCAATTTAAAGGGCTGCAAGAGGAAGTTATACAAACGGTATTAGAAAAAAGAAATGCCTTTGTTATTATGCCAACAGGTGGTGGTAAATCACTTTGTTACCAATTGCCAGCTTTAATGCAAGAGGGTACTGCAATAATAGTATCTCCATTAATAGCGTTGATGAAAAATCAGGTAGATGCTATTAGAGGGATATCTTCAGAACACGGCATAGCCCACGTTTTAAATTCATCATTAAACAAAACAGAAACAGCGCAAGTAAAAGCAGATTTAACAAGTGGAATTACAAAATTACTATATGTAGCGCCAGAATCATTAACCAAAGAAGATACTATTGAATTTTTAAAAACCATTAAAATATCCTTTTTAGCGGTTGATGAAGCACATTGTATATCAGAATGGGGACATGATTTTAGACCTGAATATAGAAATTTAAGAAATATTATTGAAAAAATAGATCCAACTATTTCCGTTATAGGTTTAACCGCAACCGCAACGGAAAAAGTGCAGGAAGATATTATCAAAAACTTACGAATTACAGATGCTAAAACATTTAAAGCTTCCTTTAATAGACCAAATCTATATTATGAAGTACGCTCAAAAACAAAAAATGTAGATGCTGATGTTATTCGTTTTGTAAAACAAAATGAAGGTAAAAGTGGTATAATATACTGTTTGAGTAGGAAAAGAGTAGAGGAATTAGCGCAAATATTACAAGTTAACGGAGTTAAGGCAGTACCTTATCATGCAGGTTTAGATACCAAAACAAGAGCCAAACATCAAGATATGTTTTTAATGGAAGATATTGATGTGGTAGTAGCAACCATAGCTTTTGGAATGGGAATTGATAAGCCAGATGTACGTTTTGTAATACACAATGATATTCCTAAAAGTATTGAAAGCTATTATCAAGAAACGGGTAGAGCAGGTAGAGATGGTGGAGAAGGGCACTGTTTGGCATATTACTCTTACAAAGATATTGAAAAGTTAGAAAAATTTATGGCAAATAAACCCGTTGCTGAACAGGAAATTGGTCATGCCTTACTGCAAGAAATGGTAGCCTATTCTGAAACATCAATGTCGCGCCGCAAATTTATTTTACACTATTTTGGGGAAGAGTTTGACAACGAAACCGGAGACGGTGGTGATATGGATGATAATATGCGTAATCCAAAACCAAAAGAGGAAGCGCAAAAGGAAGTGAGTATTATATTAGAGGTTATAGAAAAAACCAAACAGCGCTACAAAGCAAAAGATATTGTGAGTACGCTTATGGGACAAAAAAACGCACTATTATCCTCCCATAAAACCGATACAAAACCCTTTTTTGGTATTGGTAAAAACCATGAAAATCATTATTGGACAGCGCTAATACGTCAAGTAATAGTAGCAAAATATATTCGTAAAGATATTGAAACCTATGGTGTTATTCGCTTAACAGATCAAGGTCGTGAATTCATTAAAAATCCAAAAAGTTTTATGATGACTAAAGATCATTTATATACTGAGCGTGCAAATGAAGACATTCTTGTAGCGCAAAAAGGAGGTAACGCTGCTGATGAGGTATTGATGAAAATGTTGAAAGATTTACGTAAAAGTGTTGCTAAAAAAATTGGAGTTCCTCCATTTGTAGTTTTTCAAGATCCTTCATTAGAAGATATGTCGCTAAAATACCCGATAACACTAGATGAACTTAAAAATGTACACGGTGTAGGGGAAGGAAAAGCGCGTAAATATGGTAAAGATTTTGTAGCTTTAATAGCACGTTATGTTGAAGAAAATGATGTGTATAGACCAGATGATTTTGTAGTAAAAAGTACAGGAGTAAATTCGGCATTAAAACTATATATTATTCAAAATGTAGATCGTAAATTACCTTTTGATGATATTGCAGCGGCAAAAGGAATGACCATGGATGAATTCATTAAAGAAATGGAGCAAATTGTATATTCTGGCACCAAATTAAATATAGATTATTGGTTGGAAGATTTGATGGACGAAGATCAGCAAGAAGAAATACACGAGTATTTCATGGAAGCTGAAACCGATAAAATAACCGATGCTTGTGAGGAATTTGATGGAGAGTATGATGAAGAAGAACTTCGTTTGTATCGCATTAAATTTATTAGTGAAGTAGCCAATTAATTGGAGTACCATAACTCATGAGAATTTGCAAAAAAATAGCACTTACAAAAGGGCAACAAATTAAAGATAAATTATTACAATGGAGTCAGCAATACCGTGAAGTGGTATGGCTTGACAGTAACCAATACCAACAACAATACAGTAAATATGACGCTGTTTTAGCAGTAGATGCCTTCACTATTTTACAAACCGATAGTCTGGGCGCTTTTGATAAATTAAAAGAATATCAAGAAACAACTAATGATTGGTTGTTTGGGTATTTGACCTACGATTTAAAAAATGATACCGAGTATTTAAAGTCTAAAAACTTTGATAATTTACACTTTCCAGAACTTTATTTTTTTCAACCTAAAAAAATATTTTTATTAAAAGAAAATGAGCTAGAAATACAATATTTACACGTTGTAGATGATGAGCTGGAAGAAGATTGGGAGGCAATACAAAGCACAGTGCTAAGTTCTTTTTCCGCAGAAATAAAAAGCGATATTAAAATAAAATTGAGGCTATCAAAAGATAGTTATTTTGATAAATTTAAAAAAATACAAGCACACATACAACGTGGTGATATTTATGAAATGAATTTTTGTCAAGAGTTTTATGCAGAAAACACGAGTATAAACCCGTTACAAGTCTATCAGAAGTTAAATACAATATCCAAGCCACCATTTGCAACATTTTTAAAATTAGCAGACATGTATGTTTTGTCAGCATCACCAGAACGATATCTAAAAAAAGAAAATATTCAGGTTATTTCTCAACCCATAAAAGGAACAGCAAAACGAGATGATGATTTTGAAAAAGACGCACTGTTAAAAAAACACTTGCAAGAAGATGAAAAAGAACGTGCAGAAAACATTATGATTGTTGATTTGGTGCGGAATGATTTATCAAAAACAGCCATAAAAGGGAGTGTAAAAGTACCTGAGTTGTGTAAAATATATACTTTTGATCAAGTACATCAAATGATAAGTACAGTAACATCGGAGGTGGATTGTAATAAAAGCCCCGTTGAAATATTACGCACCACATACCCAATGGGTAGTATGACGGGAGCACCAAAAGTATCGGCAATGCAAATAATTGAAGAATTAGAAATTACTAAAAGAGGGTTGTATTCAGGTGCAATAGGATATTTTACCCCCAATAATGATTTCGACTTTAATGTAATTATTCGTACTATTTTATACAATGAAAAGGAGCAATATATATCCTATTCCGTAGGAGGTGCTATCACAGCAAAAGCAAATGCAGCAGCAGAGTATGAAGAGTGTTTGTTAAAAGCAAAAGCAATGCGTGAAGCACTGCAATAATTTATGTGAATCTTTCAATCTTTCAATTGTTTCATAATTCTTTGACTATCTTTGCTAGATGTTAATATCATTTCAAAGTCATATCAATCAAAAGCTACCTTTTTTAAAAAAAGGAAAATTACTATTAGCAATATCTGGGGGCATTGATAGCGTGGTGCTAGCATATTTATTAAAAGCATCTGGATTTAATTTTTCATTAGCGCATTGTAATTTTAAGCTGCGATTTGAAAATGCAGATAAAGATGAAGAGTTTGTAAAACAATTAGCTCAAAAACTGGAGGTAAAATGCCATACAATATCTTTCGATACTTTAAAATATGCTTCTGAAAATAAATTATCAACTCAAATGGCGGCTCGTGAGTTGCGGTATAATTGGTTTGATGAGTTGGTGGAGTATCAAAAATATAAATACATCTTAACAGCACATCATGCAAATGATAATTTAGAAACCGTGTTGATAAATTTAACAAGAGGAGCATCCTTACAAAAACTAACGGGAATACCAGAAATTAATGGAAATATTATTCGTCCATTATTGCCTTTTATGCGTAATGAAATAGAGCAATACACTATTGATAATCAAATTTCTTGGCGAGAAGACGAGAGTAATCAATCTACTAAATACTTTCGTAATAAAATAAGACACCAAGTGGTGCCCGTTTTAAAAAGCTTAAATAAAAATGTTTTACAAACGTTTAATAAGCATTTACAATTTTTAAAAGCAGAGCAAAATGTGTTGCAAAATCATTTAGAAAAAACAGCAAAGGAAATTTGTACTCAAGAAAAAAACACACTAAAAATTGAAATAAAAAAGCTATTAAAGCAATCCAACCCTCAAGTATATTTACATCATATATTGCGTGATTTAGGCTTTACCGATTGGGAAATAGTAGTTAAGTTGTTAACAGCGCAGTCAGGTAAAATAGTGCTTTCCAAAACACATCGATTATTAAAAGATAGGGGGTTTTTATTATTAGAAAAAAATAGTGTATTTTTGACCAATTTTGAAATAGAAATAACTAAAGAATGCACGCAAATTGACAAGCCAATACCATTGCAATTAAGTGTTGTTGATAGAGTGAATTTTTTAACAGAAAATACTATTTATGTAGATGCTTCATTAGTAAAGTATCCACTGCGTCTACGAAAAAAGAAAACAGGTGATGTTTTTTATCCCTTCGGAATGAAAGGAAAGAAAAAAGTAAGTAAGTATTTTAAAGATGAAAAATTATCATTATTACAAAAAGAAAATGTTTGGTTGCTTTGTGATGCTAATGATACCATTATTTGGGTTGTAAACAAACGAGCAGATAATAGATTTAGCATAACGGATAATACCAAAAAAATTATAAAAATAACAAGTATCCAAAATCAATAAAAATGAAAAAACTTATTCAACTTGCTGTATTGCTTTTCGTGTTTACTAGTGCAGCTCAAATTGTACATCCCGTAAAATGGAAAGCATCTGTACAAAAAGTAACAGATACTCAATACAATTTAATTTATAATGCTACAATACAAGACCATTGGCACTTGTACTCACAACATTTACCAGAAGGTGGGGCGTTGCCAACAGAGTTTATTTACAATGAAGAAAAATTAGGAAATTCTTTTGTTTTGCTAGAAAAAGATGCTGCCGAAAGTAAGAGTATTACCCATTTTGATAAGGTTTTTGAAATGGATATGACTTATTTTGATGGCACAGCAACCTTTGTGCAACGGGTTGATGTAAAAGATAAACAATTAAAAACTATTGTAGGAGAAGTATCATATCAAACCTGTAATGATACCAGTTGTTTGTTTGAATCAGAAAAATTAAATTTCGATTTAACCACAGCAAAACAAGTAAATCCAGAAGAAAACTCGTATTTAAATTTAGTAGCAGCAAATAAAACATCTCTAAAATTAAACTTGCATAGCACTACAGATGATGCTCAAATTTTCACACCAGTAAAATGGATGGTGAAAATTAAGAAATTAGGAGAAGGAGAGTATGACCTTTTTTATAAGGCAAAACTAGAAAAAGGATGGCATATTTACAGTAAAGAAAAGGTAGAAGATGGTCCAGTGCCTACAACCATTAGCTTTTTAAATAAAGGAGATGGATATGACTTAATAGGAGATGTAAGAGAAGGAAAAGGACATACAGCCTATGAAGAAGTATTTAAAAAAGATATCAAATCTTTTGAGAAAAAGGCTATTTTTCGTCAAAAAATAAAATTTAATGAAGACGCTGCAATAGTAAAATCAGAATTAGAATACATGGTTTGTAATAACGGGCAGTGTTTGCCTCCAGAAATTGAAACCTTTAATTTTGAATTTAAAAACGGAAAATTACTACAAGTAGAAAACACAGGCAATACGCTAAATCAAATAACCGATAATAAAACTTCTAAAAAAGAAGAAAAAAAAGGTCTACTGATGTTGTTTTTAGGAAGTTTTATAGCGGGTTTAGCAGCGCTATTAACACCGTGTGTATTTCCTATGATACCCATGACAGTAAGTTTCTTTACCAAACAAAGTAAAAGTAAATCAGAAGGGATACGTAATGCTATTATATACGGGTTAGCAATTATATTTATTTATGTAGTTATAGGTTTAGCAGTAAGTTTCTTTTTCGGAGCAGATAAATTAAATGAACTATCCACAAACCCTTGGTTTAATATAGTGTTCTTTGTTTTATTAGTAATATTTGCGATATCCTTTTTAGGAGCTTTTGAAATTATGTTACCAAATTCATGGGCAAACAAAGTAGATAGTCAAGCCGATAGAGGTGGTTTACTAGGTATCTTTTTTATGGCATTAGCATTAGCAATTGTTTCCTTCTCATGTACAGGACCAATTGTGGGTTCTGCTCTAGTTGCAGCAGCATCTACAGGAGAATATATTGCGCCTATTTTAAGCATGTTAGGTTTTTCAATAGCAATAGCACTACCATTTGCATTATTTGCAGCTTTTCCAGGTTGGTTAAACTCATTACCAAAATCTGGTGGATGGCTAAATACCGTAAAAGTAGTATTAGGGTTTTTAGAATTAGCGTTAGCATTTAAATTTTTGTCAAATGCCGATTTAGTTTTAGACGCACATTGGTTAGAACGTGAAACATTTTTAGCCATTTGGATAGCAGTATTCGGAGCATTAGCATTTTATCTATTTGGTAAAATTCAATTACCGCATGACAGTCCCTTAACACATATATCGGTAGGGCGTTTGTTATTAGGGTTACTAACCTTAACCTTTGTAGTTTATTTAATTCCAGGATTATGGGGAGCACCGTTAAAATTAATTTCTGGTTTCCCGCCACCAATGAATTATAGTGAGTCACCGTATGGAGTAGGAAACTCACAAGGAGGCGGAGGCAGTACTCATGCAAGCCTACCAGAAGACGCACATTTAGGTCCTCAAAACATTATTGCTTTTCATGATTATGATAAAGGTCTAGCCTATGCAAAAAAAGTAGGAAAACCAGTATTAATTGATTTTACAGGAAAAGCATGTGTAAACTGCCGTAAAATGGAAGAAAAAGTGTGGAGTGAAACCAAAATATTAGACAAACTGAATAACGATGTAGTATTAATATCACTATATGTTGATTTTACAGAAAAGTTACCAAAATCAGAACAATACATCTCTGAGTCAACAGGTAAGGAAATTAAAACAGTAGGTAATAAGTGGAGTGATTTTCAAATCACTAAATATAAAGCGAATGCTCAACCGTATTATGTGTTAATAGGGCATGATCAAGAAAACCTAAACACACCAATAGGGTACACACCAGATACTGACGAATATTATAACTGGTTAAAAGAAGGAGTGGCTAATTTTAAGAAGTAGTATCATATAAAATCAACAAGTAAAAGCTTCAATATTTATATTGAAGCTTTTTATATGTTAAACAGGTATTGGTCAAGGCGTTACCCTCTCATTACAATCAGGGTCGTGCTTTCCGTTTTTATCTTTTTACAGTAGCGTAAAATTTACAAGCCCTGTCAAGAGCTCCTAAGGTCGCTTTGTCAGAGCAGTAAATAAAAACGCCCATAAAAAAAGGATAACTACTACAATCACTAACGCAACAATAATATATTTTAAAAACACTATATTTGTTTTAAGGAAAGTGCAAAAAAATGAAGAACCCCTATACGCCAAATGTTGCAACATATAATGATACTATCCTTTTGGTATGCTCGTGCCAAACCGTCACGACAGCAGTAGTAACTACCGTTACGGCTTCCAGGGTCAAGAAAAAGATGATGAAATAAAAGGCGAGGGAAATAGCATAAACTTTAAGTTTAGAATGTATGATCCAAGAATTGGGCATTTCGATTCTGTTGATCCATTATTTAGAGATTATCCTTGGAACTCTTCTTATGCTTTTAGTGAAAATAGAGTAATCGATGGAATAGATTTAGAAGGATTGGAATTTACAACATATGATATTACTTTTAAAGATGGACATATACAAGATTTTAAAGTTACCACAGATTTTGATTTAAAAAACCCTAAAACAAAAGGTGCTGGTATTCAATCAAATTTTAAATTTTTGATAGCTGTTAATGAGAAAATCGAAAAATAACACCTTCACAATTTATAAAAGCAAAAGAAAATTTACCTTCATATCTTAATAGAGTCGTTGGCGTAAAAGAAAAATCATTTTTCACTTCAAAGGTTAGAGAAGAATTTTCAAAACGAAAAGTTAATAATTTTAAAGAATTTCAAATATTACAGTTAGATATTCAAATTGATAAACTTGATGGGCAAATTTATAGAGGTGAATTGGTTTATAATACGAAATATAACCCAAGTAATTTAATTAATACAGCGAGTAAAAAAGGTAAAGAAAGTGGCGAACTTGGTGCTCAAATTGGCGAAGCATTAGGGAAAGAGTTATTAGTTAAATCACAATTAGAAGCACATAAAAAAGAAAGAAATCAACTTCTGGGTTTAAAATCAGATTTAGAGAAGAAACTAAAAAAAGATAAAAACAAAGAAGATGAATCTAATTAAACAAATATCATTAGATTTAAACTGTAAATATTTTGAAGACAAAGTAAAGTTGTTTCATACACCAGACGGTGCTTTGAAAAGTCAAAAGATATATTGTGTATATCAGCATAATAAAAATTAAATTAAAATATTATGGCATTGTCAATTTGGAGTAGATTTAGGTATTGATGAAGAAGAACCAGATTATAAATTAATTTTAAAAACAAGTTATAAAAGTGAACCAATAAAAATTTTTTACAGAAATTCATTTAGTAGGTTCTGGAATAAATTATTTCATAAATCATCAATTAATATAAGATACTCTATTTCTAAAAATAATATCACAAAAAAACTTTTAAATGATGAACATTTTGTGACTAACCATAAGGTCTTTATTTCTTCAAAAATAATCAAACAACATACATTTATAACTTTATCCGTTTTAGAAACAATTTTAGATATAAAGGAACTTAAAAGCGTGTTAGAAACTATGTTAATAATATCAAATACAATAAAGTAATTACCCGATCGCTCGGATATGTAACTTTAAAACGGTCAGGTGCTAGCGCGGAAATGTTTTCCGTGCCGTTTTGAGTGAGCGGTAAAATATAAACCCGCAAAAGTTTAAATTTAAAATGTAAAAGTAAAAAAAACTTCAATAGAGATATTGGAGTTTTGTTACTGTCATTTCGACCGTAGTGGAGAAATCACACAAGAAACACCCCCGCTACTGCTCGTTTGTAACGAGTAGCGGTAAGAGTAAGCAAACAAGGTAAATACACTAACACATAAAAGCAATCTGCCCCATAAGTTGCTTTTTTTGCATGCTATATATAAGGAGTGTTTTTGCTTCATTTCGACCGTAGAGGATAAATCACACCATCAGCTAAATATCTCTTCGAGGACGACATTGTGTTAACAATGGTTGGAGAGGGGGTGTTTTCAGACCTCCATTTTTTGATTGCATACTATTAGTTCTTCCAAATTCAAAAAAACTTTCAGGTGTAAATCACCTATACTAAAGGCATTATCAAGTATCGAAAAAATAATTTAAATAAATTTAAAAAAAGTCATTGCCATATTAAAAAGAGGTTCTATATTTGCACCCGCTAAGCAATATAGCTAATGCAAAAAGTTCATATATATACTGTTTTTTAAGAAAAAGAAAGCGATAATATTTTTTTCTAAAAAAGTTTTAAAAAACATTGTGAGAAACAAAAAGGGTTGTATATTTGCACCCCGCTAACGGATTAAAAAGGTTAGTAATAGAGTTATAGGAAAGTAAGCCAATTCAAGTTTGGCAACTCAACAAGAAAAGTCTTTTCGGAGATGAGTTCATTGACATATTGATTGACAGCGCGTATTATTTTTAGAATAATACATAAGAATTAAAGTAAATAAATTTTGAGTACATCAGATATCTTTAATTGTTAAGATTTAATAATATTTAAAATTTAACGATGAAGAGTTTGATCCTGGCTCAGGATGAACGCTAGCGGCAGGCTTAACACATGCAAGTCGAGG
>JAJRPS010000026.1 GCA_024280635.1 Bacteroidota bacterium | reverse complement strand
TTTATCACTTTTTATATGTTTATTTTTAGGGCATACTATTTTGGCTCAAGTTCCTGTCCAATTATTTAAGCAGTTTAATGGAAAATACAATCATGTTGCAATTGGTAATACATTAAACATACACGATAACAGTTTGCCCATAGCAAGTGGTTTTTGTGATATTTTGCCGTCCTCATCAGCAACATTAACATTGCAACCCAATCAAAATATTATTGCTGCCTATTTGTATTGGTCAGGACCTATAAATACAACCGCTCCAGTAGGTAGTCAAATTGATGATACTGTAACCTTAAATGGAGTTGATTTTGTTGCAGACAATACTTTTACCTATGCTCTAACTTCGGTACAGCAATATTTTGCATCATACGTAGATATTACGGATTTTGCCATAACAACGGGTAATGGTGTATATGATTTTACAAATTTAGATTTGAGTTTTATATTAACCTCTCCCTATTATTGTTCTTCAAATGGAGGAAATCAAACCAATTATGGAGGTTGGGCAATTAGTTTTATTTATGAAGATTTAAGCTTACCTTATTATCAAATTAGCTTGTTTCATGGGTTGGACGGAGTTTCTTCTCTCAATAATTACATTGCAATACCACTTAATAATTTAAATGTTATTGATGATGTAGGTGCGAAAATTCATTTTTTAGCGTGGGAAGGGGATGAAAATTTAGCCAATGGTGAGTCGCTTTTTATCAATGGAAATCAGATTTCTAATTTACCGCTAAACCCAGCAAATAATGCATTTAATGGCACGAATTCCTATACCAATTCACCCAATTTGAATAATATGGATTTGGATTTTTATGATATCCAGAATAATATTGCTCCAGGAGATACATCTGCCCTAATTGAAATCCGTTCCTTGCAAGATTTGGTGATGATTAATAATGTGGTTACGGTTTTAAACAGTCAATTACCAGATGCAACTGTTGTTATTGATGAGGTAATACATACTTGTGATAATGAAATTTTACAAGTTACCTATACCGTATCCAATATCAATAGCACCGATTTTTTACCAGCAGGAACCCCCATTGCTTTTTATACAAATGGGGTTTTAGTAGCTACTGCAATTACCCAAAATGATATTGCTATTGGTAATAGTGAAAGTGGTTTTATTAGCATTACACTGCCCAGCACAATATCCAGTACATTTGCACTCTTAGTTGTTGCAGATGATGATGGAACGGGAAATAGTACCGTTATAGAAACTGATGAAACCAATAATACAACCACTCAAATCATTAATTTATTGCTCTCACCAATATCTCCAACATTACCAATTATAGAAGCTTGTGATGAGGGGGATAATATCGCAACTTTTGATTTAACACAGCAAGAAGTATTATTGAATATGAGTATTAATACAACCGAATATTATGAAAATTATGATGATGCATTGGTAGAAACAAATGAAATTAGTACTCCTGATAGTTATGAAAACACTTCAAATCCACAAACAATATATATTCGGGTAGCAAATAATGATTGCTTTCAAATTATTTCTTTTGAATTGAAAATAATAAATTGCCTTTGTGAGGATTTGGATTTAAACACAGGATTTTCACCTAACGGTGACGGTATAAATGACACGTTTACGATACCGTGCATTACTGATGTTTTTGAACAATATACCTTGAAAATATTTAATAGATACGGGACTTTAATTTTTGAAGGAAATAAGCAAAATGTATGGAATGGACATTCTAATAGAGGGTTAACAAATAAAGGAGATTTACTGCCTGTTGCTACCTATTACTATGTAATAGATTTGCATGATGAACGCTATCCTGATTTGATAACAGGTTGGGTATATTTGAATTATTGATGTTTTAGTTACCAAAACTTATCTGTGATTTAAAAATATTTTTAGGGAGTATTTCTAATGTTTTTGGAAGGATATTTTTGATTTGAGCTAATATTTTTTTTGAGTTAGGGGTACGAGTGACATCCTTTTTTTTGGTGGCGTTTATGCCAAAAAAAGATATAGTGGGTAACCCGACCCCAAGACTGATATGGATTAGGGGGAACACCCTAATTAAAATACTATATCAAACGATTTCCACATTCATAACAAAATTCGGCATCATCATTATGATTATCGGAATTACAGTGATGGCAGCGTTGTGTATTTAAGTGTAGGTTGTTTTCTTGTTTGCGTGTCATTTCCGAAGTCACAATACCTGTAGGAACGGCAATAATAGCATAACCTAAAATCATGATAATAGAGGCTATAAACTGACCAAAACCAGTAGTAGGTGCAATATCACCATATCCAACGGTGGTTAAGGTTACAATAGCCCAATAAACACTACGAGGAATACTAGTGAAGCCGCTATTGGCATCGGCTTCTATCATATACATAACTGTTCCTAAAATTATACAGAGCATAAAAACAGCTAGTAAAAACACTAATATTTTGGCTTTACTGGCTTTTAAGGCATTCATCATTTGGTTGCCTTCCCCAATAAAACGAGCGAGTTTTAAAATTCTGAAAACACGTAGTAATCTTAATGCTCTAAGGGCAACAAGTGCATGCGAACCCACAAAAAATATAGCTAAATATTTTGGAATGGTAGATAAAAAATCAATAATACCATAGAAACTAAAAATGTATTCACTTGGTTTTTTTATGGTGATAATACGGGCAAAATATTCTATAGTAAACAGTATGGTTATTGCCCATTCTGCAATGTTTAATTCGGCAGCATATTCATTACCAATATGTGTAACACTTTCTAACATTACAACTGCAATACTGGCTAAAATGAGTAATAAAAGAGTAATATCAAACCATTTTCCAGCAGGAGTATCAGCTTCATAAATGATTTCGTGAGCTCTTGATTTCCAGTTTTTGTGTTGTGTTTTTGCTATCAATTTTAAATATTTTGCATAAAAGAATAAAGATAGTATTTTTTAAAGGATTCCTTTTTATTGTATCCGTTTTTTTTTGTATCTTAGGTGAAGATTTATTTATTAACAATTTAAAATAAAAAAAATGGGATTATTTTCTTTTATTAAAGATGCAGGAGCTAATATTTTTGGTATCGGTAAAACAACGGCAGCGGAAGCAGCAGATAATGCAGCGGCAGTAGAAGCTGCGGAGGCAAAAAAAGCAATAGAGTTAAAAAATGCTGTTAATGCTTATGGTTTTAACATAGAAAACTTAGATGTAGAGGTTTATGGTGATAGTGCAAGTGTTTGGGGTATTGCAGATACACAAGCTACTAAGGAGCGTATTGTATTAACAATAGGTAATACAGCAGGTATAGCATCTGTAGATGATAATATGACAATTGCAGAAGTAGAAGTTGTTGTTCCAGAAGCACAGTTTCACGCAGTTGTTAGTGGAGATACTTTAGGTAAAATTGCTAAAAAATATTATGGAAATGCAATGGAATATCCTACAATTTTTGAAGCTAATAAACCAATGCTTTCACACCCAGATAAAATTTATGTGGGTCAGGTGTTGCGTATTCCAAGTATTGACTAATTTTCAATATAATATTTTATTAAAAAAGCAACAATTTTAATTGTTGCTTTTTTAATTTATGATTTGTGCTAATTTTATTACAATATTACAAACTTAGGTAGGTGTTATTGTTCAGGAAGGTTTATTGTCTTTTTTACACGCTTTCGGCGTAGGTAACTTTGTATAATATGTTGTATTTCAATACTGTCTTCCATAGGGGTAATCAAATCTCTTAAAATTTCAATGTTTTGTATTTGATGATTGAGTTTTGTAAATCCGAATCCTTTATATATTCCGTCTTCTAGTAAAATAACACTATTTTCTAATGACGTTCTGCCACGGTCAATAATAATTTTATGAGTGCTTTTGTATTGATAATCAGATAAAAATTGTTTTACTTTTGCATTATAGGTTTTAGTATCTTCTTCATTTTTACAAGCTCCTTTACATTGATGATGTTGGTATGCATTACAGGGTTGTTGCTTATTGTTTAAATGATTTATAAATTGACAAAGTTGATAGTGTTTGGTAATACGTTTGTTAAAATCATTTG
>JAJRPS010000025.1 GCA_024280635.1 Bacteroidota bacterium | reverse complement strand
TGAAGCTTTAAAAGGATCTACAACATTACGTGAGTATTTAATGGATAATTTTACAGCAGCAGAAAGAGCAGCAATGCCTGCACCAAAATATTTTTATGAAATTAAATTTACCAAACCAGGAGGTTTAGTAATGCCATTAATTGTGCAATATGAATATGCCGATGGTACGAAAGAAAAAATAACCTATCCAGCACAAGTTTGGCGTAAAAATGATACAGAAGTAAAGAAAGTAATGGCGTCTGAAAAAGAAATTGTAAAAATTACAGTTGATCCAGACTTAGAAACTGCCGATATTGATGTAACCAATAACTCTTGGCCAAAAGAAAAGAAAGAATCTGAATTTAATAGATTTAAAAAAGAAATCAAAAAATAATTGAATCACAATAATTTAATTTGATATTTAAAACTTGCACTATTAATTTAGTGCGAGTTTTTTTTGTAGGCTTAAATTAAGCAAGTAATAAATACTGCTTATTTAAAAGGATTAGATAATAATTGTTTTATAGTAGTATTATTTAATGTACTACAACAAAAACAAGACCTATTAAGCTATCGCTTCATGATTAAAACTACAATTTTGGTTCAAAAAAATCAACAAAGGCAAATCATTTTGCTATCTTTACTTCTCATAATTGAATAGATCATAAATGAACATACATTTTATAGCAATAGGCGGTAGCGCAATGCATAATTTAGCAATGGCGTTGCATCAAAAAGGATATCAAATAACGGGTAGTGATGATGCTATTTTTGAACCTTCAAAATCACGTTTACAAGCAAAAGGGTTATTGCCAGAAACTTTAGGTTGGTATCCCAATAAAATAACAACAAATTTAGATGCAGTAGTATTGGGTATGCATGCAAAAGAAGATAACCCAGAGCTGTTAAAAGCACAAGAATTGGGAGTTAAAATATATAGCTATCCAGAGTTTTTGTATGAACAGTCTAAAAATAAAACCCGTGTTGTTATTGGAGGGTCACATGGTAAAACCACTATAACTTCCATGATTTTACACGTCATGAATTATCATGATAAAACAGTTGATTATATGGTAGGTGCACAACTAGAAGGTTTTGATACCATGGTGCATTTAACAGATGAAAATGATTTTATTGTTTTAGAAGGTGATGAATATTTAAGCTCACCAATTGATAGGCGTCCAAAATTTCATTTATACAAACCTAATATTGCATTACTGAGTGGTATTGCTTGGGATCATATCAATGTTTTTCCTACTATAGAAAACTATGTATCGCAATTTGAAGACTTTTTAAAGTGCTTGTCAAATGCAGCTATCATGGTATATAATGAAGAAGATGAATTGGTAAAGAAAGTAGTAGAAGAATCTACGGTGCACATGAAAAAGTACCCGTATCACGTATTGCCACATTTTATAAAAGACGGTCAAACTTTTTTAGAAACCAATGAAGGTCCATTACCCATACACGTTTTTGGAAAACACAATTTGAGTAATTTAGCAGGAGCCAAATGGATTTGTCAGCACATGGGTATTGATGAAGATGATTTTTTTGAAGCCATTACCAGCTTTACAGGAGCAAGTAAACGCTTGGAAAAAATAGCCGAAAGTAACAATAAAGTCTGTTACAAAGATTTTGCACATTCACCCAGTAAAGTAAAAGCAACAACAAATGCCGTTGCCAAACAATATGAAAATAGAAATATGATAGCCTGTTTGGAGTTGCATACCTATAGCAGCTTAAATGCTGAATTTTTAAAAGAATATATAGGTGCATTAGATGCAGCAGATACAGCCATTGTATTTTATTCTCCAGATGCGGTAGCCATAAAAAAACTAGAAACCGTAAGTGAACAACAAATATTTGATGCTTTTAAGCGTAACGATTTAAAAGTATTTACCAATCCGCAAGATTTTAAAAAATATATCTTTCAATTGAATTTTGATAATTCAGTTTTGTTGATGATGAGTTCTGGTAATTATGGAGATTTGGATTTAGAAGAAGTAAAACAGTTGATAGAAGCATAGTAATGAGCAAAAACTTTTCTATAAAAAATTGGTCAGAAGCCGATAGACCTCGTGAGAAATTACTTGCGAAAGGAAAAGTGAGTTTAACCGACTCAGAATTGGTTGCTATTTTAATCGGTTCAGGCAATAGAAACGAAAGTGCAGTAGCTTTGTGCAAGCGTATATTAGCATCGGTTGATTATAATTTGAATGCTTTAGGGAAATTATCTGTAACACAATTGCAAGAATTTAAAGGTATTGGAGAGGCAAAAGCCATTAGTATTGTTGCCGCATTAGAACTAGGAAGAAGAAGACGAACCGAGCAAAAGGTAATATTAGATAAAATCAGCTCCAGCAAATCGGTTTTTAACATCATGCAACCCTTGTTGGGCGATTTGCCACATGAAGAATTTTGGGTACTTTATCTCAACAATGCCAACACTATTATTCATAAAGAACAAATGAGCAAAGGCACCATAACGGGTACATTAGTAGATGTACGATTGGTATTAAAAAAAGCATTGGAAATGAATGCGACAGCATTAGTGTTGTGTCACAATCATCCGTCAGGAACCTTAAAAATTAGTGTTGCCGACAAAGAAATTACGCAAAAAATAAAACAAGCAAGTGCCGCTTTAGATATTAAATTAATAGACCATCTAATCATCACAGAAAACGGATATACCAGTTTTGCCGATGAATCCATTTTATGAAATTATTAGTATATACACATAAAGTTACTCCAAGATTACGCTTTGTATTTAAACATATATGTACGCGTATATTAGGAATTGAGGTGTCTTTTACATCCGTAGTAGAAGAATTTATAGCACATCAAGGGTTAAAAATATCATATACTAAAAAGCCATTAGCAAAAGAGTTGTTCATACAATCTCATTATTTATTGTTTGAAGAAGGTGTAGGCGATGTAAACCTGAAAATTGAACCTTGGAATACCACTAAATGTTTTTTTAGAGTAGGAGAACAAAGCACACTGCCTTTTGATATTTTTGCAGCAAGTTTTTACTTATTGAGTAGGTATGAAGAGTATTTGCCATATGTAGCCGATAGTTTTGGGCGTTTTCCGCCAGAAAATAGTATTGCTTATCAATATCATTTTCTACAACAACCTGTGGTAGATATTTGGGCATATGAGTTTAAAGCTGTTTTACAAAATAAATTTCCAAAGTTTCAGTTTCCTATAAAGCAATTTGAGATAGTACCCATTATTGATATTCCTGTAGCTTATCAATATGCACAAAAAGGATTAGTACGTAGTATAGGAGGGATAGCAAAAGATATATTTTCTTTTAAATTTAAAGACATTTATCAGCGTTTTATGGTCGTTTTTGGTTTCCGTAGAGACGGGTATAATACCTTTAAATGGTTAGTAAATATTCATAGAAAAAGAAAATTGAAGCCTATATTTTTCTTTTTGTTGGGAGATTATACGGCATATGATAAAAGCATACAACATCAAAATAAAGAATTTGTAAGTCAAATTAAATCAATAGCCGATTATTTTGAAGTAGGATTAAAAGGCTCTTATTTAGCATTAGAAGATGTTAAAATGTTAAAAGAAGAAAAACATCGATTTGAAAATATCTTTAATATCCCTTTAAAAAAGAACAGAAACTCCTTTTCTAAATTAAAACTTCCTATTGTTTATAGAAATTTGATAGATTTAGAAATTCAAGAAGATTATACCATGGGGTATGTTTCTGAACCAGGTTTTAGAGCAGGTACTTGTACTCCTTTTCAGTTTTATGATTTAGATTATGAAATGCAAACACCACTGCGCATTCACTCGTATTGTGTGTTGGATCATAATTACAAACACCAAGATTTAAACAGAGGATTTAAAAGCATAAAAGCAATGATAGATATTGTAAAGAAAGTAAACGGAACCTTTAGTTTGGTAACCCATAATTACACCTTCAGTAAAAATGAAGAGTGGTTAGGATGGCGTAAATTTTACAAACAAATTTTAGATGAAAGCATATCCTAATATTAAACATGTTTTTTTTGATTTAGATCATACCCTTTGGGATTTTGATAAAAACTCTGCGCTCACGTATCAAAAAATATTTAATCAGTTGGCGTTGGGTATAAATGTAGACGATTTTTTAAAACACTACGTAACCATAAATCAGCAGTTATGGAAACTCTTTAGAGAAGAAAAAATTAGCAAGGAAACATTGCGTTACAAACGATTAAATGATACGTTTAGAGCAATAAATGTTTCTGTTTCAAAAGAAATAATAAATCAAATTGCAGATGATTATATTGCAAATTTATCTAATCAAACCCATCTTTTTGAAGGTACATTTGAAGTATTGAATTACCTGAAAGGAAAATACACGCTGCATTTAATAACCAATGGTTTTGCAGATGTACAAACTCGAAAAATAAAAAACTCAAACCTCAAATCCTTTTTTAACGTAGTATTAGATTCAGAAACAGCAATTGCAAAAAAACCAAATCCCATTATTTTTGAAAAAGCATTACAATTGGCAGGAGCTACAAAAAAAAATAGCATTATGATAGGAGATAGTTATGAAGCAGATATTTTAGGTGCACTTAATTTTGGAATGCAGGCAATATGTTTCAATTATCATCAAGAAAATTTACCTCACCATATTCCAAGTATAAAAGCGTTAAATGAATTAAAAAAAATATTGTAAATTGACAATCATAAAGAAAGTAAAAATGAAAAAAATCATAGTAGCAATAATAATGTTAATGAGTGTGTTTATTACTGCACAAGAAAAGTTAAACCATTATAAATATGTAGTAATTCCTTCAAGGTTTGATTTTCAAAAAACAGCAGATGAGTACAATATTAATACCTTGTTAAAATTAAAATTTAAGCAGTTAGGGTTTGATGCGTATTTAGATACTGATGCGTTACCACGAGAAGTGAAAACAAATATGTGTAGCTACTTAAAACCAATGTTATTAAGAAAAAGTAATATGTTTAAAACAACTTTAAAAATGCAGGTTTTAGATTGTGATAACGCTATTTTATTTGAAACACATGAAGGGGTAAGTCATTCTAAAAGTTATAAAATAGGATATAATGAAGCGTTACGAGATGCTTTAAAATCATTTGGAAACTATCATTTGCAGTATGTAAAAAAGGAAGCTGTTGTAGTTGAAGCACCTAAAACCGTATCGGAATTACAAGCAGAAGTTGCAGCGCTAAAAAAAGAAAATAATCGAATTAAATTTAAGCCGTTAGATACACGTTTACCACATCAATCTACTACGGAAATAACGGTAGATGAAGCCAATAGTTACCTGATAGCGCAAAGTACGGTTACTGGGTATCGTTTGGTAAATAGTTATTCTAAAAAAATAGAATACATATTACATTCCACTAAATTAAAAGATATTTTTATAATTAAAAACAATAGCGGAATTATCTATAAAAAAGAGGGTGCTTGGGTACATGAATATGTGGATAAATACCGTACGGTAATGGAGTTTTTAGAAATTAAATTTGAAAAGTAGTAACCCCTTAATATCCGTATTTTTCTTTCCATCTATTTTTTAAGAACTCACGTTGTGTATTTTCACGAGCATTATTATTGGGTTTAAAAAAAACAGTTCCACTCAACTCTTTCGGCAAAAACTCTTGTGGCACAAAGTTGTTAGCATAATCGTGAGAGTATTTATATTGTTCACCATAACCTAATTCCTTCATTAATTTGGTAGGCGCATTGCGTAAAGCAAGGGGTATGGTTAAATTTCCCGTTTGTTTTACTGTTTGCTGTGCTTTATTGATTGCCATATAAGAAGCATTACTTTTGGCAGAGGTAGCCAAATAAATAACACATTGACTTAAAATAATACGAGATTCAGGGAAGCCAATAGTTGTTACAGCTTGAAAGCAATTGTTTGCCATAATTAATGCTGTTGGATTAGCATTCCCGATATCTTCACTAGCTAAAATGAGGAGCCTTCGGGCAATAAATTTAGGATCTTCGCCACCTTCAATCATACGGGCTAACCAGTATACTGCTCCATTAGGATCACTTCCTCTAATAGATTTTATAAATGCCGATACAATATCATAGTGCTGCTCACCAGTTTTATCATACAAAACCGTATTTTGCTGTACGGTATTTAAAACCAATTTGTTTGTTATTTCAATATCATCACCTTCTGTGTTATTGACAATCAACTCAAAGGTGTTGAGTAATTTTCTACCATCACCACCGGAAACTCGTAAAAGCGCTTCATTTTCTGTAATGGTAATGTTTTTGGAAGCCAAAATACTATCGTTTTTTATGGCATTGTCTAATAGTGCCAATAAATCATCTTTTGTAAAATGATTTAAAACGTATACCTGACAACGAGAAAGCAGTGCAGGTATGACTTCAAAACTCGGATTTTCCGTAGTAGCACCAATTAAAGTAATAATGCCTTTTTCTACAGCGTTTAAAAGAGAATCTTGCTGTGATTTACTAAAACGATGAATTTCATCAATAAATAATATAGGGTTTTTAGTAGTAAATAATCCTGTATTTTTTTTTGCAGATTCAATAACCTCTCTGATGTCTTTTACGCCAGAATTGATGGCGCTAAGGGAGTAAAATGGACGTTCACTTTCTTTTGCAATAATGTTGGCTAAAGTAGTTTTCCCAGTACCAGGAGGGCCCCATAAAATTAAAGAAGGGATGATACCTTGTTTGATTTGGTGGGTTAAAGAACCTTTTTCGCCTACCAGATGTTCTTGACTAATGTAGTCAGCAAGTGTAGTAGGGCGTAGGCGTTCTGCAAGTGGTTTATTCATAATGGTAAAAATACAAATTACCGACATTAAAAATACATTTTTGACAATATTTCCGGTTTTTGATTTTGGACTGTTTCTTGATTAACTATAAAGCTATGGAAAAAATAATAGCACTTTTTAAAATTGTAATGTTCCCGTTGTTAATGGTGTTATTGATGTGGATTGTTTTTTTGTTTGAAATAGATTATGGTTATAACTTAAATGAATACGGTATTTATCCTAGGCGCTTGCTAGGTTTAGTAGGTGTTTTTTTTGCGCCATTTATTCATGGTAATTTTGAGCACCTAACCAACAATACCATTTCCTTTTTTGTATTGACGTTGACACTGCGTTATTTTTATCCTAAAAACTATATGCGTATTTTTGTGATGGGATTGTTATTAACAGGTTTGTTGACATGGGTTATCGGTAGAGGTGCTTACCATATAGGAATGAGTGGGCAGATATATTTTTTAGCAAGCTTTATTTTCACCAAAAGTTTTTTTAGTAAAAACTACCGTTTAATAGCTCTATCATTAACGATTATATTTTTATATGGTGGGATGATTTGGTATGTATTACCTATTGATAAAGCCATTTCTTGGGAAGGGCATTTATCTGGAGTATTAATGGGTATTGCTCTAAGTTTTTTATATGAAAACGAAATACTTGATAATGCAGTAGAAGAAAAAGTAGTAAGCTATGAGCAATCACTATTTTTAGATCATTTTAATGAAAAAGGACGCTTTGTAGCTAATTTACCTTTTTTAGATGAAGAAGGGAATTTGATTTTGGAAGAGGAAGAGTAATTTTGAGATAAAAAAAGCCCTCATTGTTGAGGGCTTTTTGAAATTATATTATTGAAATAGGATTGTCTTTTATATCTTCATAAAATTTAGCATTGCTAACATATATTAGCCATAAAAAGCCAATACCTAAGGCTAAAAAAAGACAAAGTAAACACCAGCCAATAAAACGCAAAACCATTTTAAAATATTTCATTTTATAACCGTACATCATCGTTTTACTTTTATCAATAGCATCCATTGCTCTAATAGTGTTGTCATCCGCTATAATATAAAAGGTCATGAGATAGGATATGGCAGCTATAATGCCCGGTACTATTAAAAGTAGCGACCATAAAATAGTAAAAATAACCATTAATACATAAGTTCCAATAGCAGTACCGAAGTTTTTAAAACCGTCAAATAAATCTGAAAATTTAGGGTTGTTGTCTCTAGCAATATTTAATGAAAAATACTGGCACCAAGAATAAGTGGTCCTGCAACTACTATTAAGAGGATGAGCTGTATCATAGAAAAACTATTAGCAACATCATTGTCTGGTTTGTTTATAACTGATAGTTCCGCTTATTAAAGAGTAAACTAAAAAAGTGATAATTGCTAGTCCCCATTTATTAGTAAGAGAAACCCTTGCAGATTTCATTAATTCAGTGTTTGGTGTATTCATATTTTTTAGATAGTTAGTTTTCTTACTCGTAAGGTTTTTCAGGTTCACCCCGTTTTTTAAAGTGGTGTCTGAACTCTACATGGTACTTATGTAACATAATATACACTTTTTTTAAAAGACGATCTATACAAATTAAATAGGTGTTATGTAAACTAAATATATTTTTTGTAACTTTAAGGACAAGTAAAACTTAAGTTTAGTAGGTCATATCATTAAATTATCATGCAAGAAGATTTTTTACACCACCTCTGGCAATACCAAAAAATAGACAGTGCTAATTTAAAAACAGTAAGTGGTAATAATTTACAGGTTTTAAAGGTAGGGCAGCAAAATCAATATGCAGGACCAGATTTTTTTAATGCACAAATCATTATTGGGAATCAAAAATGGGCAGGTAATATTGAAATTCATCTAAAATCATCAGATTGGTATGCACACAACCATCAGCAAGATAAAAATTATGATACAATAATTTTACATGTGGTTTGGGAAGATGATGTAGTCGTTTTTGATAAAAATAACAATCCAATAGAAACCTTGGTGTTAAAAAACATCACACAAAAATTTGTGTTTCAAAATTATCAGAAGCTGATACAAAATAAAAATTGGATTCCGTGTGAAAATGAAATTCATGGTATAAATAATTTTACTTGGAGTTTTTGGAAAACACAATTAATCATAAATAGATTAACACGTAAAACAAAAGTATTTGAAGCGATATTAGAAAAAACAAATCACAATTGGGAAGCGTTGTTATTTGAGTTATTGGCAAAAAACTTCGGATTAAAAATGAATCAACAAGCTTTTTTATCAGTAGCACAAAACATTTCTTTTTTGGTATTTAAAAAAGAAATACCGAAAAAGTTAACTTTAGAAGCATTGCTTTTAGGACAAGCAAATTTGTTAAAGGATACTTTGGAGGATGGTTATTATCAACAATTACAGCAAGAATTTCAATATTTAAAACACAAGCATCAGTTAAAAACAAGTCTTGTAAAAATGAATTTTTATGGCATACGACCAGCTGGTTTCCCAACCATACGGTTGTCGCAATTTGCAAGTTTATACAGTCAAAACAGCACATTGTTTGCTAAAATTATAAAAATTAAAACAATTGAAGATGCTCAAAAGATATTTTTAGTATCGGCAAGTGAATATTGGAATACACACTATACTTTTTGTAAAAAGTCAGGGCGTCAAACAAAAAAAATAACGAATTCATTCATAGCGTTACTACTTATTAATGTGGTTATACCATTAAAGTATTTGTATGCTAAAAGTTTAGGGGAAGATAATATTCAAGACGTTTTAGCATTATACAGCAGCTTGCCTTCAGAGAAAAACGGAATCATTAATAAGTTTGTAGCTTTAAAAATAGAAGTAAAAACAGCGTTGGATAGTCAGTCGCTCATTGAATTGAAAAATTAATATTGTTCAAAGCAAAAATGCTTACAATGTCAAATAGGGCATCAAATATTAGGTAAAAAATAAATAGAGTATGGGAAATAGATTTCAAAATAAATGCCTACTTTTGATATTAACTTATGGGAGGTATAGATCAACTAAAATATTTTTTTGAGAAACACGGTTTTGAGGTGTCCTCTCGTTTAGCAGATCGTTTAGGTATGCGAGCTAAAAATGTGCGCTTATTTTTTATATACATAAGTTTTGCGACCATGGGAGTTTCTTTCGCAATATATCTTACTTTAGCCTTTTTATTGAAGTTAAAAGATTTGGTATACACCAAACGAAGCTCCGTTTTTGATTTATGAAAATAAAAAAAGCATATCAATCTAAAATTCGTCTTGCTATTATATTTTTGATAGCAGTCTTGCTGTTGGGAGTTTTTGGCTATCGTTATGTAGCACATTACAGTTGGATAGATGCCTTGTATATGACCGCAATTACGGTTACAACAGTTGGTTTTGGAGAAGTTCAGCCTTTAGATGATGCTTCAAAATTATTCACCGTATTTTTAATCTTATTTAGTATCTTTTTTATCACGTATGCTATCTCTGTTATTTCAGAATACATCTTAGATAGAAACAATTTCGAAAATTTAAAGCAGAGCAGAATGGAGAAAAAAATTGCAAAACTTCAAAATCATATCATCATTTGTGGTTTTGGACGTAACGGTAGGCAAGCGGCTAAAAAATTAGCAGCACATAATGAAACTTTTGTAGTAATAGAACGCTGTAGGGAAACGATAGAAAAATACAATGAAGATGTTTTTTTTGTAGAAGGGGACGCTAATGAAGATGAGATTTTAGTAACTGCAGGTATTAAAAAAGCAAAGAGTATAATAGTAGCGCTACCTAGTGATGCTGATAATCTATTTGTGGTATTGTCTGCGCGTCAGCTCAATACAAAACTTTTAATAATAAGTAGAGCTTCTAATGATAGTTCTTGTTCTAAGTTAAAACTAGCAGGTGCTAATAATGTAATTATGCCCGATAAAATAGGAGGTGATCACATGGCATCTTTAGTAGCAATACCAGATTTGGTTGAGTTTCTAGACAACCTATCAATAATGGGAGAAAACTCTGTAAATGTAGAGCAAATAGATGTAGAAGTGTTAACAGATACTGTAAAAAACAAAACAATTAGAGATTTAGATTTCAGACAGCAAACAGGATGCTCTATTATCGGATATAAAACAAGTCAAGGAAACTATGTCATTAATCCAGAAGCAGATATGGTTTTAGAGGCCAACTCTAAAATAATTGTATTGGGTCGTCCAGAGCAAATAACAGCATTAAACACAATGTTTAATTTGTAGTTTTATTAGCTAATATTTGAGTAATCCTTATTTTTTTTGCATCTTGCTAGCTTTAAAATCAATCAAAACTTTAAATACGTATAGAATGAATAAAAAATTAACAGCACTGTTATTTACAATATTGCCATTATTGACGTTTGGTCAAGAGTTAACTATTGACGAAAAAATTGATAAAGCATTTAAGCCTATTGCAGATGCAGTAGGGAGTATTGTTTTTTTTGAAGTTCCTTTAGGTTCGCATTCCGTTCCGCTAGTTTTAATCGTTTTAATTTTAGGAGCATTATTTTTTACCATCTATTTTAAATTTGCAAATTTCACTTTAATAGGTACAGCGGTTAAAGTAGTGAAAGGAGATTATGATGGAATAGATCATCATACAGCAGATCCTGCAGAAGGAGATGCTACACCAGGAGGAGATGTCTTTGAAACCATAGCAGTAGAAGGTGCTGATGGTGAGGTTTCTCATTTTCAAGCACTAACAGCAGCATTGTCAGCAACGGTAGGTTTGGGTAATATTGCAGGGGTAGCAGTAGCAATAGCAATAGGTGGTCCAGGGGCAACTTTTTGGATGGTATTAGCAGGGTTTTTGGGGATGGCTTCAAAATTTGTAGAATGTACATTAGGAGTAAAATATAGAGAAGTTACCGAAGATGGTACCGTTCATGGAGGTCCAATGTATTATTTAAAAACAGGATTAGCAGAAAAAGGAATGGCAGGACTAGGAAAGGTTTTAGCGGTATTTTTTGCAATCATGTGTGTTGGAGGTTCTTTTGGAGGTGGTAATATGTTTCAAGCCAATCAAGCAGCGGCACAATTAGTACAGCGTTTTGGAATCGAAAGCGGTTCGGCAGGTTTCTTTTTTGGAATAGGAATGGCAGTTATTGTAGGGGTAGTTATTATTGGAGGTATCAAGCGTATTGGGCAGGTAACTGAAAAAGTAATACCGTTTATGGCAATCATATATGTAGGTGCGGCTTTAATTATTTTAGGAATGAATTTTGGTCTGATACCAGATGCTATCTCATTAATATTTAGTGGAGCATTTACTCCTGAAGCAGGATTAGGTGGTTTTGTAGGAGTGTTAATTGTAGGGTTTCAACGAGCAGCATTTTCTAATGAAGCAGGAGTAGGTTCTGCAGCAATTGCACACTCTGCTGTAAAAACAAAATATCCAGCATCGGAAGGAATTGTAGCCTTATTGGAGCCTTTTATTGATACCGTAATCATTTGTACAATGACAGCTTTAGTATTGATTGTTACTAATTTAAAATCGGGGTTATTTAATTACGGAAACTTAGATGTTGATAAAAATGTAATTATGAATGAAACAGGAGCACATTTAGGAGGAGTAGATTTAACCTCTCTAGCTTTTGATTCTGCAATACCAGGATTCTCTTGGATATTAACAGTTGCAGTAGTATTATTTGCGATATCAACCATGTTGTCTTGGTCATACTACGGGTTACAAGCTTGGAAGTTTTTATTCGGAAGAGGAAAGGTGGCAGATATTGTATACAAAGTGTTGTTCTTGTTCTTCGTAGTTGTAGGAGCTTCAATTAGTTTAGGAGCAGTTATTGATTTTTCAGATGCCATGATATTCGCAATGGTATTCCCTAATATTATTGGATTAATTTTATTATCACCTAAAGTTAGAGAGGAATTAAAAACATATAAAGCAAAAATTAAGAATATTTAATAGCACTTAATTTTATGAAAAATATCAAATCCCACTTCGTGTTTACAAAACAACAACGTAGTGGGATTTTTGTATTGCTATTACTTATTATTGGGTTACAATTTCTTTATTTCTATATGCCTTTAAAAGATTATGAGGTATCAGTTGAAGAAACGAAAAATATTGCAAATTTTCAAAAAACGGTAGATAGTCTTGCCTCTATACAGCAAAATAAAAAATATGAAGTGCGTCCGTATAACCCTAATTTTATTACCGATTATAAAGGGTATGTGTTAGGAATGTCCGTAGCAGAAATTGATCGATTACATGTTTTTAGAAAAAAGGATAAGTATGTAAACTCCGCAAAAGAATTTCAACAGATAACTAAGGTGTCGGACTCGTTATTGAAAATACTCTCTCCAAAATTCAAGTTTCCGGAATGGGTAACCAATAAATCATCTTCAAGGAAATATAGTACAACCTATCAAAAAGAAATTAACAAAACCACAGCAAAAGATATTTTAAAACAAACCAAGATCAATTATAAGTTGTGTTATCGTATCATTAATTTTAGAGATGATCTGGGAGGTTTTCAAAATTGGAATCAGTTGCAAGATGTGTATCAGGTTTCAACAGAAGATATCAAAAAGGTAAAAGAAAAATTTCACTTAAAAAGTATACCGAAAATTCAAAAAATTAATCTTAATTTAGCAACCGTTGAAGAGTTGTCAAAAAACGCCTATATAAGTGAGTATTTAGCAAGTAATATTGTAGAAGAAAGAATGTTGCGTGATGGGTTTTCAAAAGTATCAGGATTAAAGTTTGTAAAAAACTTTCCTTCTGAAAAGTATGAACGGATACAACTATATTTTACCGTAAATTAATAATTGTGGTAAATTTAAAACAATACATCTTTTAGAAAAGATGATAAAGAAATAAATTATGAGTAGATATTTTACCGAAGAGCATGAGCTTTTTAGAAGCAGTTTAAAAGATTTTTTACAAAAAGAAGTTGTACCACACATCAATAAGTGGGAAAAAACAGGAACGGTAGATCGTTTCATTTGGAAAAAATTTGGAGATATGGGGTATTTTGGTTTAGCAACTCCAGAAGAATATGGAGGGTTAAATCTAGATTTGTTTTACACCGTTATTTGGTTAGAAGAATTACAAAAAATAAACTCGTCAGGGTTTGCAGCTAATATGTGGGCACACGCCTATTTAGCCATGACACATCTTAATAAAGAAGGTAGTCATGAAATTAAAGAAAAATACCTAACACCAAGTGCTTTAGGAGATAAAATAGGGTGTTTGTGTATTACCGAGCCTTTTGGAGGCAGTGATGTGGCAGGAATGCGTACTACAGCTGTTAAAAAAGGAGATACTTATGTCATTAACGGTTCTAAAACCTTTATTACAAATGGAGTGTATAGTGATTATTTAGTAGTGGCAGCTAAAACAGCGCCAGAATTAGGTGGTCGTGGTATGAGTATTTTTGTAATGGATAGAGGTACTCCTGGTATATCGGCAACAAAATTAGATAAATTAGGGTGGAGGGCGTCAGATACTGCAGAAATTGCATTTGATAACGTAGTAATACCTGCAAGTAATTTAATGGGAGAGGAAAACCAAGGGTTTTCATATATCATGCAGCATTTTGCTTTAGAGCGTTTAATTATGGCAATTAATGCACATGCGCGAGCAGAGTATGCTATTGATTACGCTATTGATTATATGGCAGAACGCACTGCTTTTGGTAAAAGTATTAATTCATTTCAAGTATTACGTCATAAAATAGCCGATGCAGCTACTCAAATGGAAGTTTGTAAAGAATTTAATTATTCCGTAGCAAAACGCTTAAATGATGGTGAGTATGTGGTAAAAGAAGCAACAATGAGTAAGTTAGCATCCACTAAAATGGCAGATGAGGTAATTTATGAATGCTTACAAATATTGGGGGGTTACGGTTATATGGAAGAATATCCAATGGCGCGTTTATTACGTGATAGCCGTTTAGGACCAATAGGAGGCGGCACTTCTGAAATTTTGAAAGAAATTATTTCAAAAATGGTAGTCGATAAAAAGACATACAAGCCAGCAACATAAAACAATTTGACTAGCTTTTTTTGGAAAAATAACTTTTTTTGTTATTTCAAAAATGGTAGTCGATAAAAAGACATACAAGCCAGCAACATAAAACAATTTGACTAGCTTTTTTTGGAAAAACAACTTTTTTGTTATTTCAAAAATGGTAGTCGATAAGAAAATCTATAAGCCAGCAATGTAATTTTTTAATATTGGTAGTCATTTCGAATGCTAATGAGAAATCACATGAGTAGCAACTATAATGTAGGGTTTGAATATAATTCCCTCGAATTCCCAAAGTTGTTTTGTGTGTTCGAGGTTTTTGTTTATTTAGGAGTGTAGTAAAATCTTAAGTCATTGTTTTTTTTTTTTTTTACAATCACTCCGTGATTAAAAATATTTAAAATAATTATCAATTATTAATTGCCAATTATTAATTAGTTTATATATTTGCGGTCTGAACGCTAAAATGTGCGATTCTGAACACTAAAAGAGAGGAGGTTAAGATACTATGTTAATTATACCAATTAAAGACGGAGAAAATATAGATAGAGCTTTAAAGCGCTACAAAAGAAAGTTCCAGCGTACAGGTAACAAAAATGCTTTACGTGAGAATAGATATTTCGCAAAACCTTCTGAAAAGAATAGAGTGAAGATGCAGAAAGCAGCCTACATTCAAAACTTGAGAGATCAAGAAGAAGTATAAATTTTATAGAAAACCCGGTATGAAAATATCGGGTTTTTCTTTTTGTAAATATTCAAGAATCTAGCTTTTATAATGTCAAATATTCCCTATCTTTGAAATAAAGAACACCTATTGGAACAGTTTGCTACATATATAGAATACCTTACGTTAGAGAAAAATTATTCCAAACATACTGTACTTGCTTATCAAAAAGATTTAGAGGCATTCGCTGTTTTTTGCAAGAAGGAAAATGATATATTGTATATAAAGGAATGCAATTATGCAGCGATAAGAAACTGGATTGTCTATTTGTTAGATTTAGGAGTGGCAAACAAGACTATTAATAGAAAGATTGCTTCATTAAAAAGTTATTATAAATTTTTATTGAAAACCGAGCAAATAAAAGTATCACCACTACTCAAACACAAAGCCTTAAAAACAGCAAAAAAAATACAAGTACCTTTTTCTGAAAAAGAGATGAGCGAGGTATTGAAGGGTTTTAATTTTGAAAATACATTTCAAGGAAAACGAGATCAGTTAATTATAGAGTTGTTTTACGCAACAGGAATAAGGAAGGCGGAATTGATAAATTTAAAAATTTCAGACGTAGCTGTTGATCAAAAAACAATTAAGGTTTTAGGGAAGCGAAATAAAGAACGCATTATTCCGGTAAGTAGTAAATTATTAAAAACCATAAAAGAATACCTTTCTTATAGGAGAGAGGTTTCAGTAAAAAAAGAAACGGAAGAGCTATTTATAACCCAAAAAGGAGTTAAAATTTATAATTCCTTTGTCTATCGAATAATAAATTCGTACTTTAGTAGAGCTTCTTCCAAGGTGAAGAAAAGTCCACATGTATTGCGACATACATTTGCGACACACTTGCTTAATGAAGGGGCAGATTTAAATGCGGTGAAAGAATTATTGGGACATACTAGTTTAGCGGCAACACAAGTGTATACGCACAATAGTATAGCGAAACTAAAAAAAGCCCACCAAAACGCTCATCCAAGAAACAAATAATAAATTAAATTATACCTAAAATCAATTACATTATGAAAGTAATCACACAATCCGTAAATTTCACAGCAGACAAAGAGTTATTAAACTTTATTCAAGTTAAAATGGATAAGTTGGATAGGTTTTTTGACAAAGTAATAAATGCTGATGTATATTTAAAAGTAGAAAATAGAAGTGAAAAAGAAAATAAAATTTTTGAAGTAAGGTTAAATGTTCCAGGAGATTCATTTGTGGTAAAAAAAGAATGTAAATCTTTTGAGGAAGGCGTAAATTTAGCAACCCACTCATTAGAGCGATTGTTAAAAAAAAGAAAAGAAAAGTTACGCACACATGTGTAGTGTAAGTTCCAATAAAACAAGGATTAATACCCTGTGTATTTACTTTAATGAATTTTATTGGAAAAAAAATAAAAAAAGCATTGTATAAAATAAATAAATTCATACATTTGCAGTCCGTTAGAAATAGCGGACTTTTTGTTTTAAAAAGCCGATGTAGCTCAGCTGGCTAGAGCAGCTGATTTGTAATCAGCAGGTCGTGGGTTCGAGTCCCTCCATCGGCTCAAGAAAAATAAAGAAAAAAGTTCATTAAAATAATGATTTGGGGAGATACTCAAGCGGCCAACGAGGACAGACTGTAACTCTGTTGTTTTACGACTTCGCAGGTTCGAATCCTGCTCTCCCCACCAAAGCTTCTATGTAAAGTAGAAGTAAAGATTTTTTTAAAACCAGAAGGTAATTGTCAAGCTTCAACTTTTGATACTACTGAAAGGTTTTAAAAATTGCGAGAGTAGCTCAGTTGGTAGAGCGTCAGCCTTCCAAGCTGAATGTCGCCGGTTCGAACCCGGTCTCTCGCTCAAAATCTCTTTTTTAAAAAGGGAGAAGGATTTGATTATTTAAGAAATTAAATAATAAAAGCCGGTGTAGCTCAGAGGTAGAGCGTTTCCTTGGTAAGGAAGAGGTCACGGGTTCAAGTCCCGTCATTGGCTCTATATGAGTTAGTGAAGAATTTGTATAATTTTGAACACTAAATATAATAACTAAGTAAAACAATTAGAAATGGCAAAGGAAACTTTTGATCGTTCCAAACCACACTTGAATATTGGTACAATTGGACACGTAGATCACGGAAAAACAACTTTAACTGCAGCAATTACAAAAGTATTAGCAGATGCAGGAACGTCAAAGGCAATGGACTTTGATCAAATTGATAATGCTCCAGAGGAGAAAGAAAGAGGTATTACAATTAATACATCTCACGTAGAGTATGCTACGGCAAATCGTCACTATGCACACGTAGATTGTCCAGGTCACGCCGATTATGTAAAAAACATGGTTACGGGTGCTGCTCAAATGGATGGTGCTATATTAGTAGTGGCTGCAACGGATGGTCCTATGCCTCAAACAAGAGAGCATATCTTATTAGGTCGTCAAGTTGGTATACCTCGTATGGTTGTCTTCATGAACAAATGTGATATGGTTGACGATGAGGAATTATTAGAATTGGTTGATATGGAGATTAGAGATTTATTATCTTTCTATCAATATGATGGTGATAATACTCCGGTAATACAAGGGTCTGCTTTAGGTGGGTTAGAAGGAGATGAAAAATGGGTTAAATCAATTTTAGAGTTGATGGAAGCTGTTGATGCATGGATTGAGGAGCCAAAAAGAGAGGTTGATAAAGATTTCTTAATGCCTATCGAAGATGTATTCTCAATTACAGGTCGTGGTACAGTAGCAACTGGACGTATCGAAACTGGTATTGCAAATACGGGAGATGCTGTAGATATTATTGGTATGGGAGCTGAGAAATTAACTTCTACAATTACGGGTATTGAAATGTTCCGTCAAATCTTAGATAGAGGTGAGGCAGGAGATAATGCAGGTATCTTATTAAGAGGTATTGCTAAAGAAGATATTAAAAGAGGAATGGTAATCTGTAAACCAGGTTCTGTAACTCCACATGCTAAATTTCAAGCAGAAGTATATGTTCTTAAAAAAGAAGAAGGTGGTCGTCATACGCCATTCCATAACAACTATCGTCCACAGTTCTATGTAAGAACTACAGATGTTACAGGTACAATTAGTTTGCCTGATGGAGTTGAAATGGTTATGCCTGGGGATAACTTAACTATTACTGTTGAGTTGCATCAAGCAATTGCATTAAACGTAGGTTTACGTTTTGCTATCCGTGAGGGTGGTAGAACTGTAGGTGCAGGACAAGTAACTAAAATTTTAGATTAAAAATTTTAATCTAAAGTATAATATTTATAAGGTAAGGTGCTCTGTTTCTCAGAGTGCCTTACTGAATAAACGGGATTAGCTCAGTTGGTAGAGCACTGGTCTCCAAAACCAGGTGTCGTGAGTTCGAGTCTCTCATCCCGTGCAAATGCTAATAAAAAAGCGAAAATGAGTTATATAAAAGAATCTTTTTTAGAGTTGAAAAACAACGTGTCATGGCCAACAATGGCAAATGCGCAAAAATTAACTGTTTTAGTGGCGGTTTTTTCAATTCTATTTTCTCTTGCTATATGGGGAGTGGATACTGTTTTTTCAAAAATAGTAGAAGCATATTTTAATTTAATGAAATAATTAAAATACAGTAAGTATGAATTGGTATGTAGTAAGAGCCGTAAGTGGTCAGGAAAATAAAATTAAGAACTATATTGAAACTGAAATTTCAAGATTAGGACTTGAAGATTTTGTGGAGCAAGTTTTAGTACCTACTGAAAATGTAGTGCAAATTCGTAACGGAAAAAAAGTAAGCAAAGAACGTGTTTATTTTTCAGGTTATATAATGGTTAAAGCTAATTTAACTGGAGAGGTGCCACATGTTATCCGATCAATAAATGGTGTAATTGGTTTCTTGGGTGAGGTAAAAGGAGGAGATCCTGTGCCGTTAAGAAAAGCTGAGGTAAACCGTATGTTAGGTAAAGTTGACGAGTTGGCTTTGCAAGATGATAATGTGATGATACCATTTACAATAGGAGAGACTATCAAAGTTGTTGATGGTCCTTTTAATGGGTTTAATGGTACTATTGAAAACATCAATGAAGAAAAGCGTAAAGTAGAAGTAATGGTTAAGATTTTCGGAAGAAAAACACCATTAGAATTAAGCTTTATGCAAGTAGAAAAAGTATAATATTGTTACAATAATATAATAAAAATCATCTTTACGCTTCCAAGGTAAAGGTAAATTAAATTTAAACAAATGGCAAAAGAGTTAAGTAAAGTAGTAAAACTACAAGTTAGGGGAGGTGCAGCGAATCCGTCGCCACCGGTTGGACCCGCTCTAGGTGCTGCTGGTGTAAACATCATGGAATTCTGTAAGCAATTTAATGCGCGTACACAGGATAAAGCAGGAAAAGTATTACCAGTAGTAATTTCGGTTTATAAAGACAAATCATTTGAGTTTGTTATTAAAACACCACCTGCAGCAGTTCAATTGTTGGAAGCAGCAAAAATTAAAAAAGGTTCGGGAGAACCAAACAGAGTAAAAGTAGCTAAAGTTTCTTGGGATCAAGTTAGAGCTATCGCTGAAGATAAGATGGTAGATTTAAATGCATTTAAAATCGAATCAGCAATGAAGATGATAGCAGGTACTGCTAGATCTATGGGTTTAACTGTTTCTGGTGGAGATGCTCCTAATTAATCTAAAAGTATTTAAAAAATGGCAAGATTAACAAAAAAGCAAAAAGAAGCACAAGCGAAAATTGAAAAGAATAAAATGTATTCTCTTTCAGAAGCTTCTGTTTTAGTAAAGGATATTACAAACGCTAATTTTGACGCTTCTATTGATTTAGCAGTAAGATTAGGTGTAGATCCTCGTAAAGCTAACCAAATGGTTAGAGGTGTAGTAACCTTACCACACGGTACAGGTAAAGATATTAAAGTTTTAGCACTGGTAACACCAGATAAAGAAGCTGAAGCAACAGCAGCAGGAGCTGATTATGTTGGTTTAGATGAATATTTAGCTAAAATTAAAGGCGGATGGACAGATGTTGATGTAATTATCACAATGCCTTCTGTAATGGGAAAATTAGGTCCCTTAGGTCGTGTTTTAGGACCAAGAGGTTTAATGCCTAATCCAAAAACAGGTACGGTAACTATGGATGTTGCTAAAGCTGTTAAAGAAGTGAAGGCTGGTAAAATTGATTTTAAAGTTGATAAAACTGGTATCATTCACGCTTCCGTTGGAAAAGTATCTTTTGATGCTCAAAAAATTGAAGAAAATACAGACGAATTATTAAAAACAATAATGAGATTGAAGCCAACTACAGCAAAAGGAGTTTACGTGAAAAGCATTAGTCTTTCAAGTACAATGAGTCCTGGTATTGCTATAGATGTTAAAGCGGCAGCAGTTTAATTAGTAGTTAAAAACTTTATATTATGAACAGAGAAGAAAAATCAGCGATAATTAAAGACTTAACTGCTCAGTTGGCTGAAAATGCTAATATTTATTTAGCAGATATATCAGGTTTAAATGCATTAGATACTTCTGAATTAAGAAGAGCTTGCTTTAAAGCCGATGTGTCTTTAGCAGTAGTTAAGAATACATTGCTTGCAAAGGCAATGGAAGCTTCAGATAAAGACTTTGAAGATCTTCCTTCAGCATTGAAGGGAAATACATCTTTAATGTTTTCTGAAACAGGAAATGCACCTGCAAAGGTAATTAAAGCATTTTTAAAAAAATCAAAAGGAGAGAAGCCTTTATTAAAAGGTGCTTTTGTAGAGCAGTCAGTTTATTTAGGACATGATCAATTAGATGTACTAGTTGATATCAAGTCTAAAGAAGAATTGATTGGTGAGATTATCGGATTATTACAATCTCCAGCTAAAAACGTAATTTCTGCGTTAAAGTCTGGTGGTAGTACTTTATCAGGTATCTTAAAAACGTTATCTGATAAGTAAGATAACGCCTAAAACGTGTACGCACAAAAAATAAATATATAATACATTTTAAAACGATAGAAAATGGCAGATTTAAAAGATTTCGCAGAACAATTAGTAAACTTAACGGTAAAAGACGTTAACGAATTAGCAAACATCTTAAAAGATGAGTATGGTATTGAGCCAGCAGCAGCTGCAGTAGCAGTAGCAGGTCCAGCAGCAGGTGGATCAGATGCAGGTGAAGAGCAAACTGAATTTGATGTAATTTTAAAAGCAGCAGGTGGTTCTAAATTAGCAGTTGTAAAATTAGTTAAAGAATTAACAGGTTTAGGTTTAAAAGAAGCTAAAGGAATTGTTGATAGTGCACCAGCACCAATCAAAGAAGGAGTATCTAAAGATGAAGCAAATGCTTTAAAAGCATCTTTAGAAGAAGCAGGAGCAGAGGTAGAGTTAAAATAATTCTCCCCCAGCAATAAGCTAAGGTTTAGGTCTTTGAGAACGCTCTCATGGACCTAAACCATTTTGCGTATATAAAATATACGTGTATTTTAAGATATTTATTTACTATATAATTTCTAAATTGATGTTAGCAACACCTTACGAGAGAATAAGTTTTTCATCGGTAAACAACATACCTGATTATCCAGATTTTTTGGATGTTCAAATCAAATCCTTTCAAGATTTTTTTCAGTTAGAAACAAAATCTGATGAACGTGGAAATGAAGGTTTGTACAATACCTTTATGGAGAATTTTCCAATTACTGATACCAGAAATAATTTTGTATTAGAATTCATTGATTACTTTGTAGATCCTCCACGTTACTCTATCCAAGAGTGTATTGAAAGAGGATTAACACACTGTGTACCCTTAAAAGCAAGACTGAAACTGTACTGTACAGACCCTGAACATGAGGATTTCGAGACCATTGTTCAAGATGTGTATTTAGGTACAATTCCGTATATGACTTCAAGCGGTACTTTTGTAATTAATGGAGCGGAACGTGTTATCGTTTCTCAATTGCATAGATCTCCAGGGGTATTCTTTGGGCAATCTTTTCATGCAAACGGTACTAAATTATACTCGGCAAGAGTAATACCTTTCAAAGGTTCTTGGATTGAATTCGCAACGGATATCAACCAAGTAATGTATGCTTATATTGATAGAAAGAAAAAGTTACCAGTAACAACTTTATTTAGAGCTATTGGTTTTGAAAGAGATAAAGATATTTTAGAAATTTTTGACCTTGCAGAAGAAATTAAGGTTTCTAAATCAGGATTAAAAAAAGTATTAGGTCGTAAATTAGCAGCGCGTGTATTGAATACATGGCATGAAGATTTTGTTGATGAAGATACTGGTGAAGTTGTTTCTATTGAAAGAAATGAAATTATCTTAGATCGTGATACGGTATTAGATAAAGAAAACACTGCAGAAATATTAGAAGCAGAAGTAAAAGCAATTTTACTACATAAGGAAGATGGTCAGTTAGCAGAATATTCAATTATTCATAACACCCTTCAAAAAGATCCTACCAACTCAGAAAAAGAAGCGGTAGAACATATTTATAGACAATTACGTAATGCTGAACCGCCAGATTATGAAACGGCAAAAGGTATTATTGATAAATTATTCTTTTCAGAGCAACGTTACAATTTAGGTGAAGTTGGTCGTTATAGAATGAATAAGAAGTTAGAACTTGATGTTGACATAAACAAAAGAGTTTTAACAAAGTTGGATATCATTACCATCATCAAGCATTTGATAGCATTAATCAATTCAAAAGCAGAAATTGATGATATTGATCACTTATCTAACAGACGTGTAAGAACAGTTGGCGAGCAATTATCATCACAATTTGGTGTTGGTTTATCTCGTATGGCACGTACTATTCGTGAACGTATGAACGTTCGTGATAACGAAGTGTTTACACCAATTGATTTAATTAACGCAAAGACCTTATCGTCTGTAATTAATTCTTTCTTTGGTACCAACCAGTTGTCTCAGTTTATGGATCAAACCAATCCATTAGCCGAAATTACACATAAAAGAAGATTATCAGCATTAGGACCAGGAGGTCTGTCTCGTGAAATAGCAGGTTTTGAGGTGCGTGATGTTCACTATACACACTACGGTCGTTTATGTCCAATAGAAACTCCTGAGGGGCCAAATATTGGATTAATATCTTCTTTAGCCGTTTATGCAAAAATAAACTCTTTAGGATTTATTGAAACACCATATCGTAAAGTAGAAAACGGAGTGGTTGATTTAAAAACAACACCTATTTATTTAAGTGCGGAAGAAGAAGAAGGGATGAAAATTGCGCAAGCAAATAATCCTATTGATGAAAAAGGTAAAATTTTAGATGAAAAAATCATTGCTCGAGAGGAAGGAGATTTCCCAGTAGTAAATCCATCTGAAATTAATTATGCCGATGTATCACCAAATCAAATAGCATCTATTTCAGCGTCGTTAATTCCTTTCTTGGAACATGATGATGCCAATCGTGCATTGATGGGGTCAAATATGATGCGTCAAGCAGTACCATTATTACGTCCTGAATCACCAATTGTTGGTACAGGTTTAGAACGTCAAGTAGCAAGAGATTCAAGAGTATTAATAAATGCAGAAGGTGCTGGAGAAGTTCAGTATGTTGATGCTAATAAAATAACAATTGAATACGAACGTACAGAAAATGAAGCATTAGTAAGTTTTGAGTCAAATATCATTACATACAAATTAATCAAGTTCCGTAAAACCAACCAAGGTACTTCCATTAACTTAAAGCCAATTGTTAAAAAAGGCGATAAAGTTTCAAAAGGTCAAGTACTTTGTGAAGGGTATGCAACGCAACAGGGTGAGTTAGCTTTGGGTAGAAATATGAAAGTAGCCTTTATGCCTTGGAAAGGGTATAACTTTGAGGATGCGATTGTAATTTCTGAAAAAGTAGTAAGTGAAGATATTTTTACTTCTATTCACATAGATGAGTACACTTTAGATGTAAGAGATACAAAATTAGGAAACGAAGAGTTAACTAATGATATACCAAACGTTTCAGAGGAGGCTACAAAAGACTTGGATGAAAACGGTATGATTCGTATTGGTGCAGAAGTAGGACCTGGAGATATTTTAATTGGTAAAATCACACCAAAAGGAGAATCAGATCCAACACCAGAAGAAAAATTATTACGCGCCATTTTTGGAGATAAAGCAGGAGATGTTAAAGATGCATCTTTAAAAGCATCACCATCATTACATGGAGTAGTTGTTGCTAAAAAATTATTTGCACGCTCTATAAAAGATAAGCGTAAACGTAATCAAGATAAAGAAGAATTAAACAAAGTTGAGTTGAAATACGAAACGATGTTTGAAAAATTACAAGCTACTTTAGTTGAAAAATTATTTGCAATTGTAGGTGGTAAAACCGCACAAGGTGTGTTTAATGATTTAGGAGAGGAAGTATTACCAAAAGGTAAAAAATTCACACTAAAAATGTTAAATTCAGTTGATGATTTTGCACACTTACTAAGTACAAATTGGACAGTTGATAAAGTAGTAAATACGTTAGTAAACGATTTATTACACAATTATAAAATTAAAGTAAACGATTTACAAGGGAATTTACGAAGAGAGAAATTTACTATTTCTGTAGGAGATGAATTACCAGCAGGAATTTTAAAATTAGCAAAAGTTTATGTTGCTAAAAAGCGTAAATTAAAAGTAGGTGATAAAATGGCGGGTCGTCACGGTAATAAAGGTATTGTAGCACGTATTGTTCGTGCAGAAGATATGCCTTTCTTAGAAGACGGAACACCAGTTGATATTGTACTAAATCCATTAGGAGTACCTTCACGTATGAATATTGGACAAATTTATGAAACCGTATTAGGTTGGGCAGGTCAAAAATTAGGAAGAAAGTATGCAACACCAATATTTGATGGTGCAACTTTAAATCAAATTAATGAACTTACCGATGAAGCAGGTGTACCACGTTTTGGACATACCTATTTATATGACGGTGGTACAGGAGAACGTTTTGATCAGGCAGCAACAGTAGGTGTTATTTATATGATTAAATTAGGTCATATGATTGATGATAAAATGCACGCACGTTCAATAGGACCGTACTCATTAATTACACAACAACCATTAGGTGGTAAAGCACAATTTGGTGGTCAACGTTTCGGTGAAATGGAGGTTTGGGCATTAGAGGCTTATGGAGCATCAGCTACATTAAGAGAAATCTTAACTGTAAAATCTGATGATGTAATTGGTAGGGCAAAAACATACGAAGCAATCGTAAAAGGAGAACCAATGCCAGAACCTGGTTTACCAGAATCATTTAATGTATTAATGCATGAATTGAAAGGTTTAGCATTAGATATTAGATTAGAAGATTAATTGAGTTCCCGCGTAAGCGGGAACCTCAATATTTTTCATCTTATGAGATTTTAAAAATCTCGCTTTTAAAAACAACATATATTTTTTAGCAACATGGCAAGAAATAAAGATAAACACACAGTAAAGAAATTTAGTAAAATTTCAATTGGTTTAGCCTCTCCAGAGTCAATTTTGGCACAATCAAGAGGAGAAGTTTTAAAACCAGAAACCATAAACTATCGTACGCACAAACCAGAGCGTGATGGGTTATTTTGTGAGCGTATTTTTGGTCCTATTAAGGATTATGAATGTGCTTGCGGAAAATATAAACGTATCCGTTATAAAGGTATTATTTGTGACCGTTGTGGTGTTGAAGTAACTGAAAAGAAAGTACGTAGAGATCGTATTGGGCATATTGATTTAGTAGTTCCAGTAGCACACATCTGGTATTTCCGTTCTTTACCAAATAAAATAGGATACTTATTAGGCTTACCGTCTAAGAAATTAGACATGATTATTTATTACGAACGTTATGTAGTAATACAACCGGGTATCGCAAAAAATGCAGAAGGAGAACCATTACAAAAAATGGATTTCCTTACCGAAGAAGAATACTTAAATGCTTTGGAAGAAATTCCAGTAGAAAACCAATATTTAGATGATGAAGATCCAAACAAATTCATCGCTAAAATGGGAGCGGAATGCTTAATTGAAATATTAAAACGTATTGATTTAGATGCGTTATCTTTTGAGTTGCGTCACAAAGCAAATAATGAAACGTCTAAACAACGTAAAACAGAAGCCTTAAAGCGTTTACAAGTTGTAGAAGCTTTAAGAGATGCGAACAAAAATAGAGCAAATAATCCAGAGTGGATGATTATGAAAGTAATCCCTGTGATTCCACCAGAATTAAGACCTTTAGTGCCCTTAGATGGTGGTCGTTTTGCAACTTCTGATTTAAATGATTTATACCGTAGAGTAATTATCCGTAACAATCGTTTAAAACGATTAGTGGAAATTAAAGCGCCAGAAGTAATCTTACGTAATGAAAAACGTATGTTACAAGAATCAGTAGATTCATTATTTGACAACACACGTAAATCATCTGCAGTAAAAACAGAGTCTAACCGACCTTTAAAATCTTTATCAGATTCATTAAAAGGAAAACAAGGGCGTTTCCGTCAAAACTTGTTAGGTAAGCGTGTTGATTATTCTGCACGTTCGGTTATTGTTGTTGGACCAACTTTAAAATTATACGAATGTGGTATTCCAAAAGGAATGGCAGCGGAGTTATATAAACCTTTTGTAGTTAGAAAATTAATTGAAAGAGGAATTGTAAAAACAGTAAAATCTGCTAAGAAAATTATAGATCGTAAAGAACCTGTAGTTTGGGATATATTGGAAAATGTTTTAAAAGGACATCCAGTACTTTTAAATCGTGCACCTACGCTTCACCGTTTAGGTATACAAGCTTTTCAACCTAAATTAATTGAAGGTAAAGCAATACAATTACACCCATTGGTATGTACCGCATTTAATGCCGATTTTGATGGAGATCAAATGGCTGTGCATTTACCATTAGGACCAGAAGCTATTTTAGAAGCGCAAATGTTAATGTTAGCGTCTCATAATATCTTAAATCCAGCAAATGGTGCGCCAATTACAGTACCTTCTCAGGATATGGTACTTGGATTGTATTATATGACTAAATTGCGTAAATCTACTCCAGAACTTCATGTTCCAGGAGAAGGTTTAACATTTTATTCAGCAGAAGAAGTAACTATTGCTCACAATGAAGGTCGTGTAAATATTAATGCAGCTATTAAATGTAGAGTACAAGATTTTAATGATGAAGGTGAGTTAACCTACCAAATTATAGATACCACAGTAGGTAGAGTTTTATTTAATGAAGTTGTGCCAGAAGAAGCAGGATTTATTAATGAAGTTTTAACTAAAAAAGCATTGCGTGATATTATTGATAATGTATTAAGAGCTACTGATGTACCGCGTACAGGAGAGTTTTTAGATCGTATCAAAAATATGGGTTATGCTTATGCATTTAAAGGAGGATTATCATTCTCATTAGGGGATATTATTATTCCGGATGAGAAAAAGAAAATGGTTGCCGATGCCAATGTAAAAGTAGATGCTATTAAAGCAAACTATAACATGGGATTAATTACCAATAATGAGCGTTATAACCAAGTTATTGATATTTGGACATCAACAAATGCAGCATTAACGGAGCTATCAATGAAAATTATTACTGAGGATCAACAAGGATTCAACTCGGTATTCATGATGCTTGATTCTGGTGCAAGGGGGTCTAAAGAGCAAATACGTCAGTTAACGGGTATGCGTGGATTAATGGCGAAACCTAAAAAATCTGCTGAAGGTGGTGCAATTATTGAAAATCCAATTTTATCTAACTTTAAAGAAGGATTATCAATTTTAGAATACTTTATTTCTACTCACGGTGCGCGTAAAGGTTTAGCCGATACCGCATTAAAAACTGCCGATGCAGGATACTTAACACGTCGTTTAGTTGATGTATCTCAAGATGTTATTGTAAACATTGATGATTGTGGTACGTTAAGAGGATTATCAGTAGCAGCATTAAAGAAAAATGAAGAAATTGTAGAGCCATTAGCCGATCGTATTTTGGGTCGTATACCTTTACATGATGTTATTAATCCTTCAACAGGAGAAGTAATTGTTGCAGAAGGAGAAGAAGTTTTAGATGAACATACCGATATTATTACACAAACAAGTATTGATGTAGTAGATGTACGTTCGCCATTAACTTGTGAAGCTCCTAAAGGTATTTGTGCTAAATGTTATGGTCGTAACTTAGCAACCGGTAAAATGGTTCAGAATGGAGAAGCTGTTGGTGTTGTAGCCGCACAATCTATTGGAGAGCCGGGTACACAGTTAACATTACGTACGTTCCACCTTGGTGGTACAGCGGGTAATATTTCGGAAGAAAATATTTTAGAAGCAAAACATGCAGGGGTAGCAGAAATTGAAGAATTACGTACTGTAGATGGAGAAGATAATGAAGGTAATCCTACTAAAATAGTAATTTCTCGTACAGCAGAAATTAAAATTAAAGATAAGAAAACGGGTATTATTTTAGCAAATAATAACATTCAATACGGTTCGTTCATCTACGTAGAGGATGGTCAAACACTTAAAAAAGGAGATAAAATATCACAATGGGATCCATTTAACGGGGTTGTTGTGTCAGAATTTGCTGGTAAAGTACAGTTTGAAAACATTGATAGAGATGGAACATATCGTGTTGCAACGGATGAGCAAACAGGATTTGAAGAAAAGGTAATTATTCAGTCGAAAGACAAAAAGAAAATACCTACTTTAAATATTGTAAATAAAAAAGATGAAATATTGCGTTCATATAATTTACCAGTAGGGGCACACTTAATGGTAAATGATGATGATAAAGCTAAAGTAGGTCAAATACTAGTTAAAATCCCACGTAAAGCATCTAAAGCAGGTGATATTACAGGAGGTTTACCACGTATTACAGAATTATTTGAAGCGCGTAACCCATCTAATCCAGCAGTAGTTTCGGAAATTGACGGTGTTGTTTCTTTTGGAAAAATAAAAAGAGGTAACCGTGAAATTATCATCGAATCTAAATTAGGGCTTATTAAAAAATACTTAATTAAATTATCAAATCAAATCTTAGTACAAGAAAATGATTTTGTAAAAGCAGGTATGGCATTATCAGATGGTGCAATTACACCAAAAGATATTTTAGCAATTAAAGGGCCTACAGCAGTACAGCAATACTTAGTAAATGAAGTACAAGAAGTATATCGTTTACAAGGGGTAAAAATTAATGACAAACATTTTGAGGTTGTAGTACGTCAAATGATGCGTAAAGTTCAAATAAATGATGCAGGAGATACTATTTTCTTAGAAAATCAACTGGCTCATAAATCAGACTTTATTGTTGAAAATGATGCAATCTATGGTAAAAAAGTAGTTGAAGATGCAGGGGATTCTGAAAACTTAAAAGCAGGACAAATTGTATCGGCACGTGATTTAAGAGATGAAAATTCATTGTTGCGTAGAGAAGATAAAAAATTAGTATCAGCAAGAGATGCTGTTCCTGCAACGGCAACACCAATTTTGCAAGGTATAACAAGAGCTTCCTTACAAACAAAATCATTCATATCAGCAGCTTCTTTCCAGGAAACGACTAAGGTGTTAAATGAAGCAGCAGTAGCTGGTAAAGTAGATACCTTAGAAGGATTGAAAGAAAATGTAATTGTTGGTAAACGCATACCAGCAGGTACAGGAATGAGAAGATTGAAAAACATCTTAGTGGGCTCTAAAGAGGACTATGATGAAATGATACAAGAAAAAGAAAACTATAGTTAAGCCATGAGTGATCAAAAAAAACCACAGCAATTAAATATCGAATTGGATGCTGATGTAGCGCAAGGAATTTATTCCAACTTAGCCATCATTAATCATTCTAACTCAGAGTTTGTTGTCGATTTTGTAAGCATAATGCCAGGGATGCCCAAAAGTAAAGTGAAGTCACGTATTATTTTGACGCCACAACATGCTAAGCGGGTTTTGAAAGCATTAGCAGATAATGTGGAACGTTTTGAAAAACAACACGGTAAGATTAAAGATTTTGAACACCCTCCAGTTCCAATGAGTTTTGGTCCAACAGGGGAAGCTTAGTCAAAGGACGATAGTCCATAGTTTTTTAACTTAAAATATAAAAAAAGCGCAAAATGTAAATTTTGCGCTTTTTTTATGAAACAAGTATAGTTATAGAAATAAATGATAGTGTAGTTTATTTTAAATAAGAATAATTGATTTATTAAAAATAATGACTTATTTTAAACATTGTTTAAGTTGTTTTTAACGAAAAACCACATCACTATACTGTTGCAATTTAAATCAACTAATAAAGCACTTTAAAAGCGCAAAAAAACCTAAAATTTCAATTTTAGGTTTTTTATTGCACAAAATAGTAAATCGTAAAATTTTACTACTCACTAAAATCTATTCACTGTTTATTCCCATTCACTTACAAAATGCAACTTTACACTAGGGTATTTTTGTTGTGTCATTTGTAAAGAAAACATACTATCGGCAAAAAAGACTAATTTTCCGTGTTTGTCTTTTGCTAAAAACTTCTGTTTTACCCGTTTAAACTCCTTAAATTCTTCTTTATTGTCTGTAGCTTCTACCCAGCACGCTTTGTATACATTTAAGTTTTCGTAGCTGCATTTAGCACCATATTCATGCTCCAATCGGTATTGGATAACCTCATATTGTAAGGCGCCAACCGTACCAATAACCTTACGTCCATTCATTTCTAGGGTAAACAATTGCGCAACACCTTCATCCATTAGTTGATCAATACCTTTATGTAGCTGTTTTGATTTCAGTGGGTCAGCATTGTTGATGTATCTAAAATGTTCTGGTGAAAAACTGGGTACGCCTTTGTAATTTAAAACTTCACCTTCAGTAAGGGTATCTCCAATTTTAAAATTGCCCGTATCGTGTAAACCTACAATATCCCCAGGAAAGGATTCGTCTACAATTTCTTTTTTAGCAGCAAAAAAAGCATTGGGACTACTAAATTTTAACTTTTTATTGTTTTTAACATGTAAATACGGCTTATTTCGTTTAAAAATACCCGAAACAACTTTTATAAACGCCAAACGATCACGATGTCTGGGGTCCATATTGGCGTGTATTTTAAAAACAAAGCCAGTAAACTTATCCTCTTCGGGTCGTACCAAACGCTTATCTGATTGTTTGGGTTGGGGTATAGGAGCAATATCAACAAAGCAATCCAATAACTCGCGTACACCAAAATTATTTAATGCCGATCCAAAAAACACAGGTTGTAATTCGCCTGCTAAATATTCCTCCTGGTTAAATTTCGGGTACACTTCATGTACCAATTCTAATTCTTCCCGTAAAGTTTTAGCAGCTTCGGTGCCAATATAAGTTTCTAATTCGGGGTTGTTTACATCATCAAAAGCAACAGATTCAGTAATGTATTGTTTGCTTTCTTCGGTAAATAAATTAATGTTTTTATCCCAAATATTATATATGCCTTTAAAGTTGTATCCCATACCAATAGGAAAACTTAGCGGTGTAATGCGTAAACCTAATTTTTGTTCTACTTCATCTAACAAATCAAAGGCATCTTTACCTTCTCTATCCATTTTATTGATGAATACAATTATGGGTATGTTACGCATGCGGCAGACTTCCACCAATTTTTCGGTTTGTGTTTCCACTCCTTTTGCAACGTCAATTACCACAATAACGCTATCAACAGCGGTTAAAGTTCTAAAGGTATCTTCTGCAAAATCTTTATGTCCTGGGGTATCTAAAATATTAATTTTCTTATCCTTATATATAAATGCTAAAACGGAGGTAGCAACCGATATACCACGCTGACGCTCAATTTCCATAAAATCAGAGGTAGCGCCTTTTTTTATTTTATTACTTTTTACCGCTCCCGCTTCTTGTATAGCGCCACCAAAAAGTAATAATTTTTCGGTAAGCGTAGTTTTTCCTGCATCGGGGTGGGAAATGATTCCAAAGGTTCTTCGTTTTGCAATTTCGTCTTGTATGCTCATTATATAGTATGGTTTTTGATATCGCAAATATACTTATTTTAAAAGTTTTTTACTTTGTTTTTATTGCCACGAATGCACAAATGTTTTAGTAGGTATACTGGTCATCTTTTTATTTTCACTCAATTATTCTCGAATAGCAAATATTTTACTTTTTTATTAGGTGGCTTTTTGTATGCATGCTAAGTAACGGAATTCACAATAATTTTACTTATTTTTGCATGCAATGAAGGAAGAACAAGTAATTTTAGTAGATCAAGAGGATAATCAAATTGGGTTAATGCCTAAAATGGAAGCACATGAAAAAGGTGTTTTACATCGTGCCTTTTCGGTATTTATATTCAATGCTAAAAAGGAATTGATGTTGCAACAACGAGCATTACATAAATATCATTCACCAGGATTATGGACAAACACTTGTTGTAGTCATCAGCGAGAAGGAGAAACCAATATACAAGCAGGTAAAAGACGTTTGTTTGAAGAAATGGGTTTTGTAACAGCATTAGAAGATAAAATATCATTCATTTATAAAGCACCCTTTGATAACGGATTGACCGAACATGAACTCGATCATATTTTAGTAGGTCAATTTGAAGATCTACCCCAAATAAATAAAGATGAAGTATCTGATTGGAAATGGATGCATATTGATTCGGTAAGAAAAGATATTCAAGACACCCCAGAAAAATACACCGCTTGGTTTAAAATTATTTTTGAAAAATATTACACCTCAATTCAATAAATTATGATGCAAGTAACTGTAAGTAGAAAAGCGCACTTTAATGCAGCACATCGCTTGTTTAATAAAAATTGGAGTGATGCAAAAAATAATGAAATTTTTGGTTTGTGTAGCAACCCAAATTATCATGGTCATAACTATGAATTAATAGTAAGTGTAACGGGTAATGTAAACCATGAAACAGGTATGGTTATTGATTTAAAAATTTTAAAAGAAATAATTTATCAAAAAATAGAATTACATTTAGATCATAAAAACTTGAATTTAGACATTCCATATTTTAAAACTATTATACCTACAGCAGAGCATATTGTAAAGTATATATATGAAATATTAAAATCAGAAATATCAGAAATATCAGAAAAATTAAAAATACAAATAACACTATACGAAACACCAAGAAACTTCGTAACATATCCTGCAACAATATGAAATGGTATCCCATAAAGTTTACGCCCATTTTACAAGAAAAAATTTGGGGAGGTACAAAGTTAGCATCTTTTTTAAACAAAAAATTAGATAGTGATACTGTTGGAGAATCCTGGGAAGTATCAGCAGTAAAAGACAATATATCTGTTGTAGCTAACGGGGTGTTAAAATTAAAAACACTTCAAGAATTGCTAGAAATTTATAATGAAGAATTTGTAGGAAAAAAAGTGTACAAAACTTTTAAAAATGAATTTCCATTACTAATTAAGTTTATTGATGCAAATGATGACTTATCAGTGCAACTACACCCTGATGATACATTAGCTAAAAGGAGGCATAACTCTTTCGGTAAAACCGAAATGTGGTATATTATACATGCCGATAGAGGTTCTCGCTTAATATTAGGATTTAAAGACGGTATAGAAAAAGAATCTTATCAAAAATCATTACAGGAAAAAAAAATCCTTTCCATCTTAAATGAAGTACCCGTAAAAAAAGGAGATGCATATCTATTACCTACCGGAACCATACATGCAATAGGAGCAGGTGTTTTGTTAGCAGAAGTACAACAAACCAGCGATGTTACTTATAGGGTATATGATTGGGATAGGGTAGATACAAATGGAAATGCAAGAAAATTGCATATAGAAGAAGCAATAGATGCTATTAATTTTAAAAACAAAGGAGAAAAAGCGAGTTATACAGTGCAGAAAAATAGCACAACACCAATGATCTCTTGTCAGTATTTTACCACTAACGTATTGTCATTAGATAAAAAAACAAGGATGGATTACTCGAAAATTGATTCTTTTGTGATTTATATGTGTGTATCTGGTAGCGCAAAACTGGTAAATTTGGATTTTAAGGTAGATATGAAAATAGGTGAAACCGTATTAATCCCCGCTGCATTAAACGATTTTGTAATAAAAACAAAAGGAGTGAAAATTTTAGAAGTTTTTATATAGTACTTCATTGATTATATGTATTTTTGCACCAGTTTAAAAAAATAAACAAATATTATTATGGCAAGTGTAAAAAACTTAAAAAGAGACTTAAACTTTTTATTCGGTGATATTATCGAGGCAGTTTACGTATGGCAATTAACAAATCCAGCAGCAGACGTAGCAAAATCTGAAGAGATTATTGATGAAGCAATTACATCTTTTGATGAAGCAATTGATGCAGTAAACGCTAAAGGTGTTGAAAATAAGAAAGCTCACTTTTCAACATTAAAAAACAATGTTGAAGCAAAAGCAAAAGCTTTAGTTGAGAAATTAAATAACTTGTAAAAAAAGTTAAAAAAGAGTTTGCAAATGTAAAAAACAAGTTTATATTTGCGCTCGCATTGCCGATGTAGCTCAGCTGGCTAGAGCAGCTGATTTGTAATCAGCAGGTCGTGGGTTCGAGTCCCTCCATCGGCTCAAAAGTGTCAATCATAATGATTGGCACTTTTTTTATACTCAAAATGAATCATAAAACAAAAAAAACGCAAGCTCATCAGCTTGCGTTTTTTGTATCTATAAAAGGGAATGTTTATTTTTTACGTTCCGTAATTAAAGTAGCCAATTCCACTCCGTAAATAGATTTTTTAGCCTTTTTTGACAATCCGTTGTAAATAGAATCTAAATATACCACTTGTGCTTCCGGAATTTCTCTAGCACCAATATAAGCCGATACAGCACTTCGTTTATGCTGTAAAACAAACTGAATGGCTCTTAAGTATTTACCACGCATCAATTGTGCTAATTTTTTATCAGCGGCAATAATTTTATCTTCATGACCATTCATTTGCGCTTGTATTAATCGTAAATTTTCTTGTCCCAATTGTCTATTAATGCCTTTAACCGTTTTTAAATATTTTTGATACACATCATTGCTCTTGCTCCCTGTAATAATAACCTTAGCGTTTACTTTATTTAAATGTGTTTTTAGTGTAATATCACCTTTTTCACCAAAAAACGAAATACGATCATTGTATTTAATACCGTCTAATTTATCAATATAAACATAAAATAATTCAGGAGTTTCAATATTAGTAGTTAAAGTAAATGTTTCGTCTTTACCGTCAATTACTAAAGAATCTAAGGTAACCAAAACCGTATCTTTTATTTTTTGAAGGTACACCGTTCCTTTTTGCAACCCTTTAATAGTAGTGTGTACGCGCATTTCATTCTCTTTAGTGCAAGAAAAAATACTGAATATAACAATAATAAGAATACTAATTTTTTTCATATTTATTACCCGTAAAAAAGGGTAGTTTTTTAAGATTAATATATCCTTCAAATAAAAGAAGGTGTTTTAACCATACAAATATAATATATTTATTGGTTTGGGCGTGCCCCAAGGGTCGTGCTTTCCGCTATATCTTTTTTTAGCATAAATGCCACTAAAAAAAGGATGCCGCTGCAATCACTCACGCAAAAGCAAAATTTTTGAATATAATTTTATCCCATAGTGGCAGCCATTTCCATTAAAATGGTACACGCAATAGCAGCAATAGTACCAATAGCATAACCAAACACCGCTAATAAAACACCAACAGTTGCTAATGATGGATGAAAAGCTGCAGCAACAATAGGGGCAGAAGCTGCACCGCCAACATTAGCTTGACTACCAACGGCTAAAAAGAAATAAGGAGCTTTTATTAATTTTGCAACTGCAATTAATAAAACCGCATGTATGGTCATCCAAATAATACCTACAGCAATTAGCCCTGTATTGTCTAAAATCATAGTTAAATCCATTTTCATCCCTATTGAAGCTACTAAAATATAGATAAAAACACTTCCAAATTTACTTGCTCCAGCACCTTCGTAGTTTTTAGCTTTTGTAAAAGACAGCAATACCGCTACAATAGTGGCTATAGAAATCATCCAAAAGAAACTAGAACCAAGAAAAGTGAAAATATTTCTTGTTGTAGGAGATTCAATATTTGCAACAAAATTCTCAAAATAGGGAGCTAAATATCCCGAGCTAAAATGCGCAAAACTTACTGTTCCGAATGCAATGGCTAACATAATCATGATGTCAGACAAAGATGGATTTCGTTTTACACTTTCAGTAAAAGTTGACATTTTATTTTTTAAAGATTCAATAGCAGTAGTATCAGCATTTAACCATTTGTTTATTTTATCAGATTTTCCAATACCAATTAATAAAATGGCCATCCATAGGTTAGCCACTACAATATCAACAAAAACCATAGTACCGTATCTTGCTTGGTTAAAACCATATATTTCTAGCATAGCCGTTTGGTTAGCGCCACCGCCAATCCAACTCCCCGCTAATGTAGATAATCCTCTCCAAACAGCATCAGGACCTACACCTCCAACGGTTTCAGGTGAGAATATTGAAATTAACAAAATGGCTATAGGACCACCAATTACAATACCAATAGTACCAGTAAAAAACATGACTAATGCACGCCATCCTAAATTAAATACTGCTTTTATGTCAATGCTTAATGTCATTAAAACCAATGCTGCAGGCAGTAAAAATCTACTGGATACATAGTATAAATTGGTGCTATGTTTACTAACTTCTCCTGTTGTTGAGATAGTATTCCATTCTGGCGCAATAATACCTAAAGTGGTCAGTAAGGCAGGTATCATGTATGCCATAAATAAACTGGGTATAATTTTATAGAATTTATGCCAAAAGCCGCTGGTTTTAGATTCGGTATAAAAAATAAAGCCCAATGCGAGCATTAAGAGTCCGAAAACAATAGTATCGTTAGTAAAAATTGGGGTAGTATCTATAATTTTTGCAGTATCCATTTGTTGTAAGATTAGTTTGGTGCAAAATACAAAATAAAAACAGCGCATTGCGCTGTTTTTAAAATTTATGATGTAGAAACTTTAAGAAGTTATTGTAATATTGGGGTTGTGTTTTAGTATTTCAATAATAAAAGTGTCGTTAGTTTTTGGGCTAATGTAAATTTCATCGTATTTATTATATTTTATAATGAGTCCATTTTTTGCAGTGGCAGGTTTTAAACCCACCCACATAGTTGTATTTTTGGTAATGGAATGTATTTCTTTTAGGGGGATATCACCTTTTATAAATCCACTTTTGTATTTAAAGAGAGTATTGGTAATTTCATAGTAAGTAGCGTTAAAGGAATAGTATATAAATATACTAACTACTATAATAATAATTAAAGGAATAAGGTCTTCTGTATTAATATTTTTTTTAGATACAATGCTAAAAAAGATAAAAATAAATAAAATACTTAATGTAGTAAATACAATTTTAAAGAGACTATCTTTTCTGCTTTTAAAAATCATCTTTTATTTTTTTAAAAATTTCAATATTGCTTTTATTAATGCAGGATTGTTTTTTAATTCTTGCATGTTGTAGGTTTTCATGTTCTCTTGCTTGTTATCTGTTTCTACTGTTTTGAGTACATGATTCATGTTTTTGATGATACTAAATTGGAAATCTTTTTTAGCTTCTTTTAATAAAGTCGCTTCTGCTACAGAAACTTGTAAATCTTTGTCTCCGTTAATAATAAGTGTTGGGATGTTTAATTGAGAGAGCACTTTTGTTGGGGTGTATTTTATCCAGCTCATCATAAAAGGTTGTACTTCTAAATTAAAAATATTGGCTAAATAAGGGCTAAAATCTTTATCAATTTCACCTATTTTTAAAATATCAAAAGTTTTCTGAGCTTCATCAAGCATGCTTTGTTGTACGCCCATTCCTTTTAGTTGCTTCATAATTACCGTGTCAATACTATTTCCTGCTCCAGAAAGCGATATAAAACCTGTTACGTTTTCTTTTGATGCTAACATACCCACTAAACTCCCTTGACTGTGTCCTAAAATATAAATGTTTTGATAGCGTTTTCTTAGGTTAAAATAAGCAACAACTTTTTTAGCATCAGTAACAAAGTCATCAAAACGAACTTTGCTAATTGCAGTTGCATTCGCTCCTTTTTTTAACATGGTTAAGGCGCGTTTGTCATATCTAAAGGTAGCAATACCGTTATGAGTTAAATCTTGTGCTAAATATTTAAGTGAATTATTTTTACCAAAATTCTGATTACCATCTCTATCTGTAGGTCCAGATCCTGGAATGATAATGACTAAAGTGTTCGTTTTTTTATTAGGAATAAGTAGTGTGCCTTCAACGTAATCACTAATAGTTAAATTTTGTGCAATAAAATCTTGTGCAAAGGTTATGCTACTAATGAGTAATGTAATGATGAATGTTTGAAGTTTCATAGTGATTTGTTTTATAGTTGATGTTTCAATTTTAATGCCAATTATGCCGTTTGTTTTTTAAATTCAAAATAAGAATAAGCAATGGGTATAATACTAATAACGGCAATAATAGTCATCATAGCATATCCGCTATATGCTTTGGATAATAATAAACTGCAAATTACAATTAGTAAACCGCCAATAACCCAAAGTTTGCCCCCCAATTGATGTGTTTTTTTCCAAACCGTTTCGTTTTCTAAAGTCCATGGAGTTTTAATGCCTATAAAATAATTGGGTTTTACCGTTTGAAAATAATTACCCAAACCGATAAAAAGTAGCCCGATTATTAATTCAATTTTAAAGTTTTCAATATTTT
>JAJRPS010000024.1 GCA_024280635.1 Bacteroidota bacterium | reverse complement strand
GAATCTTATGTATTAGGAGAGGTAAATTACACTTTTTGTGATGATGATTATTTACATAAAATTAATGTAGAATATTTAAATCATAACACACTAACAGATATTATCACTTTTGATAATACGGTTTTTAAAACCATTTATTCAGATATTTTTATTTCAATAGAAAGAGTTTTAGATAACGCAAAAGATTTTAATGTTACGTTTGAAGAAGAATTAAAACGTGTAGTAATACACGGTATTTTACACTTGTGTGGTTATAAAGATAAAACTAAAAAAGATACAGCTTTAATGCGTCAAAAAGAAGATGAGAAAATTTTAATGTTCCACGTGAAACATTAATAAGAAAATGAAGTGTGTTCCACGTGGAATAAAAAAATAGAATTTTAAAAATATGTTTGATAAAATATACGATGTTATTATAGTTGGAGGTGGTCATGCAGGTTGTGAAGCTGCAGCAGCATCTGCTAATATGGGCGCTTCTACCCTTTTAGTTACTATGAGTTTACAAAATATTGCACAAATGTCATGTAATCCAGCAATGGGAGGTATTGCAAAAGGACAAATTGTACGTGAAATAGATGCTATTGGAGGGTATTCTGGTATTGTAACAGATAAAACAGCTATACAATTTAAAATGTTAAACAAAAGTAAAGGTCCTGCAATGTGGAGTCCACGTGCGCAATCGGATAGAATGCGTTTTTCAGAAGAATGGCGTTTACAATTAGAAGCTACCCAAAACCTTGATTTTTATCAAGAAATGGTAAAAGGACTTTGGATTGAAAATAATAAAATACGTGGTGTTGTAACTACTTTAGGATTAAAAATAGAAAGTAAAACAGTAATATTAACTAACGGAACTTTTTTAAACGGACTCATTCATATTGGTGATAAACAATTTGGTGGTGGTCGTGCAGGAGAATCAGCTTCAAAAGGAATTACTGAACAATTGGTAGTATTGGGTTTTGAATCCGGACGAATGAAAACAGGAACTCCCCCACGTGTGGATGGACGTAGTTTGGATTTTTCTAAAATGATACTACAACCTGGTGATGAAAATCCTGATAAATTTTCTTATTCTGATGTCACTAAACCCTTAACACATCAGCGTCCATGTCACATGAGTCATACATCAGAATTGGTGCATGATTTATTACGAGAAGGTTTTGATAAATCACCTATGTTTAATGGTCGTATTAAAAGTATAGGTCCCCGTTATTGCCCATCAATAGAAGATAAAATAAATCGTTTTGCAGAAAAAACATCACATCAACTTTTTGTAGAACCAGAAGGTTGGGATACTTGTGAATATTATATCAATGGTTTCTCTACATCTTTACCAGAAGAAGTACAATTTAAAGCATTACGTAGTGTAGTAGGTTTTGAAAAAGTAAAGTTTTTCCGCCCCGGTTATGCAATTGAATATGACTACTTCCCTCCTACACAATTAAAGCATACCTTAGAAACCAAGTTGGTAAATGGTTTGTATTTTGCAGGTCAAATTAACGGAACAACGGGTTATGAAGAAGCCGCTTCTCAAGGAATGATGGCAGGAATAAATGCTGCTTTAAATGTACAAGAAAAAGACCCTTTTATTTTAAATAGAGATGAAGCTTATATAGGTGTTTTAATTGATGATTTGATTACAAAAGGAACAGAAGAACCATATAGAATGTTTACTTCTCGTGCAGAATATAGAACCTTACTGCGACAGGATAATGCCGATTTTAGATTGACACCAAAAGGATATGCTTTGGGTATTGCTTCAGAAAAAAGGATGCAACGTATGGAAGAAAAGAGAAGTAAATCTGATAATTTTATTCAGTTTTTTAAAGAAACCAGCGTGAAGCCAGACGTTATAAACCCCGTTTTAGAAACTAAAAAATCATCTTTGGTAAAACAACAAGATAAAATGTTTAAAGTGTTTGCACGTCCTAATATTACAATGGATGATATGCGTACCGTAAAAGTTGTTGATGATTATATTGTAATAAATAATTTAGATAAAGAAGTTTTAGAACAAACCGAAATACAAGTAAAATACGCAGGTTATATTGCCAAAGAAAAACTAAATGCCGACAAGTTACACCGTTTAGATTATGTAAAAATACCCGCTAATTTTGATTATACAAAATTAAAATCATTAGCTACAGAAGCGCGTATAAAATTAACTAAAATACAACCTACAACTATTAGTCAAGCCTCTCGCATATCAGGAGTATCACCAAGTGATATATCTGTTTTATTAGTGTATTTAGGTAGGTAATAATTAAATGTTCCACGTGGAACAACCTTTTTCATGAAATATTATATTTTTCTTCTTGTATTATTTTTAATTACTTCTTGTATACCTATTTCTTTACCAAGATCAATACCTACCTACAAAATAAAATCAAACAAAATAAAAGTAGGTGCTGCTAAAAAAAGATTTAAAGAATATCGGTTTGAAATATCAAATTCAGATTATAATTTATCTAAATTTTTAAAAGATAAATTTAATTCTACATCTTGTAATCCTTTAGATTTGTGTTATAAAAAAGTATTAATAAATAATATAGAACAACAGTTTATATTTAAAACATATACAAAAAAAGTAAAAGTGATTAATTTACTTCCCATCTTTTTTAAAAGTAATCCAAAAACAGCAGAATTATCTACCAAAAAATATATAGGAATAACGGTTAAAGATGATTTTAATTATGATTATTTAGGAGGAAATAGTGCTTATAAAGAGCAAGTAATTACTTATCTTTCACAATTAAAATTAGACTATATAGCCTTTATTCAATGGAAATAATTACCGTTAAAGACCATTCCGTTTCGCAAGAAAATTTTGATTTAAAATTTAATTCAGAGTTTAAAATGTGGGTAACCACACCGCAACCTTCTGTAAATGATTTACCAAAATATTACCAAACGGAAGATTATATTTCACATACCGATGCGCAGCGCAATTTATTTGAAAAAGTATACCATTGGGTACGCTCCTACTCACTTCAAAATAAGATGCAGCTAATAAATAAACAAATAGTAAAAGGAAGCTTATTAGATATTGGTTGTGGAACAGGAGATTTTTTAACTGTAGCACAGCAGCACGGTTGGAAAACAATAGGAATTGAACCTAATCTAGAAGCTCGTAAAATAGCAAATAATAAAAACAACAATCAAGTTTTTGATGTTTCGCAAATGGACAATTTTAAAACTGAGAGTTTTGATGTCATAACCTTATGGCATGTTTTAGAGCATTTACCAAATTTAGAAGCACAAGTAAAAATATTTACCAAACTTTTAAAACCCAACGGAATTTTAATAATTGCCGTACCCAATTACAACAGTTTTGATGCACAACATTACAAACAGTTTTGGGCAGCTTTTGATGTACCAAGACACTTATGGCACTTTAGTCAAAAAAGTATAGCACTACTATTTAAAGAAAACTTTAAAGTAGTAAAAACAACACCAATGAAATTTGACAGTTATTATGTATCGCTTTTAAGTGAAAAAATAAAAACAGGTAAAATGAATGCCATTAAAGCTTTTTGGATAGGTTTCTTGTCAAATTTAAAAGCATTGCGCACAAATGAGTATTCTTCTCTAATTTATACGCTAAAAAAACAATAAAACTAATTTTAAACATGCTTTAAGCTTATTTTAATTAAAAAACAAACTCATGTATCTATTTTTATTTTAAGTTTAAATAAAAAACCTATAAACACCACTTTAGTATAAATAATAGTTATAGATTTGAATAAATGTATAAATTTTAATTATATATTAAATATTATTTTTCAAATCTTCAATCAACAACATTAATTTATCAATAGTAACATGATCCATAATAACAATTTTATACCAATTAGGGTTATTATGATCATCAGGTACTAAACCAAATTTTGTAGCAATTTTGGAGCTCATGTATTTACTTTTTATTGTAATAATATTTGAAGCAGCATGTCGGTAAAATTCAATATTCAATTGAGTTAATTGATCTGCCATCCATTCACTTCTTTTTTGTAAAATGAATATTTTTTCTTGCCATCCAAACGGTCCATTTTTCACTAAAATCATCCACACAGCAACGGCATTGGCTCCACTCCTACTTCCAATTAAAGTAAAATCTTGTCCTTCAACATAGCTGGCTTCTTCGGTATTTACATTTTCCATATATCCTTTACGTATTAAAAAAATACCGGTTCCATAAGGAGCTTGTGCCATTTTATGAGCATCTAAAGTAAAGGATGAAATGTGTTTGTTTTGAAAAGTTAAATCGCTTTTTTCTTCTGTAAAAGGAAAATAAAACCCTCCAAAAGCGGCATCAATGTGTAATTTAAAATTACATAATAAATCTTGTAAAACATCAGTATAAATATTTACATCATCTACAGATCCAAACATGGTGGTCATCATATTAGCAACCACTATAAAATATTTTTTACCTTCTTGTTTTGCTTGTACTAATGTATTGGTTACTGCTTCTTTTGTAATTACCCTAGTTTCCGTATCTACTTTAACTTTATGGATGCTAATGGCTAATAAATTTCCCGATTTTGGCATGGAGTAATGACTATCGGTACTACAAACAATGGTAATTTCTTCTGGTTTTGCCCCACATTGATTAATAAAATAATTACGATAAATCCAAATGGCTTGCATATTAGCTTCAGTACCTCCTGATGCAATATAACCATCGTGTTCATTGGGTTTTCCTTTTAAAACATCAACGGCACAAATATCAATAACATCTCGTTCAATTTTTTGAGTACCCATAAAAAAGGCTTCACTTTTCCCTAAAGTATGACAGCCAATATGATTTGGATTTTGAATTAATGTTGATATAAATGGTGCATTGTTTAAAAAAGAATCATCTTGATTAAAAACTTTTTCATCTAGGTGAGAACCGGGTACTCCTAAAATGTGTTGTGCATTAAAATTTAAATTATTTTTTAAGGCGGTAAAAATCCTATTTTTAATTTCTTCTTGACTGTTTTTTTTCCAGTAGGTATTCATATTTTGGTTTTAGGCTAGTTGTAGCGCAATAGTAATCATTTTATTAAAAGTAGTTTCACGCGCTTTACTTGTAGTGGTTTCTCCGGTAACTAAGGAGTCTGAAATGGTTAAAATAGTTAAAGCATTTACGTTGTGTTTTGCGGCTAAAGTATATAATCCAGAAGTTTCCATATCAACACAAAGCACCCCAAAAGCACTCCATTTTTTATAGTCATCAAATACATCACCATAAAACTCATCACTGGTTAATACATTTCCTGCTTTTAAGGGTAAATCTTCTTTTTTAGCAATTTCTAATGCTTTATTAAAGAGATTAAAACTTGCGGTAGGCGCATAATCGGCACCATTAAAGCGTAATTTATTAATACCAGATGTTGATGATGCTGCCATAGCCAATACCACATCTTTTATTTTTATTTCTTTCTGATATGACCCTGCTGTACCTACTCTAATTAGGTTTTTAACACCAAAATTAGTAATCAATTCATGTACATAAATTGATAAACTAGGCACTCCCATTCCTGTTCCCATTACTGAAACCCGTTTACCTTTATATGTACCTGTATATCCTAGCATTCCTCTAACTTTGTTAAAGCAAGTAGGATTTTCTAAAAATGTTTCAGCTATCCATTTAGCACGTAAAGGGTCACCTGGTAATAAAATGGTTTCTGCAATTTCTCCTTTTTTTGCTGATATGTGTATACTCATAATTTGTTTTTTTTAGTTAAAGAGGTTTAATAACCTACTGATTTTGAAGGACTACCGTTTGTAATAGCTATTCCTGAAGAGGTTCCAATTCTATCTACACCTAAAGCAATGTATTTTTTAGCCGTTTTAGTATCTCTTATTCCTCCAGAAGCTTTAATTTTTACTTTTTTACCAGCAACTTCTTTCATTAGTTTTATCGCTTTTTCTGTAGCGCCACCAGTACTAAAACCGGTAGATGTTTTTATAAAGTCAGCACCTGCTTTTACTGCTAATTCACTGGCTTTTGTAATTTCATCATCAGTAAGTAAGCATGTTTCTAAAATTACTTTTAGTTTTTTTAATCCCATTGCTTTTTTAACTTTTTTAATATCTTTTTGTACTGCTTTATAGTCACCGCTTTTAAGTAAACCAATATTTATTACCATATCAATTTCTTTAGCACCATCTTTTAATGCTTGTTTGGTTTCTGCAACTTTTGCTTTTGTGTTCATTGCTCCTAAAGGAAAACCAATAACACTACAAACCACTACTCCACTTTTATGTAATTTCTTTTTTGCTATTTCTACATAACAACTGTTTACACAAACGGAGAAAAATTGATAGGTTTTCGCTTCTTCGCAAAGTTTAAAAATGTCGTATTTAGTGGCATCTGGTTTTAATAAAGTATGATCTATATATTGATTAAGTTTCATAAAAAAAGGATGAGTTATGTTAATATAAGTATAATTTACAAAAGTATAATTTTTATAAATTTACAAGAATGATATTTATCAGAAAATGATTTTAGCATTTATTTTCTTACATTCGCACTTTATATACTAATTTAAATAGATAAGAAAATGAAAAAAGTACTAATAGCGGCATTTGCAATAACATTGTTTACAGCGTGTAATCAAGAAAAAACAGCTTTTATTGATAATGAAAAATTAATTGAAAATTATCAAGAAAAGAAAGACATGGAAGCTACTTATGAAGCTAAAATAGCTGCGTTTACAAAAATAAAGGATAGTTTAGGAAAGGAATTTCAAAAAGAAGTTACAGCTTTTCAGGCTAAAGCAAAAAAATTACCACAAAGTAAGGCTCAACAATTGTACCAACAATTAGGTCAAAAACAACAAATGTTACAGCAACAATTTCAGCAGCAAGAGCAAGCAATTGCTATGGAAAGCCAAAAGGAAGTAGACAGTTTGTTAGGTAAAATAGATACGTTTGTAACAAATTATGGTAAAACAAAAGGGTATACTTATATTTTTGGTAAAAACAAAGCAGGAAGTGTTTTGTTTGGTGCTGATAAAAATGATATTACTACACAAGTTACGGATGCTTTAAATAAAGCTTACGCTGATAAAAAATAAACTACGAAAGAATAGCCAATTTACGGGTTGGTTGTGAAGCGATAATTAACAATAAAAGCCACTTATAAAATAAGTGGCTTTTATTTATAGTAAACATTAAAACTGCTCTTTTTTTGCGTGTAGTAATCGTGTAAGTTTTATAGATAAATCAGTTAAAATAATTTTAGCATTTCCGTTACGTTCAATATGATATATAGCATCATTTAAAGCATCATTTATGGCAATAATATTATTACCGTGTACAAAAGGAGCAAATTTTGCTAAAGAAAAATTACCTGTTTGTGGGGTAAAAAACACCAAGTTTGTAGCCGTATAATTTTGCAATAACGCTTGACGGAAAAAATTTAAACAGTAGTTTAAAAACAACTTTTGAGTTTCTCTACCTGTTTTAGCAATAGTTTCACTCCAACTCAATAAATCATTTATAGCAGCTTTGTTTCCTTTTGCTTTAAAGGCAGCACGTATCCAAGTAATAAACCACTCTTCAAATTGTAATTCTTCACCATCTTGATTAATTAAATCAACCGCTTTATTGTAATTTCCTTCAGCTTGATGTGCTATTTTTACAGCTTGCTCTTCTTCTATTTCAAATTGATTTAGTAATGCTTTTTTTATATCATTTTCAGCTAATGGAGGAAAATGTAATACTTGACAACGAGAGCGAATGGTGTTTATAATTTGATCTTCATTTTCTGTAATTAAAAGAAACACTGTTTTTTCTGGCGGTTCTTCAATCAGTTTTAATAATTTATTAGCAGCGGCATTATTTAGTTTATCTGCCATCCAAATAATCATAACTTTATAACCCCCTTCAAACGATTTTAAACTCAGTTTTTTTACAATATCCTGAGCTTCATCTACCCCAATATTTCCTTGTTTATTTTCTACTTCTAGTAGTTTATACCAATCAAATAAATTTCCATAAGGTTGTTTTGTAACAAACTCACGCCATTCTTCTAAAAAAAGATTACTAACCGCATGACGTTTTACTTTGGTATTAGTGGCAACCGGAAAAGCAAAATGCAAATCGGGGTGGGCTAACTTATCAAATTTTAAAGCACATATTTCGTTGTTCTCACCACATAAAATATGTTTAGCATAAGCAATTGCCATAGCTAAGGTTCCTACCCCTTCATTACCTACAAACAGTTGAGCGTGCGGTATTCTACCATTATCGGCACTTGTTTTTAAGTGGTTTTTAATATGGGTTTGACCAATTACTGTATTAAAATTCATACAACAAAGATAAATAATTTACCTTTGTAAAAAATTTAAAAAACTAATAATATGAAAACGGTAAATGATATTAACTTTGAAGATAAAAAAGCTTTAATTCGTGTAGATTTTAATGTGCCTTTAAATGCCGACTTAACTGTGGGAGACACCTCTCGTATTGAAGCAGCAAAACCAACTATTATTAAAATTTTAGAAGACGGAGGAAGTTGTGTATTAATGTCACATTTAGGACGACCAAAAGGAGTACAAGATGAGTTTTCATTGCGTCATATTGTTGATAAAGTTTCAGAAATTATAGGAGTACAATGTAAATTTGCAAGCAATTGCGTTGGCGAAGAAGCAGAGGCTGCTGTTGCAGATTTAGAACCTGGAGAAATCTTAATTTTAGAAAATTTACGTTTTCATGAAGAAGAAAAAAAAGGTAATAAAACCTTTGCCGAACAATTATCAAAATTAGGAGATATTTATGTAAACGATGCTTTTGGAACCGCACATAGAGCACACGCATCAACAGCTGTTATAGTAGACTTTTTTGAAGGTAAAAAATGTTTTGGATTATTGTTAGCGAAAGAGATTGAAAGCATTGATAAAGTTATGCAAACAGGAGAAAAACCAGTATTAGCTATTTTGGGAGGTGCAAAAGTATCATCTAAAATAACCATTATTGAAAATATTTTAGACAAAGTAGATCATGTAATCATTGGTGGTGGGATGACCTTTACCTTTATTAAAGCACAAGGAGGTGAAATAGGAAACTCTTTAGTAGAAGATGATTATTTAGAGTTGGCACTAATTATTTTAAAACAAGCAAAAGAAAAAGGCGTACAAGTTCATTTACCCGTAGACGCTATTATTGCAGATGATTTTAATAATGATGCCAACACACAAATTGTAGATACCGCTAAAATTCCAGCTGGGTGGATGGGCTTAGATTGTGGACCAGAAACATCCGCTAATTTTAGAGAAATTGTATTACAATCCAAAACCATTTTATGGAATGGGCCTTTGGGGGTTTTTGAAATGGAAAACTTTGCAAAAGGAACCATATCTTTAGGGAAAGCCATTGTAGATGCTACTAAAAATGGCGCATTTTCATTAGTAGGTGGAGGAGACTCCGTTGCAGCAGCCAAACAATTTGGTTTTACCGATGGTGTAAGTTATGTAAGTACAGGTGGTGGCGCAATGTTGGAAAGCTTGGAAGGTAAAACACTACCTGGTATTGCTGCCATTTTATAGTAAAATATATTCCAATTTATTTATCAATTGTTTTGATGTTAAATTGGTATAATATCATATATATTGCCACGAATACACGAATAAAACATTTGTGTATTCGTGGCAGTTTTTTGCGTACTATTTTTAATCTCAATTAAAAAACACTATTTTAGCATCATAACCGTTATCTATAAAACACTTATGCTAAAGCATCTTACATATATTTTCTTTTTATCTTCTTTAATTGGAGCTGCACAAAAAAAAACAGATACACTTGCTATTTCTAAAACAACAATTACTAACACGCTTTCAGCAGTGCAAGATACCCTTATTAAAACTAAAAAAGTTGTAAAAATAACCGCAACAAAACCTGCTGTTTTGTATGACACCCTTCAAACGCACCCCTTTATTTTATTACAAAGAAGAAACCCCGTTCAAGACACACTATTTACAACAATAGGAAGTCAAACAAGAACAGGTGAGGCAATCGTTTTAGATAAAAAAGTAACCGATACTATATTAGCCGATACTATTGAGGAAGATTTTAAAAAACTAAAACAATTATTACAAGACGTACCAGATAATGAATACGCAGCACAAATTGACAGAGCGTATTTAGAAGAATTATACAGCCATGACTTATATGATACGATAAACAATTTACGCGCACAAATTAGCGATAAAGACATTTATTATCCAGAATTACGAAAAGACACCTTAATTGCTCGTTTAAAACGATTGAATGATCGGACACCATTTCATGTTGAGTACAATCCTATTTTAGAAAGCGTCATTAAAACCTTTTTAAAAAACAGGCAACAATCCTTACAACGATTAATGGGGTTGGCACATTATTATTTCCCTTTGTTTGAGCAAGAACTGGACGCTTTTGATATGCCTTTAGAAATGAAATATTTAGCCATTGTAGAATCGGCACTAAATCCCAGAGCAAAATCACGAGTTGGTGCAACAGGATTGTGGCAATTTATGTATCCAACAGGCAAGGAAATGGGTTTAAATGTAAGCTCTTATGTAGATGAACGTAGTGATTTACTAAAATCAACCCGAGCAGCATGCAAATACTTAACCAAATGTTACAAACGTTTTGGTGATTGGGATTTGGCATTGGCAAGTTATAATTCAGGAATGGGAAATGTAAGCAAAGCCATCAGGCGCTCTGGGGGAAGTCAAAATTATTGGAACATTCGTCCGTTTTTACCTCGTGAAACAGCTGGATATGTACCTATTTTTCAAGCCACCATGTATGTTTTTGAGTACGCTAAAGAACATAATTTTAAGCCAGATGCCGCTACTTTTCAGTTTTTCGAAACCGACACCATACGGGTACGTAAAAAAATAAGCTTAGAGCATGTGTCTGAATTGTTTGATATTAAAATTGAAGATCTTCAGTTTTTAAACCCTAGTTATAAATTAGATATAATCCCCGTAGTAAAGGGTGAAAATTATGCGTTGCGTTTACCTATTCAATACATCGGTAAATTTGTAACCCATGAAGATGCTATTTATGCCTATGCCGAAAAAGAATTTAACAAAAGAGAAAAACCACTTCCTGAATTGGTAGCGTCATCAAATAGAATACGATACCGGGTACGGAAAGGAGATTTTTTAGGTAAAATAGCCCGTAAATATGGGGTGAAAGTGAGCCAGATAAAACGATGGAACGGATTAAAATCTAATAGCCTTAAAATAGGTCAACGCCTAAGCATACATCCGCGTCATCCGCAAAAAGTGGTAAAAAGAAACACAAAAAAAACAGCAGTAAAAACACACCAAAAAGCGACTACTTTTAAAACCGCAACTCGCTATACCGTACAAAGCGGCGATAGTTTGTATGGAATTGCTAAAAAATACTCAGGGGTATCTGCTCAAAACATTAAAGATCATAATAACTTATCCAACAACAGTTTAAAACCCGGAATGATTTTAAAAATCCCAAAAGGATAAAAGGGTTTAATTTTTGATAAAATAAAGAATAATAAATTTAGTCATTTCTAACTTTTTTTGTGAGAAACCAAATAACAGTGTGTTTGTAACAAATACTATAAATTAAATCCCCACAGTAGTGGATTATAAATTATGAAAAAAATAATAGCCTTTTTAGCGTTGAGTGTAGTACTTTTTTCTTGTCAAAACGATAAAGAAAATGGGAAAAAACATTTACCAGCATCCGCAGGAACCATTAATAATTTTACCATTGTAACGTCTAATGATTTTTGGAATGGAGAAATTGGCGATGCTGTACGCAAAGTATTTGCAACTTCGGTTTATGGGTTACCACAAGATGAACCGATGTTTACATTGGTACAAATGGAACCCAAAGCTTTTCACTCTTTTGTGAAAAAGAGCCGTACCTTTATTCAAATAGAGCAAAATGATAGCATTACGGAACTTAAATTTATTAAAAATTTACATGCAAAACCACAAACAGGTATTTTGGTGCGAGGTAAAAATAAAGGCGAAATTATTGCGTTTTTAAATAATAATGGGACTAAAATGCGCAACACCATTCAAGCAGTAGAATTAAAAGAAAAGCAAAGACAAATACGTAAAAACCCACGTGATACTAAAGAAATTCAGGAAACATTTGGAATAGATTTAGATATTTTATTCAATTATCGCACTGCTAAAAAAACAAAAGATTTTATGTGGTTGCGTAAAGATATTAAAAATGGCGATTTAAATTTAATGATTTACCAACTACCATATAACACCATAAAAAAAGACAGTTTAACCATACAAAACATTGTAAAATTACGTGATTCTATTGGTAAAGCACACATACCAGGAGCAGTTGAAAATTCGTATATGATTACGGAGGCTGCCTTTTCTCCATACGTAACAAGCACTACTATTGCAAATTTACCCGCTATTGAAACCCGTGGTATTTGGGATGTAAAAGGTGATTTTATGGCAGGCCCTTTTATTAATTATATTATTGATGATAAAGCACACAATCGCCAATTGGTGTTGGAAGGGTTTACCTACGCACCACAAATTAACAAACGGGATTATATGTTTGAGCTGGAAGCCATTATTAGAAGTTTAAAAGTGAAGTAAGGTTTGTAGTAAATAGAATTGCAATTTAGAGCATTTTTTTAGTTAGTTTATCTCCACTCGTTATAAACTAGCGGCAGCAAATTTATCTTTATTACTTACAGCCTTAAGAGAATTATCAATTGCATCGGACTAATAAAATTAATAGACTATTGTTTATATCTTTAAGTCACTTAAAAAAGTTATAAGCTTCCTTAAAAAGGAATATTAGAGGCTAAATCTACTCAAATACGAATTATTAAAAATAACTACCAAATGATTGGCAAGAAATGAGAGAAAAAACTTCTTTGTTAAAACCTTCCGTTTCTGCAATAAAGTGGAGTTTTGTCAAAACTTTTGAAAGTACTCAAGAATGTATTGACCACCTGAATAAAAACAGATTTACTTCTGTAGTTACTTCACCTCATATAAAAGGAAAAACTAATGTGATTTTACACAAAGGAAACTATACTCAAAAAAAACTTGCTGTATGGTTTGGAAATGAATCACGTGGAATTAGTGAATTAGCAATTGAAAACAGTGAAGCCTGCATTCAGATGGAAATGTTCGGAATTATTGAAAGTTTGAACTTGGGAACTTCTTCTGGAATTGTGTTGTATGAAATTACTAAACAAAGAAGAGAATATCAGAATAAAAATAAACGTGGACAAAAACCTGACCCGAAAATAAAAGATGAATAATAAAACTCTGCACAACAAAGGTAATCGTTGCGCAAGAGGTTTCAAAAAGAATCATAATCAGTAATTTTCGTTGATTTAAGCGTTTTTTTAATTCATAAATTCTAAATTACTACTATTTTCAAGTTGCTTAAAAATGCTTAATTGACTTAATATTATATGTTTTTGTTGATTTAAGTAAAAAGCAACCCTTTGCTTATTGGTATTTACATTTTTAAATAGTTCT
>JAJRPS010000023.1 GCA_024280635.1 Bacteroidota bacterium | reverse complement strand
CGAAAATGCCGAAATTGAGTTTCGTTTAGCAGGACTATACTATTTAATTAATGACATCCAAAAAGGGCAATATCATTTAATAAACGCACTACAAGAAGAAAAAGAATTCGTTATTATTTTAGAAGAATTATTTTCAAGAGTATACAATAGAAAATCTGTCAAAGAGATTATTGCAAAATATTTATAACAAAATAGCAACTCAGTTTTTTAAAAAGCCACAAATACACATTTTTACTAGTGTAATGTGGCTTTTTAGTTGCTACTCTTTTTTGTTGGGAGTTAAGTACGTATAACCTATCTTTGCTTACAATCAACTTACTAAAAAATGCAAAGAAACTTATTACAATACATCATCATTGGCTTAAAAGGAATGGCAATGGGCGCCGCTGACGCAGTACCTGGAGTATCTGGAGGCACCATTGCTTTTATATCTGGCATTTATGAAGAGCTAATCTCTTCCATACACAACATCAATTTTTCGTTATTCAAAACCCTAAAAAACAATGGTGTTAAAGGCGTTTGGAAACAAGTAAACGGTAATTTTTTAGCGGCTTTATTTTTGGGTATTGGCATTAGCTTTATCTCTTTTATGCGATTGGCAAAATATTTATTAGAGCATCATCCTATTTTAATTTGGTCTTTCTTTTTTGGCTTAGTCCTCGCCAGCATTCTATTTATTGCCAAACAAATCAAACATTGGAATTTCAAAACCATTATCGCTTTACTAATTGGTGCTTTTGTGGCTTATTACATTACTACACTGCCTTCATTAACGAATAACAACAGTGATTTGTTTTTATTTATTTCCGCAGCCATTGCTATTTGTGCCATGATTTTACCTGGTATTTCTGGTTCTTTTATTTTAGTTTTATTAGGGGCTTATCATACTTTAAGTACCGCTTTTCATGATTTTAACTTTAAAAAAATAGCAATTTTTATAGCAGGTGCTGTAGTTGGATTGCTCAGTTTTAGCTCAGTATTAAAATGGCTTTTTAATAATTATAAAAATACTACATTATCCGTTTTAACAGGATTTATCATAGGTTCTTTAGGTGTCATTTGGCCTTGGAAACGAATATTAACTGCTCGCTTTACTCCTGACGGAAGAGTAATTCCAATTACTCAACAACCCATTTTACCATCTGAATATAAATCTATTTTTAATGTAGACCCACAAATAACTTATGCCATTTCGCTAATGCTCATTGGCTTTTTAACCATTTTTATTTTAGAAAAAATAGGCGCTAAAAAAACAGCTTAAATATGAAATCTACACGCAAGCCTTTAGACTACCTATTACTTACCTTAAAAGGGTTAGCAATGGGTGCAGCCAATAAAGTACCTGGAGTATCTGGAGGTGTAGTTGCTTTTGTTGCAGGTTTTTATGAAGAATTTATATACTCGCTACAACGCATAAACGGCAGGTCTTTAAAATTGTTTTTTGGAGGGCGATGGAAATCTTTTTTTAAATATATCAATGGGAAATTTTTATTTGCTATTATTTTAGGAATGCTCATTAGTTTTTTTTCCGTTTCTAAACTTCTAGATTATCTTATCAGCTTATATCCTATTTATGTTTGGTCTGCTTTTTTCGGGATGATTATCGGATCCATTTATGCCATTAGTAAACATTTTAAAAACTGGACCCTACAAGCAATTCTTTTTTTAATAACGGGAGCGCTCATTGGTTTATACATTAGTTTTATGAATCCGATGACCGAAAACGACAATCTCTTTTTTGTGTTTCTATGTGGTATTATTAGTGTTTCTGGGATGACGCTACCCGGACTATCAGGCTCCTTCATCTTAATCATTTTAGGCAATTATGTATTGCTTCTAGTTGATTCTGTAAACGCGTTATTTGATACTTTTAAAAACATCTTTACTGGAGATTTTAGTTTTATCCATAATCCAGAACGCATACGGATGTTACAAGTTTTAGGCGTGTTTACAACAGGATCTGTAGTAGGAATGGTTGGGTTTTCGCACATTATTAATTACTTATTAAAACACTACAAAACAGCAGTCATTGGCATTATTACAGGATTTATTGTAGGCTCATTAGGCGTCATTTGGCCTTGGAAAAACACCCTTTACAAAATGACTGAAAGCGGAGGTTTTATATTAGATGCAAATCAGCAAAAAATCATCACACAATACACACATTATATTCCGGAATGGAATACCCAAACTGCAATTGCTATAACTTATATACTATTAGGCATCTTTTTAATTATTAGTTTAGAATGGTATGCTCATAAAAATAAAGCACAATAAAATGCAAAAAACATACGGCTTATTAGGTAAAAATATTAGCTATTCTTTTTCTAAAAAATATTTTGAAAGCAAGTTTAAAAGAGAAGGAATTACCAATACAGAATATCTTAATTTTGATATTCAATCGTTAGATGAATTAAAATCCATTATTCAAAAACACCCCACCTTAAAAGGACTTAACGTAACCATACCGTACAAAGAAACTATTTTTCCGTACCTAGACAAAATAAGCAACAAAGCAAAACAAATTGGAGCTGTAAATACCATCCGCATCAGCAAAAAAGGAAAACTGAAAGGCTACAACACTGATGTCTACGGATTTAAGAAATCACTACAACCACTGCTTCAAAAACATCATAAAAAAGCACTCATTTTAGGTACAGGAGGCGCATCTAAAGCAATAGCCTATGTCTTAAAAAAAATGGGCATATCCTATCAATTTGTATCCCGAAATGCTACTAATCATTTTAACTATCAAAACATAACACCTACAATACTTGATGAATATCAAATCATTATCAATTGCACTCCATTAGGCACACATCCCAACACAAATGAATGCCCACAATTACCGTATGAAGCCCTTAGCAACAAACACATTTTATATGATTTAGTGTACAACCCTGAAATCACTTTATTTATGAAAAAAGGAGCAAAAAAAGGAGCAATTACCATAAATGGAAAACAAATGTTAGTGCTACAAGCAAAAAAATCTTGGAAAACTTGGAATAAATAAGGTTTTATCAGTTGCTTTTTACTGATTTTTAGTATCTTCCCCCTTGAAAATATTTGATAACTCTAAACTTAGTTTACGATGTCTGAACAAGATAACCTGCCACAAGCAGAAGGAATAACTGAAAACACACCCGTAACACCTATTGAAACGGCTGTACATAATGAAGCAACAACTACAACTGATGATGCGCTAGAAGAAATTCAAGATGCCAATGCTGAAGATGCTGAGGATCACGAAAATGAAAAACGTCATGAAATAGAAGAAAAGGATTATCATGCCATGGACATGGACACCTTGGTTAGTGAGCTTGAAGAATTAGTAAAAAACAATCCTATCCAAACCATAAACAAACAAGTAAATCAAATTAAAGAAGAATTTGACGCTAAGTTTACCGAGTTTTTAGACACCAAAAAAGAAGAATTTTTAGCAGAAGGCGGTAATATTATTGATTTTAGATACCACTCTACTACTCAAAATAACTTTAAAAATGCGTATGCTGAGTTTCGCTCAAAAAGAAATGCATATTATAAAGAATTAGAGGAAAAGTTAAAAAATAATTTAAGCAATCGTAATGCCATTATTGATAAAATAAAGGCTCTAATTGACAACTCAGAAAGTATCAATTCGGCATATAATGAGTTTAAAGAATTACAAGCTCAATGGCGTAATGCAGGACCAATACCTCGTGATCGATACAATACCGTTTGGAATACTTATCACCATCACGTAGAACGTTTTTATGATTATTTACATCTAGATAGAGATTTCAGAAATCTTGATTTCAAACACAATCTAGAAAAAAAGCAAAAAATTGTACAAAAAGCAAAAGAGCTTACTCTTGAAGATAATATCAATAAAGCTTTTAGAGAATTACAAAATTTACACAAACTTTGGAAAGAAGAAATTGGGCCAGTAGCAAAAGAATTTAGGGAAGAAATTTGGCAGGAGTTTAGTGAAGCCACTAAAATTATTCATAAAAAACGTCAAGCTTTTTTTGCTGAAGCAGATAAGTTTTATGAACAAAACTTAGAAAACAAAAATGCTATCATTGCCAAAATTGATGAAATAACCGCAAATGTGGCAAACTCTCATAAAGAATGGCAATCTAAAATTAAAGATATTGAGGCATTAAGAGAATTATTTTTTAATGCTGGAAAAGTACCGTACAAATTTACTGAAAAAACATGGACTAGTTTTAAAGCTGCTGTTAGAAACTTTAATAAAACAAAAAATTTATATTACAAAAACCTTAAAAAAGAGCAGTTAGAAAATTTAAAGAAAAAGCAAGCTTTAATACAAATTGCCGAAGACAATAAAAACAATGAAGACAACGCTAAGACAACGCCTTTAATGAAAAAAATTCAGGCAGATTGGCGTAAAATTGGTCACGTGCCACGTAAAGATAGTGACAAACTTTGGAAACAATTTAAAGCCGCTTGCAACCATTATTTTGACAATATCAATGCAAAGCGAAACGAATCTAATGCAGCCGAATTAGCAGCGCTATCCACTAAAGAAGCTTATTTAAAAACCTTAGACAACGTTACTTTAGAAGGTGATCATCAAACAAAACTAAACACCATAAAAGAACATATTGCTCATTGGAAAACAATAGGTTATGTACCTCGAAACAAACGTGAGGTAAATGATAAATTTAATGCGGTAATTGACACGTTATTTAACCAATTAGATATTGACAAAAGTGAAGTAGAAAGCATCAAATACGCTAATAAACTTACTGTTTTAGCAGGTGATCAACGTGCTTTAAATAACGAAATTGTATTTGTAAAACGAAAAATAGACGAAGTAAAATCGGAAATTTTACAATTTGAAAACAACTTAGCTTTTTTCGCGAATGCTAAAAAAGACAATCCGTTAGTAAAAGACGTCTACAAAAAAATTGAGGCTAAAAAAGCCGATTTAAACAATTGGAAAAAGAAATTACAACAAATTAAAGTGCTTATTAAAGAGCAAGAAGCTGCAGAAAAAGCCTCTCAAGAAAAAGAAAATGACAATAGCGATGAAACCGCTACTGAAGCGTAATTACACATACAACACCAAAACAAAGGGTTTACTTTATTTAGTAAACCCTTTGTTTGTTTTTAAACGTTTTATACCCTCTAAAACCGCTTTCTTCCTTTTACAAAATAATTCCACACAATACTTTTAGTTTGGTAATAATCTTGTTTTTTGGGTGATTTACTTCTTTTTTTTAGCATTTTAAAAAGGTGTGCGTAAAAATTAAAATGTGCTTTTATTATAGCTAACGTATGTAAAGGCTTTAATTTTAATACATATTGTATCCCTGCCAATCCATCTAAACACAAACGGACAAATATCAAATAAAACCCTTTATTTTTAGGACTGTTTTTAAGTACATTGAATAAAGAGTTTCTGAAATTTAAAAACGTCTTTTTCGGGTTTTGAGTGGCTAGTGTTGCTCCGCCAACATGGTATACTGTTGCTATACCCACATAATATATCTGCTTTCCTAAATTTTGAATTCGCCAACACAAATCAATTTCTTCTTGATGTGCAAAATAGGTTTCATCAAAACCACCTACCTCAAAAAAAGTTTTACTTTTAACAAATAAACATGCTCCAGATGCCCAAAAAACAGGAACGATATCATTATACTGTCCCGTGTCGGTTTCTATCGTATCAAAAATACGTCCCCTACAAAATGGATAGCCCAATTGATCTATAAATCCGCCTCCTGCTCCTGCATATTCAAATTTATGTTTGTCTTTAAAATCTAAAATTTTAGGTTGTATAGCGGCAATGGTTTCATCTCTTTCAAAAGTTGAAATAATAGGTTTTAACCAATTTTTAGTTACCTCAACATCTGAATTTAACAGACAATACACATCTGCCACCACATGTTGTAATGCATCGTTATAACCCTTTGCATATCCACCATTTGTAGTGTTTTGAATAATCGTAATTTCCGGATACTTCTCTTTTAAAAAAAGAATAGAATCATCCGTAGAAGCATTATCAACAACATAAATTTTTGTACCTGCAGAAAAAGAAACTACAGACGGCAAAAACTGCTCTAAAAGCTGCTTTCCATTCCAATTTAAAATAACAATAGCAATATTCATTGCACGAAGATACTACCCCTAAGTGAAATGAAGAAATAGTTAATAACCCTTTTGATAAATTTCTACAATTAACCCTGTTTTTTTACGTTATCATATTTAGTATATCGTATTTTTATAGTATCAAATCATTTCAAATATAACACCTTGTTTGTATGTTAAAACATATCATCACTCCATTATTTATTCTCTTTATTGTGTATACCCAAGCACAACAAACTGAAATATACACACATGACAATGTCACGTATAATAAAGCATTGTCATTATACCAACAAGAGCAATATCAGGCAGCTCAACCACTTTTTGAAATGGCATCCAAGCAAACCTATAGCGCACTAATTACTAGTGATTGCGCCTACTATAATGCTATCTGCGCAGTACAATTAAATCAAGCCAACGCAAGTGTATTAGTCAATGATTTTGTTAAAAACTACCCTACTAGCACCAAAATAAATCAAGCTTACAATGCTGTAGCTAACTATTATTTTACCAATAGCAAATACAGTTATGCTTTAAAATGGTTTGAAAAAGTAGATGAAAAAGCAATCACTCCTAAAGAAAAAGATGCGTTTTACTTTAAAAAAGGGTATGCTTTGTTTAGTACCCAACAAAAAAAGAAGGCAAAAAAATATTTTAATAAGGTATCTTATTCAGAAACATATGGTGCACAAGCCAAATATTATTTAGGATTTATTGCGTATCAAGGAGACGATTATAAGGAAGCTAGCAGTTATTTTGATCAGGTAAAAAATAAAGAAAAGTACCAAGAAAAAATGGCTTATTTTCAAGCTGATATGAATTTTAAACTCGGTAATTTTGATAAAGCTATCGATTTAGCAAGTCAGCAACTGCCTTTAGCTGCTGATATTGAAGAACATTCACAACTTAATAAAATTATTGGTGAAAGTTTTTTCAATCTTAAAAAATACGATCAAGCACTACCCTATTTAAAAGATTATAAAGGAAAAAAAGGAAAATGGAGCAATACCGACCACTATCAGTTAGGCTATGTTTTTTACCAACGCAAGGAGTACACCGCTGCCATATCTGAATTCAATAAAATTATTAACGGCAGCAATGCTATTGCTCAAAATGCATATTACCATTTAGCACAATGCTATTTAGAAACCAATAAAAAACAAGAAGCGTTAAATGCTTTTAAAAATGCTTCGGAAATGAATTTTGACACCAAAATTAAAGAAGATGCGGCTTTAAACTATGCCAAATTGAGTTATGAAATTGGTAATCCGTACCAATCTGTACCCGAAGTTTTAATGACATATATAAAAACTTACCCCAAATCAACTGAAAAAGAAAATATAGAAAACTTGTTAATTGACTCGTACATCACCTCAAAAAATTACAAGAAAGCATTGGAATTGCTGGAAGGTAAATCGGGATTTGATTATAAAGTTGCCTATCAAAAAGTTGCTTTTTATCGTGGTATCAATTTATATAATGAAGGCTTATATAACCAAGCCAAAACACTTTTTCAAAAGGCAGTATCACAACCTAAAACCCCAAGTTTTACCGCAAGAGCAAATTATTGGATTGCCGAATGTGATTATGTATTGGGTAATTATGCCGATGCCATTGTAGGGTATAAATTATTCGCACTTCAAGAAAATTTATCTAATTTTACCGAAGCCAAAAACTTAGACTATCAAATTGCCTATGCTTATTTTAAGCAAAAAGAATATACCAATGCCATCCCTTATTTTAAAAATTTCATTACTAAAAACACTGATGATAAGCAACGCATAAACGACAGTTACTTACGCTTAGGCGATAGTTATTTTGTTACTATGGATTATTGGAAAGCTATGGAAAGCTATAATATTGCTAAAAACCTAAAAGGTATTGATGCCGATTATGCCCATTTTCAAAAAGCCATTTCATACGGTTTTGTAGGAAAAAATCAAGAAAAAATATCTGACTTAAATCTATTTTTAAAAAATTACCCAACATCTAAATATCAAGATGATGCCTTATTTGAATTGGGTAACACTTACGTATTAGTAAACAATAACGAGAAAGCATTAGCAGCATATGGCAAATTGATTCGCAACTTCCCAAAAAGCTCTTATGTTTCTAGGTCGATGCTAAAAGAAGGGTTGATATATTATAATACCGATGCCAATGAGCAAGCTTTAAATAAATTTAGGCAAGTTGCTAAATTATTTCCAGGGTCAGCGGAAGCCAATCAAGCAGTAGCTACTGCCCGTTTAATTTATGTTGATTTAGATCGGGTTTCTGAATACGTAACTTGGGTAAAAACATTAGATTTTGTTGAAGTTTCTAATGCCGATGTAGACAATACCACCTATGAAGCAGCTGAAAAACAATATTTAGCCAACAATACCAATGCTGCAATTAGTAGTTTTAGCAAATATCTAACCCTTTTCCCTAATGGCATACACGCAACACAAGCGCATTTTTACATTGCCCAATTAAAATTTAAAAAAGGTAAAAAAGAAGCGACCATTCCTCATTACACGTATGTAATTAACAAAGAACGCAATGAGTTTACCGAACAAGCATTGGCACGTTTGGCGCAAGTATATTTAGAACAAAAAGATTGGATACAAGCAAAACCTATTTTAACACGATTAGAGCAAGAAGCCGATTTTAAACAAAACATCATCTTTGCACAATCCAATTTAATGAAAGTTAATTTTGAATTAAAAAACTATGCAAATGCTGTGCTTTATGCCGAAAAAGTATTGGAAAACCCAAAAATTCAGGATGCCATAAAAAGTGATGCACAAGTAATTATTGCACGTTCTGCAATGCAAACAGGTGATGAAGCAAAAGCCAAAATTGCGTATGCTAAAGTTAAAGAGATAGCAAAAGGATCATTGGCAGCAGAAGCTCTTTATTATGACGCTTATTTTACATATAAAGATGGACAATATGCCGATTCTAACACTAAAATTCAGCAATTAACCAAAAATTATTCGGGGTATAAATACTATGCTGCAAAAAGTTTAGTGCTCATGGCTAAGAATTTTTATGCGCAAGACGACGCTTACCAAGCTACTTATATTTTAGAACGCGTAATTGAAAACTTTAGCGTTTATGAAGATATAAAACAAGAAGCTCAAACCGAATTAAAATTAATTAAAGCCAAAGAAGCTAAACGAAATTCGTCTATTAATATTGAAGAAGAAACTAATCCTGAAACTACACCACAAGATTAATAAACACACCTAATTATGACAAAATACATTCTATCCATCGCACTACTTTTTACCTGTGTATTTAGCGCTTTTTCTCAAGAAGAAGGTGATGACAATATTGGTACAGAAGTTATCAATGTTGTAAAACCATATGCACCATCAGTTTCTGATGCGTTTAAAGTAAAAGAGACTCCTGTTATTAATGATAGTACCAATTTGCAAAAAAAGGAAGTAAAATATACTATCTTTTCTGTTCCTGTTGCTTCTACCTTTACGCCTTCAAAAGGAAAAGCTGCACAAGTAGAAAAACAAGCACCTCCAAAATTATATTCAAACTATGCTTCTTTAGGATTGGGTAATTATTTGAATGTATTAGGAGAATTATACGTAAACCATCGCTTACAAAACAATGCCAATATTAGCTTTGGGCTAAACCACCATTCTACTCAAGGAGAATTAAAAGAAGTGCAATTGGACAATAAGTTTTATGATACAGGTG
>JAJRPS010000001.1 GCA_024280635.1 Bacteroidota bacterium | reverse complement strand
TGGGCAAACTGTTATCGTGTATGTTTAATGTATTACCAATTGCAACATGATTGTATTTTCCATTAAACTGCTTAAATAATTGGACAGGAACTTGAGCCAAAATAGTATGCCCTAAAAATAAACATATAAAAAGTGATAAATATTTTTTCATTGATTATTAAATATTTACCCCAATATAGTCATTTATTTTGGTTTTAGATTTTTTTTGCAAAACTTCTTTCTTGTAAGGTATTAATATTGTTTTGCAAAACAAATATTGAATATAAACAAAAATACACACTTTAGTGGAACTCAAATTATATTAAAAAAGCATTGCTTCATTTTTAAGCATAAAAAAGTCCTTAACTATAATTAGTTAAGGACTTAGTACTGAAGGCGGGACTTGAACCCGCACGACCCAAGGGTCATTGGATTTTAAGTCCAACGTGTCTACCAATTCCACCACTTCAGCATCTGTTGATATGATCAACATGTGGAAATATTATATAAAATAACTTTTGCTTTAAATAATTTCCCTGATTAAAAAGATAATCAGGGAAATTTGTACTGAAGGCGGGACTTGAACCCGCACGACCCAAGGGTCATTGGATTTTAAGTCCAACGTGTCTACCAATTCCACCACTTCAGCATTATACCTAGTTTTTATTTTTCCGATGGATATCGGTAAAAACATAGCGTAAAGTTATTTTCAGAGCGAAAAACGAGGCTCGAACTCGCGACCTCCACCTTGGCAAGGTGGCGCTCTACCAGCTGAGCTATTTTCGCATTATGTATCATGAACATTGCAATACTTTCGTGTTGCGGGTGCAAATATAACACCTTTTTTAGTTTGGCAAAGTGTTTTGGGTAAAAAATATAAGCTTTTTTTAAGGTTTTGATTTTCAAGTATAAAAAACGGGCATTATTAAAAAACAATGCCCGTTTGAGTTTATTTATACTGAATATTTTATTTTACATCCATTAATTCTACGTCAAAAACTAAAGTTGCATTTGGTGGTATTACTCCTCCTGCTCCTTGTGATCCGTATCCTAAATGTGCTGGTATTACAAAACGTGCTTTATCCCCTACTTTTAATAAACTAATACCTTCATCCCATCCTGCAATTACCTGTCCTACTCCTAAAGGGAAGTCAATGGGTTGGTTTCTTTTGTATGAAGAGTCAAATACGGTACCGTCTGCTAATTGTCCTTTATAATGTACAGATACTGTTTTTCCTTTTTCTGCTTTTACGCCGCCTCCTTTTTGGATGATTTTATAGTGTAATCCGCTATCGGTTTTATCAAATCCTTCTGCTAATGCTCCTAGTGCTTTTTCGGCTGCTTCTTTTTCAGCTTTTAAACGTGCTTCACGAGATCCTTCAAAAGTTCTAAATTCAGAAACGCCATTAAAAGATTCAGCATCTGCTCCTACTCTTATGATTTCTAAGCGGTCAATTTTATCTCCTTGAGCAATTGCGTCTACAACATCTTGTCCTTCTACTACGTTTCCAAAAACGGTGTGTTTATTATCTAACCAATCTGTAGCAATATGTGTAATATAAAATTGACTACCGTTTGTTGCTGGCCCTGAATTTGCCATTGCTAAAACTCCTGGTCCTGAATGTCTTAAATCTGGATGAAACTCATCGTCAAATTTATACCCTGGACTACCTGTTCCGATACCTAATGGGCAACCACCTTGTATCATGAAGTCTGGTATTACTCTATGAAATTTTAACCCATCATAATACGGTGTTCCTTGTGGTTTTACATCGTTTTCAATATTTCCTTCTGCTAAAGCTACGAAGTTACCTACGGTACCTGGTGTTTTTTTAAATTCTAAGTTTACTAAAATATCTCCTTTTGTGGTATGAAATTTAGCGTATAATCCGTCTTGCATAATTGCTGTTTTTAATTTTAAAATGCAAAATTACATATTTTAAAATGCAAAATTACATATTTTATCTGTTTTGTTATTCGGTTTATGTATAAAAAATCCCTTTAAATATTGTTTAAAGGGATTTTTTAAATGTTTTATTTGTTAATTGAGTTATATATCATCAAAACTAACATCCGTGAAACTATCGGTTGTTGTATTTGAATCAGTATTTGGTTTGGTATTGTATTCTTTTACAAAATCTTTTTGATGACGTTCTGAAATCACTTCTTCTCCTTTTGCATCAACAATATAAGTTGTCATTTCTTTCATAATTTCATTAAACTCTGTAAAATCTTCTTTGTATAAGTAAATTTTATGTTTTTTATAATGAAAAGACCCATCGTCATTGGTAAATTTTTTACTCTCGGTAATTGTCAAGTAATAATCTCCTGCTTTTGTGGCGCGCACATCAAAAAAGTACGTTCTTCTTCCTGCTCTTAATATTTTAGAAAATATTTCTTCTTTTTCTAAATACTCTTTTTCACTCATAATATTTTGATCTTAGATTTTACAAAATTGTGTTCCGTTTTATTGTTTTACGCTCACGACTCAAAAGTGCTAAAAATTATACGGACTGCCAAATATTTTAGCTTACTTTTTTAGTAAGTTGCTTTTTATACAACGCTTTATAGTATCCTTCTTGGTTTACTAACGCTTCATGTGTTCCTATTTGCAGAATACTACCGTTTTGCAATACAATAATTTTTTGGGCATTTTTTGCTGCAGACACTCGATGCGTTACAATTACAACTGTTTTATGGTGTGTGTGTGCTTTTAAATTATTTAAAATATGCTCTTCCGTTTCGGTGTCTACTGCGGATAGGCAGTCATCAAACAATAAAATTTTTGGGTTTTTAATTAGCGCTCTCGCTATGGAAACACGTTGTTTTTGACCTCCTGATAAGGTGATACCTCTTTCTCCTAAAACGGTATCATATTGCTTCTTAAATTGTATTATATTATCGTGTACTGCAGCGTTTTTTGCTGCATCCATTACTTCTTGCTGTGTAGCATCTTTTTTTCCGAATTTAATGTTCTTACTTATTGTATCTGAAAACAAAAATGGATCTTGTGGTACCACTCCTATCTGTTTACGCAATAGTGATAAATTATGTTTTTTTACAGGTAACTTTCCTACCGTTATTTTACCTAATGTTGGATCATATAGGCGAGTTATTAAATTTAATATAGTACTTTTTCCAGACCCTGTTTTACCTATAATGGCTACAGTTTCTCCTGCTTTAATAGTGAATGAAATATTTTTTAATGCTTCTATATGGGTGTCTTCATAAGTGAAACTCACATTTTTAAATTCGATATTATTACCTATTGGATATTGGTTATCATTATTGTTTTTAATTTGTGGTGTCACTTGTAAAAACTCATTTATTCTTTTTTGAGAAGCTTCTGCTTGCTGTACCATTGATGTTACCCACCCTACTGTTGCTACTGGCCAAGTAAGCATGTTTACATACAAAATAAACTCTATTAAAGTACCTATACTAGCTATTTCTCCATTTACATATTGCATGCCACCAACGTAAATAACTAAGGTATTACTCAAACCTATTAACAAAATCATAAATGGAAAAAACCACGCTTGCACTTTTACCAAATCCATATTTTTGTCTTTACTTTCAAATGATAATGTCGTAAATTTCGAACTGATATTATGGGTTAGCCCGTATGCTTTAATTACTGAAACCCCTGAAAATGATTCTTGCGTAAATACCGTTAGTTTTGATAAATATTGTTGTACAATAGTACTACGCACATGAATTTCTTTACTCAATTTATAAATAGCAACGGATAAAAAAGGCAATGGCATTAAGGTGTACAGTGCTAATTTAGGTGCTGTATTAACCATTAATGGTATTACTATTATAAATAGTGTAATGGTATTGATACTATACATTAATGCTGGACCAAAATACATGCGTACACGACCAACATCTTCACTAATTCTATTCATCAAATCACCAGTACGGTTTTGCTTATAAAAATTTTGAGAAAGTTTTTCGTACTGCTTAAAAATATCATTTTTTAAATCAAACTCTATTAAACGAGACATCACTATTAAAGTTTGACGCATTAAAAATGTAAAAAAAGCACCTACTAATGCTACTCCCAGAATAAGAAATATATAGTGTGAAATTTCAGCTTTAAAGTCTTCTAAATTTGTTTTATGTAAGAGTACATAATTTTCAATAGTACTAATTGCATTTCCTGTAAAACGAGGTGCAAACACAATAAACACACGTGCTATTATGGTAATAATAATACCCAACAGCAACCGATACTTATAGGTTAAAAAATATTTATTAAGAGATTTGAGTTCTTTCATAATGTACTAGAAGTACAAAGATGCAAATTATAATTGTATAGCAATACTCAAATCCTTTAAAAATTATGATTTACAACGATATTCAATCGTAAAAATTAAAGCCATTTTTTTGCTACTTCTTCAATAATCAACTACTTTTGCATTCATAAAATCAAGAATCACTTATTTTTAAGTATAAATAATTTTTAAATGACATCAGAAGTAATTAATATAAAAGATTTACCAAAGGTAGACCCCGTTTTTGGACAAGCATCCTTTAACGATCATGAACAAATTGTTTTTTGTAATGATAAAGAAACTGGATTAAAAGCAATTATTGGAATTCACAATACCGTATTAGGTCCTGCACTTGGCGGTACACGCATGTGGCAATATGCTAATGAATGGGAAGCGCTTAATGACGTATTGCGTTTGTCTCGTGGTATGACCTATAAATCTGCCGTTGCAGGTTTAAACTTAGGCGGAGGTAAAGCCGTAATTATTGGTGATGCTAAAACACAAAAAACTCCCGAATTGATGAAACGATTTGGAGAATTTGTACACAGTTTGAGTGGTAAATATATTACCGCAGAAGATATTGGAATGGAAACTTCTGATATGGATTTAGTACGTGACGTAACTCCGTATGTTACCGGTATTTCTGAAAGCAGAGGTGGCGCAGGAAACCCATCTCCTATTACCGCCTATGGTGTTTTTGTTGGAATGAAAGCTGCTGCAAAATTTAAATACGGAAGTGATGCTTTAGAGGATAAAAAAGTAATTGTACAAGGTATTGGTCATGTAGGTGAAAGCTTAGTTGAACACTTAACAAATGAAGGCGCTCAAGTAATTATTACTGACATCAACCAAGAACGCTTAGATTTTGTAAGCAAAAAATACGGAGCTCAAATTTATACTGGAGACAATTTATACGCATTAGATGCTGATATTTATGCTCCTTGTGCTTTAGGTGCAACCATTAACGACAACACTATTAACTTGTTAAATGTAGATATTATTGCTGGTGCCGCAAATAACCAATTGGCAAACGGCATTAAACACGGTCAAATTTTACAAGAAAAAGGAATTGTTTACGCTCCTGACTTTGTAATTAATGCTGGTGGAATTATTAATGTATATGCCGAAATTGAAAATTATGGTAAAACAGAAATTATGCGCCAAACAGAAAATATTTATAATACTACCTTAAATATTTTAAATACTGCAACAACAAATAATACTACACCACATGAAGCTTCTATTTTAATTGCTCAAGAAAAAATTGACGCAAGAAAAAAAGAAAATAAGCAATAGTTATTATAAAATAATACATTATTTTTGCAAAGCGAAAGATTCATTTCTTTCGCTTTTTTAAATTTAAAAAGTTCTTATAAAATGTTAAATAGAAGACATATACGCACCAAAGTAATGCAACAAATATTTGAGTTGCAACTAACCAATAGTCAAGACTTGAATGCAGCCAATAAAAAGCTAAATGACAGTTGCTCTAAAATGTATGACTTGTATTTATTACAATATCAACTCTTTACCGTTATTCTAAAAAAAGCAAAAACATTAAGCACTGCTTCACAAAAAAGTTTTTTAACTGAAAACAAAAATATAAATGTAGCACGTTTAGCCAATAACGTATATTTAAACCATATTGCTGCTAGTAGTGAACTAACTACTCTTATTGAAGAAAATAATTTAACAAATTGGGAACTAGATGATGAATATGCATCTTTATTTTTAAAAGAAATATTACTTTCTGATTTTTATTCCGATTACCTAAAAGAAGAAAACTCTTTTGAAAACGATAAAAAGTTAGTACTTACTATCTTTAAAAAAATTATAGCTCCAAATGACAAGTTGTACTCTTATTATGAAGATACCTGTATTAGTTGGATAGACGATTTACCACACGTAAACACAACCATACTAAAAGAACTTAAAAAATTAGATTTAAAAACTGAGTTGCATTTAACATCTTTATTTAAAAATGAAGATGATCAAAAATTTGCAAAGAACTTATTAGAAAAAACGGTTTTAAATGAAGAAGAATTAAGTAAATATGTTGATGATAAAACTCCAAATTGGGATGCTGATAGAATTGCAAACATCGATTTTATTCTGCTAAAAATGGCTATTTGTGAAATCCTAAAATTTTCATCTATTCCGTTAAAAGTAACCTTAAATGAATATATTGAAATTGCCAAAGAATATTCGACAAAAAAAAGTAGCACTTTCATTAATGGTATATTAGATACACTCATTAAAGAATTTAAAGCAAACGATAAATTGCAAAAAATGGGAAGAGGGCTATTGTAATGTCAACTTTTTTATTAAATTTACATTCTTATATTATTAACAATAACCAAAATTAAATACAATACCATGAAAAATTTAAAAACTATAGCCATTACAACTGTATGTGCAATTGCATTTATATCTTGTAAAAAAGAAAATGCTGCAGATAAAATTAGTACTGAAAACATAGAAGCAGCAGCAGTAAGAGACGCAAGTGCCGATAAATTCCCTGTAATTACTTGGGATAAAACAGAACACGATTTTGGTACTATCAATCAAGGTGATGTTGTAAGTACTAGGTTTAGCTTTAAAAATACTGGTGATAAACCATTAGTAATTGTGAACATAAAAGGTAGTTGTGGTTGTACCGTACCAAATGATTGGCCAAGAAATGCTATTTTACCTGGTGAATCTGGAAGTTTTGGTGTAAAATTTAACTCAAGAGGTAAAAAAGGACAAAACAACAAATCTGTAACTGTAACGTGTAATACTGAAAAAGGCAGAGAAGTTGTTAAGGTTAAAGTTTTAGTTAATGTTCCTGAAGGGGCAGCAAAAAAAGTAATTAAAAAATAATGGAGAATTTAGGACAGTTTGCCCCGTTTATTTTAATGTTTGCGGTACTTTATTTTTTCTTTTTAAGACCACAAATGAAAAAGCAAAAACAAGAAGTTAATTTTGCAAAAGAAATAAAAAAAGGAGACCGAGTAATTACCAAAAGTGGTATGCATGGTAAAATAGTAGAATTAAATGATAAAGACAATACCTGTACTATTGAAACTAGTGCCGGTAAAATCAAATTTGAACGTTCCGCCTTATCTTTAGAGTTAAGTCAGAAACTAGAAAAATAATACTGTAATCACAAAACCTCTTAGCACAAAACTAATAGGTTTTTTATGCTAACTTAATTCCATTTTCCACCTTTTTATCTGGAGAAACAAGCACTACTCCTGCATTACCACCTACCAGCCCTAACACTAAACAATCACTCATAAAGTTTGCAATTTGTTTTTTAGGAAAATTAACGACCGCTAAAATTTGAAGTCCTATTAAATTTTTAGACTCATATATTTCTGTAATTTGTGCTGATGACTTTAAAATACCTATTTCGCCAAAATCAATTGTTAATTTATATGCTGGACAATGTGCTTCTTTAAAATTTTCCGCAGTAAGAATCGTTCCTACACGAATATCTATTTTCTTAAAATCATTCCAAGTAATTTCCATATATTGTAGTATTAATTTATTTCAATATACAAAATATGTCGCTTACACCTTCCAATATGTTGCCATTAGGTACACTTGCTCCTAATTTTATATTATTTGACACTATTAGTCAACAAACACTTTCTTTATCCGAATTAAAAGGAGAAAAGGGAACAGTAGTATTCTTTATATGTAACCATTGCCCTTTTGTTATACACATTAACAAGCAATTGGTAACTATTGCAAATAGCTACCAAAAAAAAGGAATTTCATTTATCGCTATTAGCAGTAATGATGTTTTAAAATACCCACAAGACGGACCCGATAAAATGCAACAACACGCAAAAGCCAATCAATACCCTTTCCCGTATTTATATGATGAAAACCAGGAAGTTGCCAAACTTTATGATGCAGCATGTACGCCAGATTTTTATATTTTTGACAGCGACAACAAACTTGTATATCGTGGACAATTAGATGATTCTCGCCCTGATAATGATATCCCTCTTAGTGGTTCCAATTTAAAAAATGCTTTGGATTGTTTATTAAGTGGAGTGCAAAACGATACCCTCCAAAAACCGAGTATTGGTTGCAACATTAAATGGAAATAGAAGAGTTTAATCTTTATCTTGAAACGTTGAGTTTTGCGTATTCAATTACCACAAAGAGATTGGCATAACCGCTTGTTACTAAGTACAATTACTCAAAATAGAAACCTGAAGTATTGAATTTGCAAACTCTTTTTACTATCTTAGTCCCTAACTTATCTACTATGCGTTTTATATTACTAGTTTTACTTCCTTTATTGTGCTTTTCTCAAAAAAAAGAAAACGACAGCATACAATTATATTATCCCACCAATAGCTACCAACTATCTACTATCCAAAAAAAACACATTCAAGAAACCTTAAATTATAAAACACATACGGTGCTCAAAATTAAAGGTTATGCCGATTATATTGGAACAAGTAGCTATAATAAAAAATTATCTGAACGCAGGTGTAATGCCACCAGCAGTTTTTTAAAAACACTACACTTTAAATCCATAAAAACTATAGCGTATGGCGAATTATCAAGTACGCAAAAAACAAGTAATGGAAACCCCAAACATCGGAAAGTTTGCATCCTATTTTCAAAAAATAATTCATTGCAAAAAAACCTTTCTTACAGTTATTTAAGTGAAATTAAAAATTATAAATACGGGGAACAAATCAGACTTAAAAACATCCATTTTAAATTAGCTACAGACACACTCATACAAAACTCCAAAGCCGAACTGAATCAGCTAGCTACTATTTTAAAAGAAAAACCTAGCATTCATATACAAATTGAAGGTCATGTTTGTTGTGGTATGGAAAAGGAAGTAGACACACAAAAAACAACTTATGAAAACCAATGGCTGTCTGACATTAGAGCAACAAAAATTTACAATTATTTAATTGTACAAGGAATTGAAGCCAAACGCTTATCAAAAATTGGATATGGTTTTTTAAAACCCTTAAAATACCCTGAAGAAACTGAAGCGGATAGACAAAAAAACAGAAGAATTGAAATTAGAATTGTAAACCCTAATTACATTTCTAAAATAGCAGAACTCAAAAAAGGAGATCGTATTGTTTTAAAAAATATCAATTTTGAGTATGGACAATATCGATTAACCTCTGAATCGTTTGAGGAAATTGAAAACATATACCAAGTACTAAAAAACAACCCTAAAATTATACTTGCAATTGAAGGGCATGTATGTTGCGGTAAAAACGAAGAAGCTTTGGGTAAAATAAAATCACATTACAACACGCGTTTATCTAACAACAGAGCAAAAGCTGTTAGAGAAGAATTAGTAAGAAAAGGTATTGATGAAAATAGAATATTTGCGAAAGGATTTGGTTTTTCAAGACCTTTGTATTTCCCAGAAACTAGTGATGCAGACAAGCAAGAAAATAGGCGTATTGAAGCACTTATTTTAGCTCGATAATCGTTACCACTTTGGCAACACACTAGTTCTATTTCAAAAAAAAGTCCAAACATAAAGTTTGGACTTTTAAATTTTCTATTTGAAAAAGGGATTTATGCTAAAACCGCTTCTACTTTATCTGCTGCTTCTTTAAAAGCAGTTGCCGATTGCACTGGTAAACCAGAATCGTCAATCATCTTTTTAGCAATATCGGCATTTGTTCCTTGTAAACGTACAATTAATGGTACATTCATATCATCTCCCATATTTTTGAAAGCTGCAATAATTCCTTCAGCAACACGATCACAACGAACGATACCACCAAAAATATTTACTAAAATAGCTTTTACATTAGGGTCTTTTAAAATGATACGAAAACCCGCTTCTACACGTTCTGCATCTGCAGTACCACCAACATCTAAAAAGTTTGCTGGCTCACCACCTGACATTTTAATTAAATCCATAGTCGCCATTGCTAAACCTGCTCCGTTTACCATACAACCTACGTTACCATCTAAATCTACATAATTTAAACCCAACGCTCCTGCTTCTACTTCAATGGCATTTTCTTCACGTAAATCACGCATTTCTGCATATTTTTTACGACGAAACAATGCATTATCATCAATAGTTACTTTCGCATCTACTGCCATAATTAAATTATCTGATGTTTTTAACACAGGGTTAATTTCAAACATTGAAGAATCCGACTGTACGTAAGCAGTATATAATGCCGTTACAAATTTTGTCATTTCTTTAAAAGCTAAACCAGATAACCCTAAATTAAAGGCTATTTTACGTGCTTGAAAAGGTAATAATCCTGTTGCTGGATCAATTTCTTCAGTAAAAATTAAATGCGGAGTTTCCTCAGCTACCGTTTCAATATCCATACCACCTTCCGTAGAATACATGACCATGTTACGTCCTGTTGCTCTGTTTAATAAAACAGATACATAAAACTCACTTGTTTCTGATTCTCCTGGGTAGTATACGTCTTCACAAATTAATACTTGGTGTACTCTTTTCCCTGCTGCTGAGGTTTGAGGGGTTATCAAGTCCATACCAATTATTTGGCTTGCAATGGTTTTAACTTCGTCTAAATTTTTTGCTAATTTAACTCCGCCACCTTTACCACGACCACCTGCGTGAACTTGTGCTTTGATTACGTGCCAACCTGTACCTGTATCTTCCGTTAATTTCTTTGCTGCTACTACTGCTTCTTCTGCTGTATGCGCTACAATTCCGCGTTGTATTCTAACGTCAAAACTGTTTAATATTTCTTTTCCTTGATATTCGTGTAAGTTCATAATGTACTTGTATATGTATTTTTATGCTTCGCAAATATAAAAAATAGTGTGATAATATTTGACGTTTCTTTAAGTTATTTTTTACAAGGATTTTTTAGTTACATTCTACAGGGATTTTAATGTAAAACTTTGAAAATTTATTTTTTATTGAAGTAATTATAAATACTCCGTTATTGCTTTCTACGCGTGCTTTTATTTGCGCTAACCCAACAGATTCAAATTCGTTTACCTTACCTAAGTTTAAACCCACACCATTGTCTTGTACCACTACGGTTAACATTTCATTTTCATGAAATAAGCTAATTACCACCTCTGTTGCATGACTATGTTTGATACAATTATTAAGTAGTTCCTCTATAATACTATTCATTTTAATTTCAAATGCTTGCTCAAAACGAGGAATTTCATTTTCAACAATAAGCTCAAAAACAATATCATCATTACTATATTTTGCACATAAACTATCAATTGCTACTACCAACCCAAATTTTAAAAGCACTTCTGATATTAATTGATGTGATAAATTTCGAACTTTATTTGCTGTTTCTGTAATAATTTCCTGTGCTTTTTGAACTTCTACAATGTCTTGGTTGTTTTTTTTCTTAACCACTTGCAAGTGCATGTTTGCTGATGACAATAAGGCTCCTACACTATCATGCAATACTTGTGCTATAGCAATACGCTCAGTTTCTTTACCTGCTGCAACGGCATTTAATACTTTACTTTGATTTTGCACTTGTAGTTTTTTGATTTTTTGATATTGCTCTAATTGCTGATTTATTAAACGTAATGCTAATTTTTCTTTTTTTGTCTTATTATCCCTATAGTAAAACCAAATAATTGAAGATACTCCTAACAACAATAAAGTAACTGCTAATAACCACAATTGCAATTGTCTTTTTTTCTGACGTTCAATTTTTGTTTTTTGTTGTTCTTTGTTCGTATTGTATTGCGCTTCTATTTTAGTAATTTGACTGTTATATTTTTCTTTTATCGTTTCATCACTCAATATTAATGCCTCTCCTATAAAATCTTTAGCTTTCTCCTTATTTCCTAGCAAAATATATGTTGATGCCAAATTTTGAATAATACTCATTTTTGAGGTTAATTTAGTGTCTTCATCAATTAAAGCATATCCTTTTAAATAAATTTCTTTTGCTTTTTGGTAATCTTTTTGAAGATAATAAATGCCTCCCAAATTATTGTATAATGAAACTAGTGGTTTTTTATTTTTTGACTTCTCAAAAAGTGCTAATGCTTTATTTGCGTAATCTTGCGCAAGATTATATTTTTTTTGACGTACATATTGCCCCACCATATTTCCATAAGCACTCAATGCACTCATGGTATCTTTTAATTGATGATTATATTGTAAAGATTCCTGTATGTGAAAAATAGCTTTATCATTTTTTTGTAAAAAGGAATATACTCTTGCTAAATTATTACCTAATACTATCATGTATGTAGAGTCCTTCTCTTCTACAAACCCTTTTCTTGCTTGCAAATAATAATCTAATGCACGTTCATAGTTACCTGTATTTTTATGACAATGCCCTATCACACGAAGCGTACGATAATACATTTTATCATTACTTCGTCTTACATATTGCTCTTTGAATTGTAATGCTTGATGTAAACATGCTTTGTATTTTTTTTGTTTTAATAGCGCTATCAATTTCACATAAGACACACTATCTTTGCTTTGTTGTTGAGCAAAAAGTATCGTACTATAGCCGAATAGTAATATTACTATAACTAATACAAGGTTATTATTTAATTTCATTTTTTTTATCCGTTTACTATTATATTGGGTATTCACTATCAGCTATATCAATTACAGGGTCTTCCACAATTACGCTTCCCGCTACTCCAAAGTCTTGCACAAAACCAATTTTTAATTTTCCGTTTATGGATTCATAATTTTGACTATAACTTGATTTTGACTATAACTTGTTTGTTTACTATCGCCTTCGCTCAAACTAATAGTATTTAAATCATTATTAAACTCCACCACTACATCTTTAGTCGTTTCAAATTTCAATGTAAAACTTGCTTTCGCTGTTTTACTAATACTGTAGGTTTTTAATAATTGTTTCATGATTTTATCAATTTTTGTTATTTAGTTTACTAAGATAATGTTTTTTTTTAACAACACACTCACTACCTGAATCTTACCAGAATAGATTAAACATCCTCTAAAAAGAATAAAAAACTAACAAAAAAATGCTACTCACTTAAAAAATATGATATGAATTTATCATTTATTAAAAACTACATTTTATAATTTAAGTTTTTCTTTTTTATTTCTTTTTTATTTGATAAATACTCTTTTTTTTCCTAATTTGCAGAGCATCTAAATAATCAAAATATATTACTTAAATATGATAAAAATTACTCGCTTATTCGATTTTCCATATTATCAATTAGAAAAACACAACTTAAAAGAAGCTTTAGTTACCAAATATAATGATGAATGGAAAGCTACTTCTACACAAGAATTTATTGACAAAGCCAATGCTATTAGTAGAGGTTTACTACGTTTAGGAGTACAACCTAATGATAAAGTTGCTATCATATCAATGAACAACCGTACAGAGTGGAACATCTGTGATATTGGTATCTTACAAACAGGCGCACAAGATGTTCCCATTTACCCTACCATATCTCAAGAAGATTATGAGTATGTATTAAACCATAGTGAAGCAAAATACTGTTTTGTATCTTGTGATGAAGTATTGCAAAAAATAAATGCTATTAAAGCCAATATACCTTCATTAAAAGCAATCTATTCTTTTGACACACTAAACGATTGCTGTAACTGGCAGGAAGTATTAAATTTAGGAGCAGACACAAGTAATCAAGACGAAGTAGAAGCACGTAAAAATGCCGTAAAAGAAACTGATTTAGCAACCTTAATATATACTTCAGGTACTACCGGAAGACCAAAAGGTGTAATGCTATCTCACAAAAATATTGTAAGTAATGCCATAAATAGTGTAAAGAGGGTTCCTATTGAAATTGGAAACTCAAAAGCATTAAGTTTTTTACCTGTTTGCCACATCTATGAGCGTATGTTACAGTATATGTATCAATACTGTGGTACTACAATTTATTTTGCTGAATCTATTGAAAAAATAAGCGATAACTTAAAAGAGGTACACCCTGATATTATGAGTGCTGTACCTCGTTTATTAGAGAAAGTATATGATAAAATTTACGCAAAAGGAGCTGATTTAACAGGTATTAAAAAAGCACTATTCTTTTGGGCTGTAGATTTAGGTCTAAAATATAAACCCTACGGAGAAAACGGAGCTTGGTATGAGTTTAAACTTAAAATAGCACGTAAATTAATATTTAGTAAATGGCAGGAAGCATTAGGTGGTAACTTAAAAGCAATAGCTTCTGGTAGTGCCGCTTTACAACCGCGTTTAGCGCGTGTATATAACGCTGCAGGAATACCCGTTATGGAAGGTTACGGACTTACAGAAACCTCCCCTGTAGTATCTGTAAATGATATGCGAAATGGTGGATTTCGTATTAAAACTGTTGGTAAATTACTAGATGAAACCGAAGTTAAAATTGCAGAAGATGGTGAAATACTTGTAAAAGGTCCACAAGTAATGATGGGCTATTACAAAGATGAAGTTAAAACCAAAGAAGTCTTGAAAAATGGATATTTCCACACAGGAGATATTGGAGAAATTGATGCGGATGGATTTTTAAAGATTACCGACCGTAAAAAAGAAATGTTTAAAACTTCTGGAGGTAAATATGTAGCTCCTCAGTTATTAGAAAATCAATTTAAACAATCTAATTTTATTGACCAAATTATGGTAATTGGTGAAGGTGAGAAAATGCCAGCAGCACTCATACAACCTAATTTTGATTATGTAAAAGAATGGGGTCGTTTACACAAAATTACTTTAGGAAATACAAATGAAGAAATTGTAACCAATCCCCTATTAATCGCACGAATTCAAAAAGATGTTACCACACATAATCAAAAATTTGGTAAATGGGAACAAGTAAAACGTTTTGAATTGACTCCTGATGTTTGGAGTATTGAAGCAGGTCATTTAACTCCTACTATGAAAATGAAACGTAAAATCATCAAGCAAAAATACAAACCGCTTTATGAAAAAATTTATGGCAAGCGAGAAGAATAAGCAATCTGAAATAAAATTATTATAATTATAAAATAACGTACCACTACTTGTTTGTTCAAGTAGTGGACTAAACGAATAAAACAGATACAACCTTCTTCAATTAAAAAAGTAACTTTACAAGGTGCAAGAAATTTTACAAAAATACATTCCTGAACGTACCGTAGCTCCCATTTTATTGTTATTACAAACCTATAAAGTAGCCTTAAAAATAGTAAATAAACGTGTTACTAAACACGGTGATTATAGACAGCATGAAAGCGGACAACATCAAATAACCGTAAATGCAAGCTTAAACAAATATCGTTTTCTAATTACATTAGTACATGAAATAGCACATCTTTTAGCCTTTAAAAAATATGGTCACACCATTAAACCACACGGTATTGAATGGAAAATGACTTTTCAGCAATTGATGTTACCGTTTATAAACCCAGCTGTTTTCCCTAACAAACTACTACCTTTAATTGCCAAACATTTTAAAAACCCCACTGCCAGTAGTGATACAGATGCTGTTTTATCCATCGCTTTAAAGGAGTTTGACTTCAATAATAACGAAACCTATATTTTTCAAATTCCCATTGGTAGTACTTTCAGAATACACAACGGAAAAGTATTTAAAAAAGGAAATAAACGAATAAAACGCTATGAATGCACCGAAATTAATTCTGGTAGAGTATATTTGTTTCAGCCAAATGCAAGTATTGAGTTGCTATAATAGCATCCTTTCCTATCTAACTCTAACCAAGAGGTTTATAATACTTAAAAAAGCATGACTACAATTGACAAAAAAAAACAATTATGAAAAATAAAAATTATTACGCCATATTAATGGCAGGTGGTGTAGGATCTCGTTTTTGGCCTATTAGTACTTCTGCATTTCCTAAACAATTTCATGATATGCTAGGAACAGGAGATACCCTTATACAAAAAACATTTTCCCGTTTAAGCAATTTAATTCCTAAAGAAAATATCTTCATTTTAACCAATGAAAAATATAATGATTTAGTATTAGAACAACTTCCAGAGGTTACGCAACGCCAAGTTGTTTTAGAACCCGAAATGCGCAATACAGCCCCTTGCATTTTATATGCATCTTTAAAAATTCAGAAAGAAAACCCTGATGCCGTCATGATTGTTGCCCCAAGTGATCACTGGATTGAAAATGAAGAATCTTTTGTAAGCAACGTGCAAACCGCTTTTAATTTTTGCCAACAAAACGATGCCCTTATGACTTTAGGGATTCCACCAACCTTTCCAAATACAGGGTATGGCTATATTGAAACGAATAAAGGTGACACTAATGAAATAAAAAAAGTATTACAATTTAGAGAAAAACCAAATTACGAAACTGCAAAACAATTTATTAGTCAAGGTAACTTTTTATGGAATGCTGGTATTTTTATGTGGAGTGCAAAAAGTGTTATTGCTGCATTTCAAAAACATCAACCTACTCTTTTTAACCTTTTTCAAAAAGGAATATCAACTTATAACACTGATGCAGAAGACGATTTTATTCAAAACAACTATGCCAAATCCGAAAACATCTCAATAGATTATGCTATACTAGAAAATGCGAAAAATGTTTATGTTTCGAAAGCCACTTTTGATTGGAATGACCTCGGTACTTGGGGAAGTTTATATGATAAGTTAGACAAAGATAATAATAATAATGCCATCGTAAACGCTAGTGTTTTAGCACAAGATGCAAAAGGAAACATGATACGTTCTCAAAAAGGAAAGTTAGTGGTTATAGATGGCTTACAAGATTATATTATTGTTGACAAGCAAGATGTACTCCTAATTTATCCGAAAAGTAAAGAACAAGACATCAAACAAATTGTAACAAAAGTGAAAGAAAATTTCAATACCAATTTAACATAATATTGCTATAAATGGAAGTCGAAAAAAACAATATAGAAGAACAAGAAACACTAACCAAAGACATCAAAAAAGATGCTAAAGGACTATTTGAAAATATTAGTCATTTTTTATCTGAGCTTTTAGACATCCGTAAAGAAACCGACAGAGAGCAAACCATTGAAGGTATTAAAAATGATATAGCTTTTAAAGGGCATACCGCTTGGATTCTTATTTTTGCTGTTTTCATTGCCTCCATTGGATTAAATGTAAGTTCTACCGCTGTTGTTATTGGTGCCATGTTAATTTCGCCATTAATGGGACCTATTTTAGGTATCGGAATGTCTTTAGCTATCTATGATATGGATACCCTAAAACGTTCTTTAATTAATTTAGCCGTCATGGTTGGATTAAGTGTTTTTACCGCGTGGATTTATTTTGAAGTTTCCCCTTTAACAGAGGAAACTCCAGAGCTTCTTGCCCGTACCAAACCTACTATTTTAGATGTTTTAATTGCCATTTTTGGAGGATTAGCACTCATAGTTGCCAAATCTAAAAAAGGCACCATGGCATCTGTTATATTTGGAGTAGCAATTGCTACTGCTTTGATGCCACCACTTTGTACTGTTGGTTACGGTTTAGCTACACGCGATGCAAATTTTTATGGTGGAGGAATGTATCTTTTTACCATCAATACCATTTTTATTGCTCTTGCTACATTTGTAGTTGCAAAAATATTAGCATTCCCTTTGGTTAAATATGCTAATGAAGCCAAACGAAATAAAATAAAATGGTCCGTAACAGCCATTGCAATACTTACCATTATCCCTGCTGGCTTTACATTTGTACAAGTACTAGAAAAGAGTAATGAAGATAGAGATATTAGAAACTTTGTGAAAAATGAAATTAAGAGCAATGATGTATTATTTTTAAACAGTTTTGAAGCAGATCATGAAAACAAAATTCTTTCACTTTCGTTTTTAGATGAAGTAAGCGATGCTACCATTGCTGATTTAGAAAACGAAAAAAAAACCAACTACCCACATTTAAAAGATTTTACACTAAAAATAAAAGGTAATAAAATAAAAAGTTTCGACTTAATTTCAAGCGCCTATCAAGATGCTCAAAAACGTTTAGACGAAAAAGATAATATTATTAGCGGTTTACAAGCTAGTATTGATAATTTAAAACAGCAACTGGATAAGGAAAACGGAAGCTTACCTTTAGACTTTTTACAACTATCAAAAGATGCGAAAATTAATTTTTACGATTTAAAAACATTATCGTTTGCAGAAGAGTTAAAATCGGACTTTATAAAAATAGACACCCTTGCAGCGGCACATGCTGTTTGGAAAAATAAAATTATTGACAGTCTAGATTTCAAAAGAAAAAAAGAACTTACCCTTTGGTTGCAAAAAGAAATGAAATTGGATACATTATATTTAAGATAATAAACTTGTAATGATAATTAATACCCTTTAAACCTAAAATTAAACATTTGCTGTAGTTTTTGGTACAGTTGAGGAAATTCTCTTTTAAACTCTTGAGGAGACTCAATAAAATTTTCGACCACTACCGCTAAAAACTCAAATTTATTAGTCAAAGCATACTTTCTAAAATATGATGAAGTATTCAATTTGTTTTTAATCCTTTCGTTTAACAACAAATTCGGAATTTCATTAAAACCTGCTATAAACAATGAAGATGTATTGGTGCGATAACGCACACTATTTAAATGAATTACGTGTGTAAACTCATGTATTCCTAAATTCACATTATCATTTGCATCCTGATAACCCGCTATAAAATCATCCCAAGATAAGACTAGTGTATACATTTCCGGATTAAACTCTCCTTTGTGCATTTCTTTATTAATAGTAGAATAAAATGCTTCTGGGTATACTAATATATGCTTTAACAACGGAAGTTTATATTTTCGCATTCCAAAAGTAAGCATTACTGCGGTAGCACCAATCCATACTTTTTTTTCATCATCAACAACACATCCTTGTCTTCCTACAAAGTTTTTATAGGCAATAAAAGTAGCCAACCGATGTTCAAAATGTTTTTTTCTGCGATCGGATAACTTTCTATAGAATGAAAAATTCTGCCTTAATATTTTTAATTGTGAAGCTGGCAATCTTCTTTTTGCTAGATAAAAATGCACCCATAATGGTTTTTTAAACCACAATACACTAATAATATCAGCAATACGTGTTGCCGAAAAAAGTAAAACTGCAATAATAATGAGGTAGGTATAGCTATTCAAAATATAGAAATATTGATTGACAAAGCAAATATAAACTTATTCAGACACTGAAGTAGATATTTTTTATAAATTACACTCAGATAAGTTTACAACACTAAGCCCATTTTATCATGCATCCAAACTAACTCGTGGATCCAACCAACCATAAATAACATCTACAATAATATTGATGCATACAAACATAGTAGCAATAATAATTACCGAACCCATTATTACAGGTAAATCTAAATTATTAAGGGCATCTACAATTTCTTTTCCTAAACCGTTCCAATTGAAAATATACTCTACAAAAACTGCTCCCGCTAATAAGGACGCAAACCAACCCGAAATTGCAGTAACAACAGGGTTCATTGCATTTTTGATAGCATGATTTTTTATAATATCCAATTCTGATAATCCTTTTGCTCTTGCTGTACGAATATAATCTTGATTAAACACTTCTAATAAGGAATTTCGCATCAACTGAATTACTACTGCTAACGGGCGAATGCCTAAAACGATTGCTGGTAGTATTAAGTTTTTGATTTTTAAATGTGTTTGCTCTCCAAAATCATCTAATTCATAAAGGCTTCCCGTCATTTCCAAACCAGTATATTTATGTAATACATAACCAAACAACCACGCAAATAATATAGCGCTAAAAAAAGAAGGTACACTCATGCCTAATGTACTTAAAATTTGTATGGTTTTATCTATCCACGTGTCCTTATACAATGCCGAAAACACTCCTAAAACAATTCCAATTAACAATGCAATTGCAATAGATGCAAGGGCTAAAATAGCTGTATTAGGCAAAGTTTCACTAATAATTTGCCCTACGGACTTCCCTTGTTTTGCAAAAGATTCTCGCAAATACGGTACTTTTAATACTACAGTTGTATTGCTAATAGTAAATAATGACGTAGCGCTATATTTTTGAGTAGCTAGATTGGTGTAATTATCTGTTGCTGTGGAATGAAAAGACAGGGGCGACAAATCATTTAAATAATATAAATACTGTGTCGTTATGGGTTTATCAAATCCGTATTTTTTTTTTATAATAGCAATTTGTTCACTGTTCTCATTTTGACCCAACATCATTTTTGCAGGATCTCCTGGTAAAATATTGAACAAATAAAAGATTACTGTTATTACTCCAAAAAGCGTTAATAGTGCGTAACCGAGTTTGTATGTGAGGTATTTTATGATAGCTAAGGTTTTGGTTAAAGTAAGTTTTTAAACTCTACTTTATTTATATCTTTATTATTACAATTTTAACTTATCCACATCTTTCCAATGCAATTTTTGTTTTATAGTAGCTTTATCCATTTCTAAAATTCCTGGATTGGAACGAACTACTGTTTTTAGAGCTGTACCATCGCAAAAATAGAATGGAAAATTCAAGTCAAATTCTTTTATTTTCGAAGCTCTCGTTGGTGCATCTTCTGCTGTTAAACCAATTACGGTATAGCCATTGGTAATCGCTTTATCAGTAATTCTTTTTATTACCTGAAATCCTTCATCACTTGATTTTTTAAAATCATACGCTACAACCATTAGTACATTATCTTTACTCAAAATAAGTTCGGTATCATCTTTTTCTTCTGTTTCAATAGTAAAATCATGTACAGGTGGCTCCTCTGCTTCACGCAGTGTTTTTGTAGTTACTCCTGTATTTGTACCTCCTTCTACTACTGGAAAATCTCCAAAAGTAGTTTTGGTTATGGTTTTACCGTTTACATCAAAAGTCCATGTATATTCTGTTAATTCTGGTAATGCATCTGGTGCTGGCACCATACCTTCTTGTATATTTTTTCCTATTGCATAGGGTCTAAAATCTTCTATTGGCAAATGGTTTTGCGTATAAAAAATAAATACTAAACTTGCTATTACTGACAAGCTTAATAAACGCCATTGACTTTGATCATAACGCTTAATAACAAACATCAATACATAAATAAATGTTGCAAAAATAACGGGAAACCACCATCCAATAACGCCTACTGAAAACAAAATAATAAGCAATATAGAAGGTACAATATATTTGATATCTTCTTGTAATTTATTAGGGAAAATGTTTTTATGATAGATGTATACTATGATAGAAAAGAAACTCAACACGACATCCTTCCAAAAAGTTTCCCATGGTTTTAATTTTAAGGCATCTCCAAAACAACCACAGTCAGTAACTTTATTGTAGTATGCCGAGTAAAAGGTTAAAAATGTAAAAAATAACATCATCAATACGTTTACACCCGTTACTAATTTTGATTTCAGCCCGAAAATTAATGCCACCCCCAATACTATTTCAATAACACAAATTACCGCTGCCATAAGTAAAGTATAAGGTTGTAAAAACTCCATTCCTAAAACACCGTCTGTAAAATAATCTACTAATTTGTATGAAAATCCATATGTATCATTGGCTTTTATTACTCCTGACACTATTAATAAACTCCCTACTAATAATCTTGAAATGTAAACTAACTTATCTTTCATATTCATTTTATTTTAATATTATTCAATTATCATCTTTTGACTATGTTACTATAGACAAATTTAGTTTTAATTATTTTCTTCTTCTTTTAATAAAATCAATGCAAAGACAGCATAATTAATCATGTCTTGATAATTAGCATCTATACCTTCACTTACCAACGTTTTTCCTTGGTTGTCTTCTATTTGCTTAACCCGCAATAGTTTTTGCAAAATCAAATCGGTTAAGGATGATATACGCATTTCCCTCCATGCTTCTCCATAATCATGATTTTTAGCTTCCATTAAAGTTTTCGTCTGCTCAAATTTTTCAGTATATAAAGCAACAGCTTCCTCCAAATTCATATCTGGTTGTTCTACTACACCTTTTTCTAGCTGAATCAACGCCATTATGGAATAATTGATAATACCAATAAATTCACTTGCTTGCCCTTCATCAACCTTTTGTACTGTATTTTGTTGTAAACTACGTATGCGTTGTGCTTTAATGAAAATTTGATCTGTTAATGATGGCAAACGTAAAATTCTCCATGCGCTTCCATAATCTTTCATTTTGTTAGTAAACAAGTCGGTACACGTTTTAACGACTTCATTATATTGTTTGTTGGTTTTTTGCATGGATACTTATTTATTTTGCGTAAATTTCGTTGATTTTTTACTCAATAGCAAATTATTTTAAAACTAAAAGATGACAATAAACTGTAAAGGCAATTTAATTGCTTTAGACCGTCCAAAAGTAATGGGAATTGTTAACTTAACTCCAGATTCTTTTTATGACGGAGGAAAAAGCAATTCGGTAACTTTAGCAGTACAACAAGTAGATAAAATGCTTGCTGAAGGTGCTACTTTTATTGATTTAGGTGCGTATAGCTCTCGCCCAAATGCCAAACATATTACTACGGAAGAAGAAATGCAACGCATATTGCCTGTTGTACAAAAATTAGTTACCACTTTTCCTGAAATAATTTTATCTATTGACACGTTTAGAAGTGAAATTGCCAAAGCATGTATACATGAAGGTGCAGCAATTATTAATGATATTTCGGCTGGTAATATGGATAAAAATATGATGCAAACTGTTGGTCATTTAAACGTTCCGTACATTATGATGCACATGAAAGGGACGCCTCAAAACATGCAAGAAAGTCCTGAATATAAAAATGTAACGCTTGAGGTATTACACTATTTTTCCGAAAAAATAGCTTTAGCAAAACAGCATAAAATTAATGATATTATTGTTGACCCTGGTTTTGGATTTGGAAAAACTATTACGCATAATTATCAATTAGCAAACGAATTAGAACTTTTTCAAGCAATTGACTTTCCTTTACTAGCAGGTTTTTCAAGAAAATCTATGATTTACAATGTATTAGAAACCGATGCGCAACACGCCTTAAATGGAACCACAGCATTAAATACACTCGCACTATACAAAGGTGCTAAAATTTTACGAGTACATGATGTAAAAGAAGCTATGGAGTGTATACAATTGATTGAAAGATTGAAAGATTGAAAGATTTTTTTCTCTTGCAGATAAAAATAGCATTATAAAAAATATGAATCATGAAAAAAGGCATATTACTCATTACTTTAATTTTAACTCTTGTTTCCTGTAAAACAAAAAAACAAGTTGTTTTTGGCAATACCCTTTTAAAAAACATTCCTACCGAAGTATTTACCCCTAACAAGTCAACTGTTATACGGTTTAAAGAAAAGGATATTACTTACAACAATACTTTTAAACGCTTACCAAATAGTGAGTTTTCAAAATTCTATTTAAAAAAGCATCCTAAAACGTATATGCCTTACTTTAACATCTCTGTTAATTTAAGTGCTAACGGAAAAATAACTTTAGAAGGTACGCAAAATGATGAAAAACATCTTGTAAAAGAAATAAAAGAGTTTGCCGATTTTGCATCTGAAGGCAAACCAACCCTTATTCATTTAAATTTTGATGAAAACATTACTTTTAAGGCATTTTACACATTTTTACAACTTATAAAACCCATCCAATCTCAAAACATTAAAATAAGTAATACGCTATTTATTTATGACACCAAGCAATTACCCGATTGTGATTGCAATTTATAGCGCTAAAATCAATTAAATTTTCTATTTTTACAAAAAAGAACACTGTGTTAGAATCCTTAAATTTTTTAGATTTCTCCTTTATTGACGCCATTGATATTGCTTTGGTTGCTCTACTACTCTACTATGTTTACAAATTAGTGAAAGGCACCGTTGCTATTAATATTTTTATTGGTATTGTAATGGTCTATCTTATATGGGAGCTTACCAAAGCACTACACATGGATGTTTTAAGTAGTATTTTAGGGAAATTTATTAGCGTGGGTGTTTTTGCCTTAATTGTTGTTTTTCAACAAGAAATTAGAAAGTTTTTACTCATGATTGGCTCTACAAAAGTATTGACTAATAATAAATTTTTACAAAATCTCAATTTCACTCAAACTACACTGAGCGCTACAACTGATGTGGAAGCAGTTATAAATGCTTGCGAAAAATTAGCCCTTACCAAAACAGGTGTATTATTGGTATTTGCAAGAAAAAATAATTTAGATTTTATTAAAAATACTGGTGATGCTATGAATATAACACTAACACAACCCATTATTGAAAGTATCTTTTATAAAAATAGCCCACTACATGATGGTGCTGCTATTGTTGAGGGAAATAAAATTACTGCCACACGTGCCATCTTACCTATTTCTAATAGTAAATCCATCCCTAGTAGGTTTGGGTTACGACATAAAGCCGCTTTTGGTATTACTGAAAAAACAGATGCTACGGTATTAATAGTATCAGAAGAAACGGGTCAAATATCATATATAAAAAATGGTGAATTTGTATTGTTTTCGGACAACGATGAGCTTTTGGAAATTATGACTGAAGATTTGAGTTAATCGCGGGGCGATAGCCATTTTAAAACATAGTTGCCGTTTTAGCCCACAGTAAACTAACTTTCCATAATCCGAAAAATCAAGGCGCAACTTTCAGTACTATACCAATTAAAAATGCTATTCCCTTTTAAAAGAATAGCATTTTTTTTAATCATTATTGTTGTTATTTATACCGAGTGTTTTGATGTTAAACTGGTATTATTCGGCTACGTCACCATACAAATCAAAATCTGTAGCTTCGGTAATTTTAATGTTTGCAAATTCACCTTGTTTTACATAAAATTTTTCTGCATCAATTAACACTTCATTATCAACATCTGGCGAGTCATACTCCGTACGTCCAACCCAATAACCACCTTCTTTACGATCAATCATACAACGATAAGTTTTGCCAATATGTTCCTGATTCAGTTCCCATGAAATTTGCCCTTGTATTTCCATAATTGCATTGGCACGCTCTTGTTTTACAGCTTCTGGAACATCATCTTCTAAAGCATAAGCTCCTGTATTTTCTTCATGTGAATAGGTAAAGCACCCTAAACGCTCAAAACGCATTTCAGTTACCCAATTTTTCAACAATTCAAAATCGGCTTCTGTTTCTCCCGGATACCCAACAATTAAAGTAGTACGGATAGTCATTTCTGGCACTAACGCTCTAAAATCCTTAATTAACTTTGTGGTTTTTGCTTGTGTTGTACCCCGTTTCATTGACTTTAAAATCTTATCAGAAATATGCTGCAAAGGTATATCTAAATAATTACATATTTTAGGCTCTTTTTTCATCAACTCTAATACATCCATAGGAAAACCAGTAGGGAAAGCATAATGCAAGCGAATCCACTCAATACCTTCTACTTTTACTAAGTTTTCTAGTAATTCTGCTAAATTTCTTTTTTTATAAATATCTAAACCATAATAGGTTAAATCTTGTGCTATTAAAATCAATTCTTTAACACCCTTTGCTGCTAATTTTTCAGCCTCAATAACTAAATTTTCTATTGGTGTGGATTTATGTTTACCACGCATTAAAGGTATGGCACAAAAACTACAAGGACGATCACAACCTTCTGCTATTTTTAAATAGGCATAATTTTGTGGAGTTGTTGTTAAGCGTTCTCCTATTAATTCATGCTTATAATCTGCCCCTAATGCTTTTAATAATTGTGGCAACTGTGTGGTACCAAAATAAGCATCTACATTAGGAATATCTTTTTTTAAATCGGGTTTATAGCGCTCACTCAAACAACCTGTTACAAAAACCTTATCTACAATTCCCTCTTCTTTTTGCTGCATGTACTCTAAAATGGTATTTACAGATTCTTCTTTGGCATTATTGATAAATCCACAAGTATTAATAACAACAATATTACCTTCTTCTTCATGTACAACGTCTTTACCACTTGCTTTGAGTTGCCCCATAAGCACTTCACTATCATAGACGTTTTTAGAACATCCTAGTGTAATGACATTTATCTTATTTTTTTTGAGTGATTTTGTTCTCATAATTTTATTTTGGACTACAAATATACGATTTAAGTTTACATTTTGTAAGTTTAAACCATTAATCAAAAAGCGGTAGATTCAACTAGCAAATGCAACTTTTTGCCAAACAAAATTTCGCCCTTTTTAATTATGAAGTTTAATTTTGAAAACCAATATCAAACTAGCGAAAGACTGTTTTTCGATAATTCCGTGCTAAATTCTGCAACTTTGGGATGTTTTGCAACTACTTGGCTAAATTCTTGCGCAATATTCTGCAATTCTATTTAAAAAGCGTTTTTCACGGTCTAGCTGATTTCTACAGTTTGATTTAAACAGCTATTTTCAAATTTGGCGAAAATACCACCACTCTTTTTCCTGAGCAAATTCGCATTATTGCAAAAAGAAAACAGATTGCTGTTTGAGAAGGTTTTTCGGAAATTTTAACCGATTTTGAACACTTAATGCCTACAATGGTTTAAATATGCTACGTACCGCTTTTTTAAGCAATTATTTTCAAGTTATGACTAATTTTATTTTGATTTCTCAATTTTCATATACAGGTAATTGCGGTATGCAGTATATTTTTTTTGTTAGCCATTGTCTTTTTTATTTATTCAAAATATATTTTTAACTATGTTTTATTATCATTATATAATTAAAGTCATAAACAGTTTATCTATTTATTATATTTAATTAGTTTTTTCAAAACTTTTAAAGAATTAAGTTTCTTTGATGCAATTAATGCAATTAAACTAATCAAAATAAAACTGACCAATTGAAAACCGATAGAATATATTATTGATATTAGTATTGTATATCCCTTATCATAACAGTAAACCCCTACTGCAATAGAAATAAAAAGCCATATTACAGGAAAAATAACAAATAAGACTCCCATTATAACCATAATTAGCATATAAATTTTGGCATCGTTTTTTACTGCTATAATAATCTCATCTCTTAAATATTTAGCAACTATTTTAAATGGTGCTTTTAAGACATTTAAGAATAACTGCATTAATAAATACAATATATCTTTAAACTCAGTTTTATCAGACTTATTCTCTTTTTCTGATTCATTGTCAATTTTTGAATTGTCAGATTTGTTAACGTTATTGTTAATTATGTTTTCTATTCTATTAAATATTTCTTTTGATTTCATATGTTTCACTCCCCCTTAATTTCTTGAATTCTCATCTGATTTTGTATATAATGCCTAACGTCCCGTTTATGCATTGTTTGGGTTAATGTTATGCTCAAAGGTAATAAAAAATCTATAAGATTGGTCGTTTGACTCCATGATAGTATTCCCCAAAAATAGATCAGAGTTCTTAACCACAAAATTTGAAAAATAATAAAAAATTCTTTTCAGAAAATCTCATTATTTATAATACAAACTACCAACCATTGTTTCTGCCACGACCTCTTCCTTGACCGTGACCACCTTTACCTTTACCTTTACCTTTACCCATTCCTTTACCTTTACCTTTATTCTTTCCTTCTTTACCACATTGCTCATTCGTACCTCTTAAAACTTTATCAAACTTTTTTTTAGATAAATACTGTGGTATA